>NZ_CAAKGZ010000022.1:0-104818 GCF_901007645.1 Pseudomonas sp. FG-3G
CGGCACCATCACCGACGGTAAGGAATGGGGTCGCGAAAGCGAACTGGCCTACACCGTACAAAGCGGTGCGTTGAAGAGTCTCAATGTGAAATGGCGTAACGCGTCGATTCGTCGAGACTTCAGCAACAACGAGTTCGATGAAAACCGCTTGATCGTCAGCTACCCGATCTCGCTTCTTTAAGCCGGGATCGGTCGCCATGGTCGCTTTTCAAAAGGGCCATGGCGACGCGACAGCCAAAGGCAGGGACGCCGTTGTAGAGCGATTCGTCGATCAAACGTTGACAAGGTAGCGGTAGGATAAGGATATTCCCTCTCGGTCGTACGACAACTTATAACAACTGATACCTCTCACCGTTTGCTCAGGTAATTTCATGACTACGACACACATTCGCCACCCCTTCAATCGTCTGCTGCTGACCGGTGCTGCCGGCGGCCTGGGCAAAGTCTTGCGTGAACGCCTCAAGCCTTTCGCCCGCCACATTCGCCTGTCGGACATCGCCAACATGGCCCCGGCCATTGATGAAAGTGAAGAAGTGGTGCCGTGCGACCTGTCTGATAAACAGGCGGTGCATCAACTGGTGGAAGGCGTCGATGCCATTTTGCATTTCGGCGGTGTTTCGGTAGAGCGTCCGTTCGAAGAAATCCTCGGCGCCAACATCAGCGGCGTGTTCCACATCTATGAAGCCGCCCGCAAGCATGGCGTCAAGCGCGTGATCTTCGCCAGTTCCAACCACGTCATCGGTTTCTACAAGCAGGACGAGGCCCTCGATGCCCTATCCCCTCGCCGTCCGGATGGCTACTACGGCTTGTCCAAGTCCTACGGCGAAGACATGGCCAGTTTTTACTTCGATCGCTACGGCATCGAAACCGTGAGCATCCGCATTGGCTCGTCGTTCCCCGAGCCACAAAACCGCCGGATGATGAGCACCTGGCTGAGCTTCGACGACCTCACCCAACTGATCGAATGCTCGCTCTATACCCCGAAAGTCGGCCACACCGTGGTGTATGGCATGTCCGCCAACCGCGACGTCTGGTGGGACAACAGCCAGGCCGCGCACCTGGGCTACCAGCCCAAGGACAGCTCCGAAATCTTCCGTGACAAGGTCGAAGCGCAGCCGATGCCGGCCGCCGATGACCCGGCCAGGGTCTACCAGGGTGGCGCCTTTGTCGCAGCCGGCCCGTTCGACGACTGATTCGCCTGTTTTTCATGGGATACGAACGAACCAAGGAATCGCCATGCAAGCCGAATTGATTGTCGATGCACGCAACGCCGTCGGTGAGAGCCCAGTGTGGGTTCCCGAGGAGAACGCCCTGTACTGGGTGGACATTCCCAGCGGTGGGTTGCAGTGCTGGAATGCCGGAACCGGACAGCTCAAAGGCTGGGAAACCCCCGAAATGCTCGCCTGCATCGCCCGTCACCAGGACGGGGGTTGGATCGCCGGCATGGAGAGTGGTTTCTTTCGCCTGCACCCCTTTGATGACGGCAGCCTGGACAGCGAATTGTGCGCCAGTGTCGAGCACGCCCGCACCGACATGCGCCTCAACGATGGCCGTTGCGACCGCCAGGGCCGTTTCTGGGCCGGCAGCATGGTGCTGAACATGGGGGCCAACGCCGACCAGGGGCGGATGTACCGCTTCGATGGCGGACAGCGCGGGCCGGTCGAGGCACAACTGAGCGGGTTCATCGTGCCCAATGGCCTGGGCTTCAGCCCGGATGGGCGCACGATGTACCTCTCCGACTCACATCCGTTGATCCAGCAGATCTGGGCTTTCGATTACGACATCGACAGCGGCACGCCCTCCAACCGACGGCTGTTCGTCGACATGATGCCCCTGGCCGGACGCCCGGACGGCGCGGCGGTGGACGCAGAAGGTTGCTATTGGATCTGCGCCAACGATGCCGGCCTCATCCATCGTTTCACCCCGGATGGCCGACTGGATCGCTCTTTGGCGGTGCCGGTGAAGAAACCGACGATGTGCGCCTTTGGCGGCAGCCGTCTGGACACCCTGTTCGTCACCTCGATCCGCCCTGGCGACGACACTGATCCGCAGTCCCTGGCCGGGGGCGTGTTTGCCCTCAACCCCGGCGTCAAGGGCCTTGCTGAAACGGCTTTCGGAGGATCGAAACCCGCCGCCAACTGACCTGCATTGCCGCTTCATTCGATAGACATAAAAACAACAACACTGGAGATTGACCATGAATTTCAAACGCACGCTTCTGATCGCAGCCCTCCCCCTGGCCTTCCTTGCGCAAGCGGCACAGGCTCTTGAGATCAAGTTTGCCGATATCCATCCTGATGGCTATCCAACCGTGGAAGCGGAAAAAATCCTCGGCAAGACGCTGGTCGAGGAAAGTAAAGGCCAGAAAGACCCGTTCACCTTCAAGATGTATTCCGGCGGTGTGTTGGGCTCGGAAAAAGAAGTCATCGAGCAGCTTCAGGTCGGTGCCGTCCAGATGGCCCGCGTCAGCCTGGGCATCGTTGGGCCGGTGGTGCCGGACGTAAACGTCTTCAACATGCCATTCGTGTTCCGTGACCAGGCGCACATGCGCAAGATCATCGACGGTGAAATCGGCCAGGAAATCCTCGACAAGATCACCAACTCCGAATTCAACCTGGTGGCCCTGGCCTGGATGGACGGCGGTACTCGCAACCTCTACACCAAGAAACCCGTGCACAAGCCCGAAGACATGCATGGCATGAAAATTCGTGTCATGGGCAACCCGATGTTCATCGAGACCCTCAACGCCATGGGCGGTAACGGGATTGCCATGGACACCGGTGAAATCTTCAGTGCTCTGCAGACCGGCGTGATCGACGGTGCGGAAAACAACCCGCCGACCATGCTCGAGCACAACCACTACCAGAACGCCAAGTACTACAGTTTGACCGGCCACCTGATCCTGCCGGAGCCGGTGGTGATGTCCAAGTTCACCTGGGAAAAACTCACCCCCGAGCAGCAAGCCCTGGTGAAAAAAGCGGCCAAACAATCCCAGCTGGACGAGCGCGAATTGTGGGACAAGAAGACTGCCGCCAGTGAAGAGAAACTCAAGGCCGCGGGCGTTGAGTTCATCACCGTCGACAAGAAACCCTTCTATGACGCCACCGCACCGATCCGGGCCAAATACGGTGCACCGTACGCCGACCTGATCAAGCGTATCGAAGCCGTTCAGTAACACCTCTCAATCTGTACTTGAAAAGGCCAGGTGCGCCCGATGTCACGGGCGCGCCCGGTTACGGTGGAACCCGATGAAGAATTTGCTGCTGCGCATCAACGACAAGATTTACATGACTTGCATCTGGGTCGCCGGCCTCTCTGTCCTGGCAATTGCTCTGATGATTCCCTGGGGCGTGTTCGCCCGCTACGTGCTGGGTACCGGCTCAAGCTGGCCGGAACCCACCGCGATTTTGCTGATGATCGTGTTCACGTTCATCGGCGCCGCCGCCAGTTACCGCGCTGGTGCGCACATGGCCGTGGACATGCTCACCAACCGCCTGCCCCCTCACTTGAAAACCGCGGCATCGGTGTTTTCCCAACTGCTGATGGCGGTGATCTGCATCTTCATGATCAGCGGCGGCACCAAACTCTGCCTGTCCACCTGGAACCAGTACATGAGCGCCCTGCCCACACTGCGGGTCGGCATCACGTACATGCCCATACCGGTCGGTGGTTTTCTGACCCTGATTTTTGTCCTGGAAAAACTCTTGCTCGGTGATCAGAGCAAGCGCCGGGTCGTGCAGTTCGACCTGGTCGAAGAAAGTGAAGGTGCCGCTTAATGGACGCTCTGATTCTGCTGGGCAGTTTTTTCCTGTTAATCCTGATCGGCATGCCGGTCGCCTACGCCCTGGGTGCCGCTGCGCTGATCGGCGCGTGGTGGATCGATATTCCATTCCAGGCCGTGATGATCCAGGTCGCGGGCGGGGTGAATAAATTTTCGTTGCTGGCCATTCCGTTCTTCGTCCTGGCCGGTGCAATCATGGCCGAGGGTGGTATGTCTCGCCGGCTGGTGGCCTTCGCCGGTGTGCTGGTGGGTTTCGTGCGCGGCGGTCTGTCACTGGTCAACCTCATGGCCTCGACGTTCTTCGGTGCCATTTCCGGATCCTCAGTGGCCGACACCGCCTCGGTGGGTTCGGTACTGATCCCGGAGATGGAACGCCGCGGCTACCCGCGGGAGTTCTCCACCGCAGTGACCGTCAGTGGTTCGGTACAAGCCCTGCTGACCCCGCCCAGCCATAACGCGGTGCTGTACTCCCTGGCAGCCGGCGGTACGGTTTCCATCGGTGCGCTGTTCATGGCCGGCATCGTGCCGGGCCTGCTGATGAACGCCTGCCTGATGGTGTTGTGCCTGATCTTCGCGAAGAAGCGCAACTACCCCAAGGGCGAAGTGATTCCCCTCAAGCAGGCGCTGAAAATCTGCCGGGAAGCCATGTGGGGCATGATGACCATGTTCATCATCCTCGGCGGCATCCTCTCGGGTGTTTTCACCGCCACCGAATCGGCCGCTATCGCTGTGCTCTGGGCATTCTTCGTGACCATGTGCATTTACCGCGACTACAAGTGGAGTGAGTTGCCGAAACTGATGCATCGCACGGTGCGTACCATCTCGATCGTGATGATCCTGATCGGCTTCGCCGCCAGCTTCGGCTACATCATGACGCTGATGCAGATCCCGGCGAAAATCACCACCCTGTTCCTGACTATCTCCGACAACCGCTACGTGATCCTGATGTGCATCAACGCGATGCTGCTGGTCCTGGGTACGGTGATGGACATGGCGCCGCTGATCCTGATCCTGACCCCGATCCTGATGCCGGTGATCATGGGCATCGGCGTGGACCCGGTGCAGTTCGGCATGATCATGCTGGTGAACCTGGGTATCGGGCTCATTACTCCGCCGGTGGGAGCAGTGCTGTTCGTTGGCTCCGCCATTGGCAAGGTCAGTATCGAAAGCACCGTCAAGGCCCTGCTGCCGTTCTACGGCGTGCTGTTCCTGGTGTTGCTGGCCGTGACCTACATTCCGGCGATCTCGCTGTGGTTGCCGCGTCTGGTGTTGTAACCCTATAAATGAGCAAGCCCCCTTGTGGCGAGGGAGCTTGCTCCCGCTGGACTGCGAAGCAGGCCCATAGGTTTTTGACTCCGGGCGTCTGCTGCGCAGCCGAGCGGGAGCAAGCTCCCTCGCCACAAAAGCATGCACACAAGAGTCGTCCCGAAGTTTTTTCCAACCCAGCAGACAAGCCAACATGACCCCGCCTCTTCTCCAACTCGAAGACGAACAGACTCGCCTGACCCTGGCCCCGCACCTGGGTGCCAGCCTGGTCAGTTGGACGTTGCGCGGCAGCGGCCAGCCGCTGTTGCGCCCGCCCGCGCCCCAGGCCGTGGAAAACGGCCTGCCCGGCAAGCTCGGCTGCTTCCCGCTGATCCCATGGTCGAACCGGATCGCCAATGCAGGTTTCGACTGTCCGGGCGGCTGGCTCGCCTTGGAAGCCAACAGCCCCAACGACCCGTTCCCGATCCATGGCAGCGCCTGGCAACAACCGTGGCAAGTGATAGAGCAAAGCGCCCAGGAAGCCTTGTTGCAGCTCGACAGCCAACATCCATTCGGCTATTGCGCCAGCCTGCGGATCCGCTTGAGCGGCGGTCAGTTACAGATCGCGATGCACGTCACCCACCTGGCCGAACAGGCCGCGTGGCACGGGCTGGGTTTGCACCCGTACTTCCCGCGCACTGCTGGCACACGCCTGCAAACCCGTGCGACCGAAGTCTGGATGTGCGATGAGAAAAAACTGCCAACCACGTTGGGCAGCGTTCCTCGAATCTGGGACTTCCAACAACCCCGCTTACTGCCGGACACACTGGTGGACAACGGCTTTGGCGGCTGGGACGGGCATTGCCTGATCCAGCAACCGGACCTGGGTTATGAGCTGGAATGCCGAGCCAGCGGCAGCGAATACTTCTTGCTGTACTGTCCCGTGGGCCTGGATTTCTTTTGCATCGAGCCGGTCAGCCATCCGGTCAATGCCCACCACCTGCCAGGGCGGCCAGGGTTGCGCTTGCTGGAGCAAGGGCAGTCAGTGACGCTGGGGTTTTCGATGCAGTGTCGACTCCTGTAATCCCTCCAGACAGGTTTCTCTCCCGCTCGTCTGGGCGTCAGGTCCCCAAGGTCAATCCGTTGGCCGGCAGAGGCAGCGCCGTCTTGTAACGCACCTGCTTGAGCGCAAAGCTTGAACGGATATTCGCCACCCCCGGGACCTTGGTCAGAAAGTCCATCATGAAGCGCTCCAGCGACTGGATCGACGGCACCAGCACGCGGATCAGATAATCCGGGTCGCCTGCCATCAGGTAGCACTCCATCACCTCCGGTCGGTCGGAGATCGCCTCTTCGAAGTGCTGCAACGCCTCCTCCACCTGTTTTTCCAGGCTCACGTGGATGAACACGTTGACATGCAGGCCCAGCAGATCGGCATCCAGCAGCGTGACTTGCTCGCGTATCACCCCCAGCTCCTCCATGGCCCGGACCCGGTTGAAGCAAGGCGTGGGCGATAGATTGACCGACCGGGCAAGCTCGGCGTTGGTGATGCGGGCGTTTTCCTGAAGGCTGTTCAGAATGCCGATGTCGGTGCGATCCAATTTACGCATGAGACAAATAATCCTGTTTTTTATCGTTGTGCAGATTTTTTATCTGCAAATGATCTGAACAGCAACCCAACAGAGAAAAATATTCTTCTGCGTCGAGCCTATGATTGTTGTAGGACAATTTTCCTTACCCGGGAAAGTTCGTCAGCTAGCGCGCCCACTACAAGAAATTCACAAGATCGAGCGTAGAAAGCCATGAACCCAGCGTATGAACCGCTACGCCTGCACGTCCCCGAACCCTCGGGCCGTCCCGGCTGCCAGACCGACTTCTCCTACCTGCATCTAAGCGATGCCGGCACGGTGCGCAAACCCTCCATCGACGTTGAACCGTCCGACACGGCCGACCTGGCCCGCGGGCTGATTCGCGTGCTCGATGACCAGGGCAATGCCCACGGCCCATGGGCCGAAGACGTGCCTCTCGAGATCCTGCGCAAAGGCATGCGCGCCATGCTCAAGACGCGCATCTACGACAACCGCATGGTGGTCGCCCAGCGCCAGAAAAAAATGTCGTTCTACATGCAGAGCCTCGGCGAGGAAGCCATCGGCAGCGGCCAGGCCCTGGCGCTGAACATCGATGACATGTGCTTTCCCACCTATCGCCAGCAAAGCATCCTGATGGCCCGCGAGGTGCCGTTGGTGGGCATGATCTGCCAACTGCTGTCCAACGAGCGCGATCCGCTCAAGGGCCGGCAGTTGCCGATCATGTACTCGGTCAAGGACGCCGGTTTTTTCACCATTTCCGGCAACCTGGCCACGCAATTCATCCAGGGCGTGGGCTGGGGCATGGCCTCGGCGATCAAGGGCGACACCAAGATCGCCTCGGCCTGGATCGGTGACGGCGCCACCGCCGAATCGGACTTTCACACCGCCCTGACCTTCGCCCACGTCTACCGGGCGCCGGTGATCCTCAACGTGGTCAACAACCAGTGGGCGATCTCCACCTTCCAGGCCATTGCCGGCGGTGAAGCCACCACCTTCGCCGGACGCGGCGTCGGTTGCGGCATCGCCTCTCTGCGTGTCGATGGCAACGACTTCATGGCGGTCTACGCCGCTTCGCGCTGGGCCGCCGAACGCGCCCGCCGCAACCTCGGCCCGGCGCTGATCGAATGGGTGACCTACCGCGCCGGCCCGCACTCCACTTCCGATGATCCGTCCAAATACCGTCCCGCCGACGACTGGAGCCACTTCCCGCTGGGCGACCCGATTGCGCGCCTCAAGCAGCATCTGGTGAAAATCGGCCACTGGTCCGAAGAGGAACATGCCGCCGTCAGCGCCGAACTCGAAGCCGAGGTGATCGCTGCGCAGAAGGAAGCCGAGCAGTACGGCACCCTCGCCGGCGGGCAGATCCCAAGCGCCGCGACCATGTTCGAAGACGTCTACAAAGAGATGCCGGAGCACTTGAAGCGCCAGCGTCAGGAGTTGGGGATCTGACATGAACGATCACAACAACAATATCCAGCTGGACACCGCCATGACCACTACCACCATGACCATGATCCAGGCCCTGCGCTCGGCCATGGACGTGATGCTCGAGCGCGACGACAACGTCGTGGTGTTCGGCCAGGACGTGGGCTACTTCGGCGGCGTCTTCCGCTGCACCGAAGGCCTGCAGAACAAGTACGGCACCTCGCGGGTGTTCGACGCGCCGATTTCCGAGAGCGGTATCGTCGGCGTGGCCGTGGGTATGGGCGCCTACGGGTTGCGGCCGGTGGCCGAGATCCAGTTCGCCGACTATGTCTACCCGGCCTCGGACCAGATCATTTCCGAAGCGGCGCGCCTGCGCTATCGCTCGGCCGGCGAGTTCACCGCGCCGATGACCCTGCGCATGCCCTGCGGCGGCGGCATCTATGGCGGCCAGACTCACAGCCAGAGCATCGAAGCGATGTTCACCCAGGTTTGCGGCTTGCGCACCGTCATGCCATCGAACCCTTACGACGCCAAGGGCCTGCTGATCGCCTCCATCGAAAACGATGACCCGGTGATCTTCCTCGAACCCAAGCGCCTGTATAACGGCCCGTTCGACGGCCACCACGACCGCCCGGTAACCCCATGGTCGAAACACCCGTCGGCGCAGGTGCCGGACGGCTACTACACAGTGCCGCTGGATGTCGCCGCCATCACCCGCCCGGGCAAGGACGTGACCATCCTCACCTACGGCACCACAGTGTATGTGTCCCAGGCCGCCGCCGAAGAAACCGGCATCGACGCCGAAGTCATCGACCTGCGCAGCCTCTGGCCACTGGACCTTGAGACCATCGTCAAATCCGTGAAAAAAACCGGCCGCTGTGTGGTCGTCCACGAAGCCACCCGCACCTGCGGTTTCGGCGCCGAGCTGGTGTCGTTGGTGCAAGAACACTGCTTCCACCACCTGGAAGCGCCCATCGAGCGTGTCACCGGTTGGGACACCCCCTACCCGCACGCGCAGGAGTGGGCGTATTTCCCAGGGCCGTCCCGTGTGGGTGCGGCGTTGAAACGGGTCATGGAGGTCTGAATGGGCACGCACGTTATCAAGATGCCGGACATTGGCGAAGGCATCGCCGAAGTTGAACTGTCGGTGTGGCACGTCAAGGTTGGCGACATGGTGGTCGAAGACCAAGTGCTGGCCGATGTCATGACCGACAAGGCCATGGTCGATATCCCCTCGCCGGTGCATGGCCGGGTTATCGCCTTGGGCGGCGAGCCCGGCGAAGTCATGGCGGTGGGCAGCGAACTGATCCGCATTGAAGTCGAAGGTGCCGGCAACCTCAAGGAATCGGCGCAACCCGCCGTCGCCGCGCCAGCGCTGAAATCCGCGCCGGTGGCAACGCCTGTGCCGACGATAGAACAACCCGCTGCTGCGCCACGCCCCGCGCCGCAAGCGCCGGTGGCCCGCGATCCGGACGAGCGGCCGCTGGCCTCCCCGGCCGTACGCAAACACGCGCTGGACCTGGGCATTCAATTGCGCCTGGTCCAGGGCAGTGGCCCGGCCGGGCGTATCCTGCATGAAGACCTCGAAGCCTATCTGGCGCAGGGTTCATCGACCCCGGCCAGAGGCAGCTCGGGTTATGCCGAACGCCACGACGAACAGCAGATCCCGGTGATCGGCATGCGCCGCAAGATCGCCCAGCGCATGCAGGAAGCGACCCAGCGCGCCGCGCATTTCAGCTACGTCGAGGAAATCGACGTCACCGCCCTGGAAGAGCTGCGGGTGCATTTGAATGAAAAGCACGGTGCCCATCGCGGCAAGCTGACCTTGCTGCCATTCCTGGTCCGCGCCCTGGTCGTGGCCCTGCGGGACTTCCCGCAAATGAACGCCCGTTATGACGACGAGGCCCAGGTCATCCACCGTTCGGGCGCTGTGCATGTCGGCGTCGCCACCCAGAGCGATGTGGGCCTGATGGTACCGGTGGTGCGTCACGCCGAAGCCCGTAGTTTGTGGGACAGCGCGGCAGAAATCTCACGTCTGGCAACCGCGGCCCGCAATGGCAAGGCCAGCCGCGATGAGCTGTCCGGCTCGACCATCACCCTGACCAGCCTCGGTGCGTTGGGCGGCATCGTCAGCACTCCGGTGCTGAACCTGCCGGAAGTGGCGATCGTCGGCGTGAACAAGATTGTCGAACGGCCCATGGTGATCAAAGGCCAGATCGTGATCCGCAAGATGATGAACCTCTCCAGTTCCTTCGATCACCGAGTGGTCGACGGCATGGACGCGGCGCAATTCATCCAGGCCCTGCGCGGCCTGCTCGAACAGCCCGCCACGCTGTTTGTGGACTAATCATCAATGGAGCAGGCCATGCAAACTTTGAACACCACGCTGCTGATCATCGGCGGCGGCCCCGGTGGCTATGTGGCGGCGATTCGCGCCGGTCAGTTGGGCATCCCGACCATTCTGGTGGAGGGCCAGGCGTTGGGCGGAACTTGCCTGAACATCGGCTGCATCCCGTCCAAGGCGTTGATTCACGTCGCCGAGCAGTTCCATCAGACACGGCACCACAGCCAGGACTCGGTCCTGGGTATCACGGTGTCAGCGCCAAGCCTGGACATCGGCAAGAGCGTGGAATGGAAGGACGGCATCGTCGATCGGCTGACCACCGGCGTCGCGACCCTGCTGAAAAAGCACAAGGTCCAGGTCATTCACGGCTGGGCCAATGTAGTCGATGGCAAAACCGTTGACGTCGGCGACACCCGCATCCAGTGCGAACACCTGCTGCTGGCCACCGGTTCGAAAAGCGTCGACCTGCCGATGCTGCCGATTGGCGGGCCGATCATTTCCTCCACCGAAGCCCTCGCCCCGACCTCGGTGCCCAAGCATTTGGTGGTGGTGGGCGGTGGTTACATCGGCCTGGAACTGGGCATCGCCTACCGCAAGCTCGGCGCCGAAGTCAGCGTGGTCGAGGCCCAGGAACGGATCCTGCCAGCCTACGACGGCGAACTGACCCAACCGGTGCACGAGGCACTCAAGCAGTTGGGCGTGAAGCTGTACCTCAAGCACAGCGTCGAAGGTTTCGATGCCCAGGCCAGCACGTTGCAAGTGCGCGATCCCGCTGGCGAGACGCTGGACCTGGAGACCGACCGGGTGCTGGTGGCCGTTGGTCGCAAACCTAACACCCAGGGCTGGAACCTCGAAGCGTTGGACTTGGCGATGAACGGTTCGGCGGTGAAAATCGACAATCGTTGCCAGACCAGCATGCGCAATGTCTGGGCCATCGGTGATTTGAGCGGCGAACCGATGCTCGCCCACCGGGCCATGGCTCAGGGCGAAATGGTCGCCGAACTGATCGCGGGTCAGCATCGCGAGTTCAACCCGACGGCCATCGCAGCGGTGTGCTTCACCGATCCGGAACTGGTGGTGGTCGGCCAGACGCCGGACGAGGCCAAGGCCGCCGGGCTCGACTGCATCGTTTCCAGCTTCCCGTTCGCCGCCAATGGCCGGGCCATGACCCTGGAATCGAAAAGTGGCTTCGTGCGGGTCGTGGCACGGCGGGACAATCACCTGATCGTCGGTTGGCAAGCGGTTGGCGTTGGCGTCTCGGAGCTGTCCACCGCGTTCGGCCAGTCCCTGGAAATGGGCGCTCGCCTGGAAGACATCGCCGGCACCATCCACGCCCACCCGACGCTGGGCGAGGCGGTGCAGGAAGCGGCGTTGCGAGCGTTGGGGCATGCGTTGCATCTGTGATTCAGGGGAGTTGGTGGTGTGAGTGAGGGCCCCTTCGCGAGCAAGCTCGCTCCCACAGGGAATTGCGTTCGCATGAACGACCGAGATCACCTGTGGGAGCGAGCTTGCTCGCGATTTTCAAGAACACCATCATTTATCTGCCTGCCCCTTATCGTGCGGGCTGCGAAACAGCCCCGGAATGAAGTATTGTTGTCCCCATCCAAAAAACGTCAGAAGCCTTGAACCGTTTCGACGGTTGTTAAGAAATAGAGGGTGTCATGGGTAACGAGAGCATCAATTGGGACAAACTGGGCTTTGACTACATCAAGACCGACAAGCGCTACCTGTCGCACTGGCGCGATGGCGCCTGGGACGCCGGCACCCTGACCGACGACAACGTGCTGCACATCAGCGAGGGCTCCACCGCCCTGCACTACGGTCAGCAGTGTTTCGAAGGCCTGAAGGCCTATCGCTGCAAGGACGGTTCGATCAACCTGTTCCGCCCTGACCAGAACGCCGCCCGCATGCAGCGCAGCTGCGCGCGCCTGCTGATGCCGCAAGTCGAGACCGAGCAGTTCGTCGAAGCCTGCAAGCAAGTGGTCCGCGCCAACGAGCGCTTCATCCCGCCTTATGGCACTGGCGGCGCGTTGTACCTGCGCCCGTTCGTGATCGGCGTGGGTGACAACATCGGCGTGCGCACCGCACCCGAGTTCATCTTCTCGATCTTCTGCATCCCGGTCGGCGCCTACTTCAAGGGCGGCCTGACCCCGCACAACTTCCTGATCTCCAGCTACGACCGTGCCGCCCCACAAGGCACTGGCGCGGCCAAGGTCGGTGGCAACTACGCCGCCAGCCTGATGCCCGGCTCCCAGGCTAAAAAGGCCAGTTTCGCCGACTGCATCTACCTGGACCCGATGACCCATTCGAAAATCGAGGAAGTCGGCTCGGCGAACTTCTTCGGCATCACCCATGACAACAAATTCGTCACCCCCAAATCCCCTTCGGTCCTGCCGGGCATCACCCGCCTGTCGCTGATCGAACTGGCCAAATCGCGCCTGGGCCTGGAAGTGATCGAAGGCGACGTGTTCATCGACAAACTGTCGGACTTCAAGGAAGCCGGCGCCTGCGGTACCGCTGCGGTCATCACTCCTATTGGCGGCATCAGCTACAAGGACAAGCTGCACGTGTTCCACAGCGAAACCGAAGTCGGCCCGATCACCCAGAAGCTCTACAAAGAGCTGACCGGCGTGCAGACCGGCGACGTGGAAGCGCCGGCTGGCTGGATCGTCAAGGTCTAAGCAGCGCTCATGTGGCGAGGGAGCTTGCTCCGTCGCCACATGGATCTGTACCTACTACCCCCGACGCAATAATCCCCATTGCCCCCAGCGCTGGTAAAACCACCCGGCACCACTGACCAGCACAATACCGCTCAGCACCAGAGCGGCACCGACGATGAAGTTCGGCTCCAGCGGTTCATCCAATAACCAGACACCAAAACCGATGCCAAACAGCGGCGTCATGAACGACAGCACCCCCAACTGCGAAGCCAGGTAGCGGCGCAGCAGGGAAAACCAGATCAGAAAACTGGCGAAAGACACCAGCAACACTTGAAAGGCCAGGCTAGCCAGCAGTTGCGGTGTGGGGTTGATCGACGTTTGCCCCAGCACCACCGACATCCCTACCAGCAGCACCCCGGCGCCGACCAATTGGTACAGCAACGTCTGGCTGGCGGGCAGGTTCGTCAAGCGTGAACAACGCACCGTCACCGTCGTAGCCCCCCAGAGCGCACCGGCCAGCAGCCCCATTCCATCACCCAGTAACGAACTGCCGTTCGCCGCCCCCGTCCCTCCGCTGAACGCCACAACAATACCGCCGAATGCCACGGCGATACCCAGCCATTGCAGAGGTTTTAGACGTTCGCTCGGCAGTTTCCAGTGCAGGCCCAGAGCGGCGAACATCGGCGCGGTGTAGAGGAAAATCACCATGTGCGAAGCCGTCGTATGGCGCAGGCCTTCGCCCACCATCACGAACTCCAGGGCAAACAACAGCCCCACCAACAGGCCGGGACGCCAACTGCCATCGGCCAGGGACAGGCGTTCACCGCGCGCCAGCACCAACAGCCAGACCAGTACCGCAGCGATGGCCGAGCGCACGCCCAGTTGCAGCATCGGCGCCATGTCGGCGGCGCTGGCCTTGATCGCGACTTGCTGGAAACCCCAGATGGCACAGAGGCCCGTCATCAGGGCACTGACCTGGCCATCCAGGGCGCGGCGGGTGGTCATGGGAAAGGTCCTTGGGCAGAAATGGATGAAAGGATTGTCTGCCTGACACCTTTGCTGGATATAGTGATTACCCGACAAGCCATCCCGGTAATCCGCCATTACGGTCGATATGCAGCCTCCAGCTCAACATCTGAAGATTCCTCCGTTCGACGCGGCCCTGCCCTCGCCGATTTTCTTTCGCAGCGCCTGCATGCCGGCCCACGCTACTTACCCTCGGCACCGGCATGCCTGGGGAGAGTTCGTCTACTCCTACAGTGGGGTGATGGAAATCGAGATCGCCCAGCACCATTACCTGGCACCACCGCAGTACGGCATCTGGTTACCGCCGGACATGGAACACGTTGGGTTCAATCGGCATGAAGCCTGTCATTGTTCGTTGTACCTGGCGGCCGAACTGTGCGCTGCGCTGCCGGCCGTACCTTGCGCGCTGACCTTGAGCCCGCTGATCCGCGCGTTGCTGGAAGAGCTGCGCAGCGACCCGCCGAGCCAACCTCAGACGCCCGAGCAGCAGCGCTTGTTGCAGGTGCTGGTGGACAAGCTGATCCAGGCGCCTCATGCCGGCAGTTACTTGCCCTCCTCGGATGATCCACTGCTGGGCCCCGTGTTGCGGACCCTTGAGGCGAATCCCAGCGACCCACGCTCCTTGCCGCAACTGGCCCGCGCCGCCAACACCACCGAACGCACACTGATGCGCCGGGCCCAGCGGGACCTGGGCATGTCACTGGTGGAATGGCGCCAGCGCCTGAAGGTCATCGAAGCCCTGGCCCTGCTCGAACGTGGCCAGAGCGTGGAAACCATCGGCCTGGACCTGGGCTACAGCAGCGCCTCGGCGTTCATCAGCATGTTTCGCAAAATGATGGGCACCACGCCGGATGAGTATCGGCGCAGGCACATGGCTGGATAATGAGGGTGGTTCGGGAATGGCTATCGCGAGCAGGCTCGCTCCCACAGGGTCTGTCGGTGGCCATCGATCATGTGTTCAGCGCAGGTCCACTGTGGGAGCGGGCTTGCTCGCGATAGCGGTGGATCAGCTTGCATGGATGCTGGATGTGAAGGCCCCTTCGCGGGCAAGCTCGCTCCACAGGGTCTGTCGGTGGCCATCAATCATGTGTTCAGCGCAATTCCACTGTGGGAGCGAGCTTGCTCGCGAAGGCGGTGGACCAGCTTGCATGGATGCTGGATGTGAAGGCCCCTTCGCGGGCAAGCTCGCTCCACAGGGTCTGTCGGTGGCCATCGATCATGTGTTCAGCGCAGGTCCACTGTGGGAGCGAGCTTGCTCGCGATGGCGGTGGATCAGCTTGCATGGATGTTGGATGTGAAGGCCCCTTCGCGGGCAAGCCCGCTCCCACAGGGTTTGTCGGTGGCCATCGATCATGTGTTCAGCGCAATTCCACTGTGGGAGCGAGCCTGCTCGCGATGGCGGTGAATCAGCTTGCATGGATGCTGGATGTGAAGGCCCCTTCGCGGGCAAGCTCGCTCCCACAGGGTCTGTCGGTGGCCATCGATCATGTGTTCAGCGCAATTCCACTGTGGGAGCGAGCCTGCTCGCGATGGCGGTGGATCAGCTTGCATGGATGTTGGATGTGAAGGCCCCTTCGCGGGCAAGCCCGCTCCCACAGGGTTTGTCGGTGGACATAAATCATGTGTTCAGCGCAATTCCACTGTGGGAGCGAGCTTGCTCGCGATGGCGCCAGCAGGTCCGACATCCGCCTCGACATCGACACCCAATCGCGCCGCCATTTCCTTGCGCCCACTGGCCGTCAACCCCAGCGCCCGGCTATCCAGGTCCTGAACCACCCATTTGCGCTTGATCGCCACTTGCAGCAACGCCGCGCCCAAGGCGCCCCCCAGGTGCGGACGGCGCATGCTCCAGTCCAGGCATGGACAGGCAAATCGGCGTCGCTGACCGGCAAGCGCCTGGACATCAATGCCCAGCCCTTGGAACAGCGCTTCGCCGGAGTCACTCAGGCGATACCCTTTGCCTTCCACATCCACCAGCCATCCAGCTTCAAGCATCCGATCATGCATGCGCACCGCCAGCGTGCCGGCCATGTGGTCGTAGCAGGTGCGGGCGAATTGCAGGCGATCCGGGGTGCGCGCGGTGAAGGTCGGGGCGGCGTTCTGGCCGATCACCATCAACGCTTCCAGCGCCTGGGCAACCCGCTTATCCGCCAGGCTGTAATAGCGATGTCGGCCCTGGACGTACAAACGCACCAAGGCCAGTTCCTTGAGCTTCGCCAAATGGCTGCTGGCGGTAGAGGCACTGACGTCGGCGATGCTTGCCAACTCCGTGCTGGTTCGGGCATGGCCGTCCATCAACGCGCACAGCATTCGGGTGCGGGCCGGTTCGGCAATGGCCGCGGCGACCTGGGACACCCCAAGGTCATGTTGCTCTGCATTCATATTTCGCCCCCCGACGAATCGAGCCATGGCAGGACTTCAGATAGTAGCAACACTTTCAATCGTCGCGGGTCAGCACTTCCAGCAGCTCGATTTCGAAAATCAGATTGGCGCCCGGCTTGATGTGAGCGCCCATGGACCGTTCGCCATAGGCCAGATTCGCCGGCACCCACAGCTTGCGCTTGCCGCCAACCTTCATGCCCATCAGGCCGACGTCCCAGCCCTTGATCACCCGGCCGGTGCCAATCACGCACTGAAAAGGTTTGCCTCGACTGTAGGACGAATCGAATTCGGTGCCGTCTTCCAGCGTGCCACGGTATTGGGTGGTGATCAGCGCGCCTTTGACTACGCTTTTGCCGTCGCCCTGCTCCAGGTCGATGATTTGCAGTTCTTCTTCGTTCATGGGCTACTCCCGTGTGGTTCAGGCGCGGGTTTTCGCAGAAATCCTCGTGGCTGGCAAACTTTTGTGTATTGGGTGCACAAGGGAACCGCAGCGGTCGCTTCGGTTCACATGGGTATCGACCCTGTATTTCAGATAAGGATGTTCTGATGATCGACTTTCGCCCGCTCCACGGCTTCATTCCTCCCTATATCCTCAACCGAATCATCGCCCACGGTTCCGAACATCAACGCTCCAGCGCCCTCGGCACCCTGACCCACGTACGCAATCTGCGGCACAACCCCGGTCCGCCGCACACCCCGCCCGCCGCCGCAGCGCTGCCCAGGCCCGGCAAGCCCGGCCAACCCCAGCGCAGCGTGCATGACGCACAAAACACCATGGAACTGCCCGGCCAGCCGGTACGCCTCGAAGGTCAGGCAGCCACTGGCGACCCGGCCGTGGACGAGGCCTACGATGCCCTCGGCGCCACCTACGATTTTTTCTGGAAAGTGCTGGGGCGCGACTCCATCGACAACAAAGGCTTCGCCCTGGTGGGTAGCGTGCATTACGGCCAGGACTACGAAAACGCCTTCTGGAACGGCGCGCAGATGGTGTTCGGCGACGGCGATGGCGAAATCTTCCAGCGTTTCACCCGCTCCCTCGACGTGGTGGCCCACGAGTTGGCCCATGGCGTGACCGAAAGCGAAGCCGGATTGATCTACGCCAACCAGTCTGGGGCGTTGAACGAGTCCATGTCCGATGTATTCGGGGTGCTGGTCAAGCAGTTCGTCCTCGAACAGACCGCCGACCAGGCCGACTGGCTGATCGGCGCCGACCTGCTCACTGACAAGATCAACGGTGACGGCCTGCGCAGCATGTCCAACCCCGGCACGGCCTACGATGACCCGCTGCTGGGCAAGGACCCGCAACCGGCGCACATGCGTGAATTCGTCATCACCCGCGAGGACAACGGCGGCGTGCACATCAATTCCGGCATTCCCAACCGCGCCTTCTATCTGGCGGCCACCACGCTGGGCGGATTTGCCTGGGAAAAGGCCGGCCGGATCTGGTATGAAACCTTGTGCGACAGAAGACTGGCCAACGACGCCTCCTTCAGCGACTTCGCCCGCTTGACCGTCGAGCACGCCCGCCAGCGCTTTGGCATCCGGGAAGTGCAGGCGGTGCAGAACGGCTGGGCTCAGGTTGGCGTCGATTTAACCGAGGAGCACTGATGAAACCCCTTCCAAACCTCGATGATCACGCCGTGGTGCGGCTGTCCCGCCAGGGCGGCGTGGCGGCGATGCCCGGCTTGACTCGCCCTCGGGAAATCGATTTCTCCCAGTGCGATCTCGACCAGCGCACGCGTATCTGTTCGGTACTGGAAGGGTGTCTGCCGCTGGACTCGGCGGCACCGGGGCGTGGCGACCAGCGTTTTTTCCGGATCGAGGTGCGCTATCGCGCCAACGACCAGGACGACGAAATGGTGCTGCAGGTGCCTGAAGACCAGGCACCCGGCGAGCTGGTTCGCCTGTGGGACAAAGGCGAAGTGAGCTCAAAGGACTAGCGTGTGGCGGGGGTGATTTTCAGAATGCGGCCGGAGGCAATTACTACCATCACGTATTTGTCATGGATCTGCACCCATTGCGCGCCTTCTTCGGGTGCTTCGAGCCCCTTCTCCTTCCAGTTTTTAATGGCCTTGTCCGAGCGCTGATATTCAGACGGCGTCCGGTCGGCCTCCACCAACCGGCGACCATTGTTGGGTGAATGTTCCACCGCATCTCCGGTGGCCTCGACCGCTTGCGCCACAGGGCCAAAGGCTCCGAGACCGGCGATCAGGACCAGGCTGGCGATCAGGGTAGGCTTGCGCATAAAAACTCCAGTGATTTCGAGAATACTGAAATCTCCGACTTCAACGGCGGCGAATCATTCCTTTTACTGTAGCGACGAATCCGTCGCCGACTGTACGGGGCGGTGATGCCGACAACCGGCGTAGGCTGGCAAAAAAGCCATTTATAAAAACCGGGGCTCGCCATGCACATCGCCATTCTGACCTTCGACGGCTTCAACGAACTGGACTCACTGATTGCCTACGGCATGCTCAGCCGTATTTCCCTGATCGGCGATAAGGATTGGCGCGTGAGCATCGCTTCACCTACCCCGCGCGTCACGTCCATGAATGGTTTGACCATCGACGCCCAGATCGACCTGGAGCAGGCCTGCAAGGCCGACGCCGTGTTGTTTGGCAGCGGCATGAAGACCCGGGAAGTGGCCGACAACCCGGCCATCATGAGCCGGCTGCGCCTGGACCCGACGCGCCAGTTGCTCGGTTCCCAATGCTCCGGCACATTCCTGCTGGCACGCCTGGGGCTGCTCGGCCAGGCACCGGCCTGCACCGACACCACCAGTAAACCATGGGTCGTGGCGGCGGGTGTCAACGTGGTCAACCAGGCGTTCCACGCCAATGGCAACATCGCTACCGCCGGTGGCTGTTTCTCCGCCCAGTACCTGTCGGCCTGGGTGCTGGCTCGGCTCAAGGGCCTGGAGACCGCGCGGGAAGTGCTGCATTACTTTGCCCCGGTGGGCGAGAAAGAGGCCTATGTGGAACGAGGGTTGGGGCATATCCGCCAGTATGTGAGTGAAGTGGCGCAAGTCTGAGGCGATGCCCCTGTGGCGAGGGAGCTTGCTCCCGCTGGACTGTTGCGCAGCCCGACGGGAGCAAGCTCCCTCGCCACGGGCCGGACTACACATTGGCAGCAACATCCCCTATAAAGTCCAACACACCTCACCGCACGGACCCCGCCATGAGCACCGCCACCACCTCATCCCCTGCCCTCAAGGAAATCTTCAACGCCACACGCCTTGAGCACATCGCCAGTGAAATGAGCGCGGTGTATCCGGCTTTCGATAGCCGGGCGTTCCTGGACATGGCCAATGACGGGCTGAGCGAGTTGTCGGTGATGCAACGCATGGCGCGAGTCAGTGAGTGCCTGCATGCGGTACTGCCCTTGGAGTACGAGGCGTCGCTGGATGTGCTGCGGGACCTGGCGCCCCGACTCAACAGCATGTTTGTCAGCATGTTCCTGCCCCACTACGTGGCGTCCTACGGCCGGCACAGCTTCGACCTGTCCCTGGATGCGCTCAAGTATTTCACCCGGTTCGGCTCTTCGGAGTTCGCCGTGCGGCATTTCCTGCGCGATGACCTGGCGCGCACCCTCAAGGCCATGCACGACTGGGCGCACGACCCCAACGAACACGTCCGTCGCCTGGCCAGCGAAGGCAGTCGACCGCGCTTGCCCTGGTCGTTCCACCTGGAGCCGATCCAGGCCAACCCCGACCTCGCCGCCGCGATCCTTGAGGCCCTCAAGGCCGACAACAGTCTGTATGTACGCAAGTCCGTGGCCAATCATCTCAACGACATCACCAAGCAGCACCCTGACTGGGTGCTGGACCGGATCGAAGGCTGGCCCCTGCAAGATCGCCATACCGCATGGATCGCCCGCCATGCTTTGCGCAGCCTGATCAAACAAGGCAATTCGCGGGCACTGGCGGTTATCGGCGTCGGCGGCAAGGCGCACATCCAGGTGCTGGACTTGCAGGTCACGCCGGCGGTGATTCGTCTCGGCGAACCGATTACCTTGTCGTTCAAGGTGCAATCAACCCTCGAGCAGAGCCAGCGCCTGGTGATCGACTATGCCATCGACTACGTGAAAGCCTCGGGCGGCACCTCGGCCAAAGTCTTCAAGCTCAAGACCTTCGACCTGCCTGCCCTAGCGTGCGTCAGCCTCAGCCGCTCCCAGCATATTCGCGAACTGACCACCCGCCGACACTACGCGGGCCGGCATGCGGTGCATCTGCTGGTCAATGGCGAACGGCTGGGGAGCACGGCGTTCGACATCGTTCCCTGAGCGGCCGCTCAGGCCAGCGCCAACCGTTGTGCCTTGCGAATGTCCTGCAGGAAGCGCTCGGCCGGCAGCGGGTGGCCCAGCAGGTAACCCTGCAGCGAATCGCAACCCAATTGAGTCAGGAAATCCTGCTGCACGTCGGTCTCCACCCCTTCGGCAACAATCCGCAGCCCCAGGGCCTGGCCGAGGGCGACGATGGCCGAGACAATCGCCGCATCATCACTGTCGTGCTCCAGGTCGCGGACGAAACCGCGATCGATCTTCAGCTCGTTGGCCGGCAAACGCTTGAGGTACATCAGGCTTGAATAACCGGTGCCAAAGTCGTCGATGGACAAATCCACGCCCATGTCCGAGAGCTGCTGCAGCACGGTCATGCTTGCATCGGCATCGCTCATCGCCGTGGTTTCGGTGATTTCCAGGGTCAGGCTGTTGGCCGGCAGATGATGAATTTCCAGCGCCGTGGCGACGCTCTGCACCAGGCCCACGTGGCAGAACTGCAAGGCCGACAGGTTCACCGCGATGCGCCAGTCGGTGTAGCCAAGCACGTACCATTCGCGCATCTGGCGGCAGGCCTCGTTCAACACCCATTCCCCGATGGGAATGATCAGCCCGGTCTTTTCCGCAAGGTCGATGAAGGTATCGGGCATCAGCAGGCCCTGGGTTGGATGCGTCCAGCGCAACAAGGCTTCAGCCCCCACCGGACGGCCGTTGGCAGCGTCGAACTTGGGCTGGTAATGGAGGCTGAACTGGCGCTGCTCGACGGCGATGCGCAGGTCTTGCAGCAGTTGCAGTTGCTTGCGGGCGTTGCTGTTCATCGAGGCATCGAAAAAGCTGTAGCCGTTCTTGCCGGCGCCCTTGGCGTGGTACATCGCCGCATCGGCATTCATCAGCAACTCTTCGGCGCTCTGGCCGTTGCCTGGATAAAGCGCGATGCCGACACTGGCGGATATCTGTAGGTCATGATCGGCCACCCGGAATGTGCGACCGATCAGCCCGACCTGGCGGGCCGCCAGGCGCAACGCATCGTCAGGCTCGGCCAGTTGCACCAACAGCACGAACTCATCACCGCCGATCCGCGCCAGGGTGTCCTGGCTGCGCAAGTCTTCCCGCAGGCGCAGGGCCACGTCGCGCAGCAACAGGTCGCCCATGTGATGGCCGAAAGCATCGTTGACCGGTTTGAAGCCATCCAGGTCGATGAACATCAAGGCGAAACAGCCGCCCTGCTCATGCACCCGATGCATGGCCTGACCGATACGATCGGCCAGCAGCACGCGGTTGGGCAATTCGGTGAGGGGGTCGTGCAGGGCCAGTTGCGTCAGCTCACGGTTGGCCAGAGTCAGCGATTGGGCCAGCTCTGCGGTCCGGGCCTCCAGGCGCGCATCGAGAATCGACGTGAGCAAGGCGATGGCCAGTACCGCCAACGTGGTGATCAGCACCAGATTGTCCAGACCCTTGCCACTCAAGCCGTCCAGAGCACCGCAAAAGCTGCCGTCGCTGAAGCGCGCTGCGGCCATGCCGGTGTAATGCATGCCGACAATGGCCAGGCCCATCACGACAGCAGCGCCGGCGCGGGCCAGACGTACATGGGGGATGTTCTGGCGCAGGCGAAAGGCGATCCACAACGCGGCCGCCGAAGCGCCGACCGCAATCACCAGCGAAGCCCCGAACAACGAGGGGTCATAATCAATACCCGGCTGCATCCGCAGCGCCGCCATGCCGGTGTAATGCATGGCGCTGATGCCGGCGCCCATGATCAACGCGCCGAAAGCCAGTTGCCACGCCGGCAATTGCGGTTGACTGACCAACCACAGGGCAAAGCCGCAGGACAGGATGGCAGTCAGCAGGGACAAGGCGGTGATCGACACATCGTAGCCAAGCTCCACCGGCAAGGTGAACGCCAGCATGCCGATAAAATGCATGGACCAGACCCCGACGCCCATTGCCAGGGAACCGCCGGCCATCCACCAATGCGCCGCGCGCCCCTGGGTGGTCGCGATGCGGCCGGTCATGTCCAGCGCGGTGTAGGACGCCAGTACCGCAACAAACAGGGAAATTGAAACAAGGGCCGGAGAGTAACTGCCGATGAGCATGGTTTTTTCTCGTGACTGGAAAGCCGAACTGCTTCCATGCCCGGTTGAAAGGCGGCGATTGTACTCAATTGTGGTACGGCCGTACCGACCAAATATCAAAAAGCCATCAACCCTGGAATATTTGCGACGAAGGACATCTTGTTGCGTTCTACTAAGCTGTGGAGGCCATTTTTCAGGAGACCCATTCATGACTGCCCCAACCACCGCGTTAGTGGTAATAGACGTTCAGAACGACTTCATCCCCGGAGGCCAATTGGCCGTACCGGGGGGTGACGAAATCGTGCCATTGATCAACCGCCTGGGTGGTTCATTCAGGCAGGTCATCCTGGCCCAGGACTGGCATCCGGCCGGGCACGCTTCGTTTGCCTCCAGCCATCCGGACAAGCAACCGTTCGACCTCATTCAACTGCCCTATGGCGAACAGAAACTGTGGCCCGACCACTGCATACAAGGCACCCAAGGCGCCGCGCTGCACCCGGCCCTGGACCTGCCGCACGCGCAACTGATCATTCGTAAGGGTTGCAACCCGGACATCGACAGCTATTCGGCCTTCATGGAAGCCGACCGCCAGACACCCACCGGTTTGACGGGCTACCTCAAGGAGCGCGGCATCGACACGGTGTACATGGTGGGGCTGGCGCTGGATTTCTGCGTGATGTTCTCGGCGCTGGATGCCCGGGCGGCGGGGTTCAATGCGTTTGTGGTGCTCGACGCCTGTCGGGGCATTGATATCGACGGCTCGATGGAGGCGGCAATCCGGCGGATGCAGCAAGCGGGTGTGGCGCTGATTGAATCGAGCGCAATAAACGCCTGACCCCTCCCCCAGCCTCACCGCGTTGGCAACCACAAGCGCAATCGCGCCCCACCCAGCGGCGAAGCTTGCGCCGTCAGCGTACCGCCCTGGGCTTGCAGGGCGCGACGGCTGATGGCCAGGCCCAGGCCAAAACCACCCGTGGCGCGGTCGCGGCTGCGGTCCAAGCGATAGAACGGTTCGAACACACGCTCGCGCTCGCTGTCAGGAATACCGATACCGTCGTCGTCGACCCAGATCTCGCAACCCTGGACGCCGACCAGCACGCCGACCTGGATCCGCTTTTCGCAATAACGCATGGCGTTGCGTAACAGATTCTGCAACGCCCGGGCCGTCAGGCGCGGGTCCAGCACGAAACGCTCCAGCGTGCCGTGCAGCAGCACATCGATCACCACATCCGGCGCCGCCAGGTCCTCGTCAACACTGCCCAGGATACTGTCGATGAACTCGTCCAGCGCCACCTCCACGCGTTCGGGCAGAAGCTCGGGGTTCTGCAGACGGCTGTAAGACAGCAACTCCAGCACCAACTCATCCAGCTCGCGGATGTGCGCCACCAACCCTTGCAGCCGTTCGCGACTGGCCGGCGGCAGGTCATCGGACAGCGCCAGGGCCAGGCCGAAATCGAGGCGGGTCAATGGCGTGCGCAATTCATGGGACACCGCATTGAGCAGATCGCGCTGCTGGTTGAGCAAGCGCTCGATGTCGCCGGCCATTGTGTCGAACACGTGGGCCAGGCTGCCGATGTTCGAGCTGGAGCCAATCTGCGTACGTTCGCTCAAATGGCCTTTGCCGAAGCGTTCAGCCGTGCGTTTGAGCCGCTCCAGATCGCGCCAATGCGGCCGCAACCAAAGCAGCAGGCAAGCCAGCATCGTCGCACCGATCAACACGTTGATGCTCCAGTACAGCCAACTAACCTCGGTCGGGTCCGGGGGCACAATCATCTTGACCGCCGTGCGCTCATCCAGCGGCGCGGCCGCCAAGGTTCGCCAGGCCCATTCGCCCAGGCGCACCATGTTCTCGCCGCGCTTTAGACGCGCCTGCTCGTCGGTGCTGAAACCCTCATCCTCGATGGCCGCCAGTTCGATGCGCAGCGGCTCGAACTCCTTGTCCATCTGTGCCGCCAGTGCTGGCCACTGTTCGCTGGGCACGTTATGGAACTGCCTGACCATCAAGGTTTGCAGGCCACGGGAGTAATCGAGGTTGTAGTTCAGGAAGCGCTCATGAAACAGCCGGACCACCAACTCCGGCATCAGATAGATCGCGGCGCTGTAGGACACGATGGTGACCAGGTAAAGGCGAATCAGCAGCTTCCACATCGACTCAGCATTCCCACTCGGAACGGCTGAACAGATAACCCTTGCCCCACACGGTCTTGATCTTGCGGGCTTCGCCGGCGTTGTCGTCGAACTTGCGCCGCAGCTTGGAGATCGCCACGTCCACCGAGCGGTCGGTGCCGTTGAACTCGATGCCGCGCAGACGCTGCAGGATCTGGTCGCGGCTCAGCACCTCGCCGCAATGCCGGGCCAGTACCACCAGCAGGTTGTATTCGCCGCTGGACAGCTCCACCGCTTGCCCGCGCCAGGTCACGGTGCGTTCGGACAGGTCGATGCACAGGTTGCCCATGAGAATGCGATCGTTGACCGTTTGCGGCTCGGTAAGGCTGCTGCGGCGTAACAAGGTCCGAACACGTGCCAGCAGGACCCGGGGTTCACAGGGCTTGCTGACGTAGTCATCGGCGCCCATTTCCAGGCCCAACACCTGATCATGGCTGTCGTCCCGGGCGGTGAGCATCAGAATCGGCAGGGTCGCCGAATCGGCCCGCAACAAGCGGCAGACCTGCAAGCCGTCCAGCCCCGGCAGCATCAGATCGAGGATCACCAGGTCCGGCGGATCGACCCGCGCCCGTTCCCGCACATGATCGCCACGGCTGAGCACACTGACCCTGTAGCCGTTGCGTTCCAGGTAACTGGCGATCAGTTCGGAGAGGGCGGTGTCGTCTTCGACCAGGAGGATGTTGGGCATGGGTGTTTCCAGAAAAGTGCTGTGGCGCCTGGTTGGGCCTCATCGCGAGCAAGCTCGCTCCCACAAGGGTCTTCGGTACAACACAAAACCACTGTGGGAGCGAGCTTGCTCGCGATGGCGATGTCACAGGCGCAGAGAATCTCAAGCTGCCAAGGATATACGCCCTCACCCACCTACGAGCAAACCCCTTACACAATTTCACACAGCCGCTACAAAGCTTTACCGGTGCAGCCCGTCATCCCTGCACTTTCATAAGCCAGCGTCGCTGTAAACTGTCAAACCTGACAGTTTACAGCGAGCCGGTATCGCGCTCAGATGGCAGGACCCATAGTCAGATAATGCTCTGCACTGTCGGTACAGCCTTGCGATATTCCAATGGAGACCATGACCATGAGCACAGCACAAAAACTGTCAGTCAATACGGTTCGACAATCCCTCTTCAGCAATGAATTCGCAGCATCCATTGATCAACGTCCCCCGGTACCGTTCAGAGCATCCTTTTCCCGCGTGAGCTACCCCCAGTTGGGTGACTGCCTGACCATAACGGCGACGCTTCGAGATGCAGTCGACAACCACATCAAGACCATCAGGATCATTTTCATCGAGGATCCTGTCGATAACACTCCACAACGTGCCAAGGACGTGAGGGTCTTCTACGGTGATACCGCGGAGAGCCCGCCGTCAGAGTATTCAACATCTGAACCTTTGACGTCCCTGAATTTTGATTCGCAAAACCTTTCTATCAGCGGCACCATAGATGCACGTGTAGACGACGGATTGGTAAATCCGAAAGCCCATGACCTGATGATGAATTTCAGGCTGGTTGCAGAGCCTGGGTCCCGACGCACTTGAGCCCGATAAGCGCCGCAATAAAAAAGCTCCGGACTTTCGATCCGGAGCTTTTTTATTGGACGACCAAGCGCGAATCGGCGCATTGTCAGAAGTTGAAACTAAGACCCGCGCTGACGTTGTAATCCTGCTTGACGGTCTTGCTTTGGCTTGAGCCGGCCTCGGCGAAAACCTGAAGTCCGTGGGGCAATGCCCAATTGATTCCACCCGCCAGCTCCAGGCTGGTGGCGGAGCTATCGTTGTTGAACGAACTGTCGTTGACGCCCACCTGGTTGCGCTTGATAAGCTCCTGGCCAACGGCAACGCGCACCCGCGGCTGCAACTTGTGGCCGTTGCCCAGATCGATCTCGCTGCCCAGGTAAGCACCACCCTTGACGACCAGCGACCGGGTCAGCTCGCTATCGACTTCAAGGCCATTGTCCAGCTTGTAATGTTCACCGGATACCACCGCAGCGGCGACCTGAGCAAAAGGTCCCCAGAAGAACCCGCTGCCCAATTGGTCTTGCAGACCCACCTCCAGCGAACCGCTCAAACCGTAGGTGTCATAAGACCCCTTGGTTTTCACGCCATCACTCATGCGCACGTCCAGGCTGTTGTCGAATCGATTGATCTTGGTGACCGCGTCAACATAGAAGCCCGATTGAGGATCGAATTTCGTCAAGTAGGCCCCGACGGAATAGCTGTCCACCGAACCCGAACTGCCATGCTTGAGATCCAGGTTCGAGCGGCTGTACCCCACCATGCCGCCGACCAGCCAATCGCTGTCGCCCAGCGCTGCATCGGCACCGATCACCAGCCCCTGCTGGGTCTGGCTGTAGCCACCGGCGTAGGCATTCTGCACGCTGTAGCGATTATTGTAGGTACGGGTCCAGAGGCCGGGCTTGGCACCGGTCAACCGGCGGTCCCCCATACGCGAGTTCAGCAACGTGCTTTCCGCATAAATAATGGTGGGCGCGGTATTGGCGATCGCCAGCACCGAACGAGTACTGGTGCTCGGCCCGTCGTCAGGGCGCAGATACCAGCCATTGCCTTCCTGGACCAGTTGGTAAGTCAGGGCGCCGACATCGACAGCCCCATTGTTCAGCGCCAACTGTCCGTTACCTGCACCGAATTCAGCAATGTGTATCAAATCACCGGCCGCCCTGTTCCCAGTGGCACTGACTGACACGACATGCTCACCCGACGCGCTTTCGGCATTGAGAAAATCCGTTTCACCGGTGACAAAATCGGTGTACATGTTGAAAGAACCGTTACCTGAGAGCTCGCGGACATTCAGCGTGTAGAACGTTGGCCCCGGCGCAAAATCCACCCGGCCACCGTCCAGCGACAGATTGTTCACGTTATTGCTGCCGGTCAGGGTCCAGGTCGCTTGCCCCCTGATCGCAAGGTCGGCTGTACCCTCCACGCCGCCGGTAAATTGGGAGCTGTTATCGAGCACCACATCAGTGGTGTGCCCGGCATCGCCTTTGATGGTGCCGATGAAGGCACTCTGATTATCGAGACTGACTCGCGCTACGTTTTGCAGATCACCGGTCAGCGAGGCCTGGTTGTTCAGTGAAGCGTTCACATTGCTGCCGGCCTCGACCACCACATTGCCCTGCAACAGGCTATTGTCGACGCTGAAGTCGACGTTCGTACCGTCCGTCACTTCCAGGATCGTGCCGTTGCCACCGATAAGCGTCGAACCGTTCGATACTTCAACCACGAACGCTCCCAACGGGATGGCACCCACATTCGCCAAAATCGCCGAGCCCGTCTTGCCTTCGACGCTGGAGTTGTTCAGCACCAGTTTGCTGATCTGTTCGTCGGTACCGTCCAACTCGAACGTCACGCCATTCAGCCCGCCGATGATTTTGGACTGGTTATTGAGCGCCACCTGCCCTCCTGCGATCCGTACACCGAAGCTGGAACTGTCGGTGCCTTCAATGGTGCTGTTATTCAAGTTCAGGGTGCTATAGGAGGTGGCCACCGCGCCCCCCAAAACGCCACTCACGGTGCTGTTCAACAAAGCCACGTTGGAGCCGGTCGACGTGTCGATATCGCGCACCGCCGCAAGCCCGTAATCGAGCCCGGATATCGTGCTGCCGCTGACGTTGGCGTCACTATTGGTCAGCGAAACCGTAACGGCCCCGCTTGCCCCCGTCACCGTGGCACCGGTCAGGTTCAAGGTCGCCCCGTCCGTTGCACTGATCTGCTGGGTCGTACCGGTGTTGACGTTCAAGGTGCCGGCCTGGACGTCGATGTCCAACGTATCGGCGCCATTGACGTTGAGGGTGGCATCCGCTGCGATGCGCCAGCTCTCCACGGTCGGCGAGGGCGAGATCGTTTCCGTCTCCCCGGGGTTCAGGTCTCGCCCTTGTGCATAAGGGATGACAAAAGCGAGCGCCAGGACCGATGGATATCTCCATCTGCCACAATGAACTTTCGATAGAGAAAACTGAGCTGATTGCATATGAACTACCCTAAAAACGATATTTGGAACTGGTTGGCTCGCTGATCTTTACCCGATCACATTCGAGAAGAGGCGCCAGACTACTGAGGAAGCCCAAAATTCAATGTAGGATTATTCTGAAAACAACTCAGACAATTCCGTTGCAAAAGCAAGATGAGTCGCATCCCTTCACTGCAATTCAACAGAGCACTGCTGCGAAGGGAGCATCAAGCAAGATCTTTACTCAACCCTCGCAATATTCATTAAATGAATTGACAAGATTGACCACTATCTCAAACTTGTCAGAGGGATAATCAACTCCATTAATCTTCACCTCGTACCAAATCCTCCAATAACCAAGATAGGGTCCTGTTCCTCCCGAAACAGGAGGAGGTTCAGGAATATCGCGGATATAGGGATCATACGGTTGGATGGTCATGGTAAACCCGGCCGTTGGCTCTGGGTCGACAATCGTGTGAGGTGTAGTCGAAGTAAAAGCGGTGCCTTGTGCTACCTGAGTGTAACCCGCATCCCTGTATCCTTGCGCACGCAGGGTAACTTCCCGTCCCACTTGAAGGTGCACAGGGTTTCCCTCGATGTTGACTACCGCGCTCCACGTGGTCTGGTCCAGGTCATCGCACAGTAGCAAGCCTGGGTTGTCCGTGGTTATTGAAGGAGGGTCCAAGTCAACGACCATTGCATTGTTGATCACCGTTTGGATGAGTGACGGATTTTCATTGACTCCGCCGATGTCCGAAACGAAATATTGAAGGTTATGAGGACCGATCCCGGCGCCGTTGATAACGTTCCAAGGCAGAATAATCGTTGCCTCTGTATCGTTATCGTCCAGGAAAGCGACATCATCCAGTTCCTCACCTGCGTACTCAGCCCTAATCATCTGCCCCTGTTTTACGGGCTTATTAGTGTCTACCCACAAGTCAATGGTGATTGTCTGGTTGTCACCATAATCTCCAATCTCAATAATGTTGTCCACTTGCGTGCTTGTAACATTAGGTGCATCCAGATCATCATTGGGTTGACCCGGATCAGTGGGGTCAGTCGGACCGGCGACATAGAGATTCGAAGAAATATCTACAGATGAGTCAGACAGAGTCTCTGTCCCGCGCAACAAAGTAGCTTCAACGTTGACTGGAACGTTGCCTTCGGTTGTAAGCCCGCCCGAATAGTAATCATTGAAAATAGTAGCAAAGGGCACAGGGAAAACCAGTTTGGTAAGGCTACCGAAAGCCTTAGTATCTACCGGTGTATTATTCCACTCAAGTTTAATCTCATCTGTATCCTCTATGTGCTCAACCCTTTCCACCTCGACTGTAACGCCACCGGGCTCTGCACAATCTTTCAAATCGATAAGGCGATCGGTCTGAGCCAAAGGAACAATGGGGTCTTCGAGCACTGGCGCTGGTGCAAAAACAATCTTCAAGGGTTGAGCGTCTGATAAGTTACTCTTGTTCCCGACAGCATCAACATGCTGATAAAAAAGAAAGTTGGTGCCAGGTGGCAGACTACGCAAAGTCGCCCCTGGCACTTGAAATACACCAGTTTGCGGTAACGTATAAGGGGGAGGATTAACAGGCTCATCCCCATTAGCTTCCGAAAAAAGCTTGCTGATATATAAGTAACATATATCCCCCGTTTCCCAACCTTGAGTGCCAACCGTAACTTCCATGACACCGTTGGGGAGGTTGCCGACGTAGGTGTCATCGATGATGTAGGACGATGGAATGGCAGGATTAGCACGGGCCATCGGCGGCCGACTCTTTGCTCCGTCAGGGTCCGCTTGGTAGTGGGCCCGTCGGTCAATTACAATTTCTTTCGGATCTGAAGTCCAGAAATTCCCCAAGGGATGCCTCACCCGGTATCGAACCCACCATTCAGAAGGCGTGCCGGCCGCATTGTAATCAGTCAAATTTTCTGTCGGAATACCCGCTATATATTCTGGAGGACGTGCACTGATATCAGTGCCGGCGTCAAACTCATCTACCGTCACCCAAGACGTAGAGATTTCCGTTTGTGCGATTTGAACGGTGACACGATCATCGGGGTGTTGGGTTGTCCAGAGCTTAAGCGTAACCGGCAATTTCTGGCCAGGCAGCAGTTTATCAACATACACGCGCCTGTCGGTGTCACTGACAATAACGCCAGGAAACTCTGGAGGAAGTCCCGCCAGAGGTCCTGATGCTGCACGAGCACTGCGCACACGTTGCCGGTCGATTTCCGCTATTTCCTGTTTCACGTTCATTTCATGCTCTCCACAATAATATCCAGATCCAAACTCACACTATCGAAATCCCCCTACCGCAAAGACTGTTTTAACGGCTAAAAAAGCAGCCGATCATTGATCTGAGTGACGAGTGTTGATCAAGGCCCACAAGGTCCAGTCTCGCCGGGCAGATACCGATCGACTTTCACCCGCTTCAACTCAGATTCGCCGATAAACACCCCAGCACTACGGATCTTGTACTGAGCCATCCCACAGCCATAGATCAGGGGTTCAAGATGATTGACCCAAGGAATGGGCGGCAATACAAACCCGTCCGGATTCTCTGCTTCCGCCTTGGTGAGTTCATGGGTAAAGACACCTTCAGTGCCGTCAATATAACTCTCGGGCGTGGGATTCAAAGTGCGGTAGGCGCGCCAGGTGAGTACACATTCATCCCGTTCCAGGAACCCCTGATACGGAATTCTTATAAAGACCCCACCCCAAATGGGTGGCGTTGTGCCGCAGTTCAAATACCCATTTGTTGTATACAAAAAATCGACATCTTCCAATCTGGGCAGGGGAATGACACTGTGATCGATAAATAACTCTGTATCTAACGAGGTAAACCAATTGCCGATAGGCTGTATCGGTCTAGCTCGGTAATAGAGATAAGCCACACCGTCTCCGGCCCATAAATGGACGGGTAATGGAATCACGAACTCAGTTTCCATGATCGGACCAGGCTTATTTTGATCATAGACAGTGGTCGTCGTACCGTCTCGCCGCCAATAAACCACCAACCTATCAACCTTGCCGATTTGATCGGCATAAATAGGCCATAATGGAACCCGAGCCTGCCCGCCATTCATTAGAATCGAGGCCGGAACTTGTCCACTGGGAGGGACATCATCTACCGGCGGCCCCTCGGGCGCCAGGGTGTCTGGCCCTGCCTCCCCATTACCGGATGTCGACATGACGTCCTCCTACTTAATTGGCTCTTGTAGCGGGCGTGCCGTGTTGAATTAAGTAGATACTCGTTATCCGACCTTGCCTACTGTCAGAACTTACAGGTCAATCGACCGTTTATCGGGTTTTAGTGTTTGAATAAAATAAGACAAGGCGCCCCCTACAGACGGAGTGGTATCAGTCTTTATCTGCACCCGCGCAACGATAAGCCCGTAGTCAGGTATGGCGGACGCACATTAACTGCGCGGCACACAAGGCAATCCGCTGACAGGCCTGCGTCAGTTTCTGCTGATCAACCACCAACCCGATGCGTATGTGCCCCGCGGCACTGGGCCCGAACGCCTCGCCCGCCAGCACCGACACGCCATGGCCGTCGAGCAGGCGCTCGGCGAATGCCTGGGCGCCCAGGCCGGTGCCACGCACATCGACCATCACGAACATGCCGCCATCGGGCCGCACGGGTTTCAGGCCCGGACAACCCTCAAGCGCGGCGCACACCAGATCCCGACGCTGGCGATACTCCTGGTGCATCTGCGCCACTTCTGGCAAGTCCTGCTCCAGCGCCACCTGGGCCGCCCGCTGGACGAAATCCGGCAGGCCGAACAACATGCACAACGACAGGTTGGCCAGATGTTCAGCCAGAGGTTCGGGACCGATCACCCAGCCGATGCGCCAACCGGTCATGGCGTGGGATTTGGACAGGCTGTTGATCGTCGCGGTGCGCTCGGCCATGCCCGGCAGGCTGGCCGGGCTGATGTGTTCGCCTTCGTACAGCAGGTCGCTGTAGACCTCATCGCTGATCAGCCACAGATCATGTTCGATGCACAACTGCGCCAATGCTTGCCAGGTGGACAGCGGCAGGCTGGCGCCGGACGGGTTGTTCGGGCTATTGAGCAGCATCGCCCGGGTACGGGGGGTGAGCAGCCGGGCGACGTCGGCCGGGTCAACTCGAAAAGCGTTTTCCGGGCGCACCGCCACCGGCAGCACTTTCGCTCCGCAGGCGCCAAACACGGCTTCGTAGGTGACATACATCGGTTCGGCGATGATCACTTCATCACCGGGGTTGAGCAGACATTGCGCAACCGCATAGACCCCACACTGCGCCCCCGGCAACACGGTGACATCCTCGGCGCCTACCGGCTGGCCACAACGTTGGCGATGGCGCCGGGCAATGCTGGCGCGCAGGGTGTGCAAGCCGCGCACGTCCGAATAATGTGTGTCTCCGGCGCGCAGGCTGGTCACAGCGGCGTCGATGATGGCGCGAGGGGTGTCGAAATCCGGGTCGCCCACCGATAACAGCAATACATCCATGCCCTGCTCGCGCATGGCCAACGCTCGGTCGTGGATCTGCCACGCGGCGGCGCCGTCGCCGGTGATGCGGCGGGTCAAATCTGAAAAGCGCATGTACCACTCCTGTTTTGCGCGAAGTCCAGCCTCAACCCTATCTCAAATTCAACGCCGTGGGAGCAAAGCTTGCTCGCGATATGGGCGACTCGATTCCTGGGAGACCGCAGCGCCTGTATCGCGGGCAAGCCTTGCTCCCACAGGTCTATCGGGCGGCCACTCGCCAAAGCCGGGCGATGTCCCGGGCTCGTTCAGTCAGCAGGCGTGGCGCGTCGGCACAGGCCTCTTGCAGGGTCATCGGCCTGCTGACCAGGGCAAAGGCTGCTTCGATGCCGTGCTCATACAGCGCCTGATAACCCTCCCCCAGCGTGCCGGCGATGACCACCACGGGTACGCCATGCTGGCGGGCGATGCGCGCCACGCCAAAGGGGGTCTTGCCACGCAAGGTCTGGGCGTCGAAACGGCCTTCGCCGGTGATCACCAGGTCAGCGCCGTTGATCGCCTCGGCCAGCCCGGTCAACTGGGCGACGACGTCCACGCCGCTGCGAAAGTGCGCGCCCAGAAACGCCTTGGCGGCGAACCCCAGCCCTCCGGCGGCGCCGCTGCCCGGTTCGTCGCGTACATCCTTGTTCAACGCCTGGGCACAGTGTTCAGCGAAATGCCCCAGCGCCTGGTCCAGTTGCTGTACGTGCTCAGGGGATGCCCCTTTCTGCGGGCCGAAAATCGCTGAAGCGCCGTGAGGTCCGCACAACGGGTTATCGACATCGGCGGCAATCTCGAAACTGACCTGGGCCAAGCGCGGGTCCATCTTGCTCAAATCGATGCGAGCCAGTTCGGCCAAAGCCAGGCCACCGGGTGGAAGCGGTCGGTTGTGTTCATCCAGCAGCGCCACGCCCAGGGCCTGCATCGCGCCGGCACCGCCGTCGTTGGTGGCGCTGCCGCCGATGGCCAGGATCACGCGCCCGGCGCCTTCGTCCAGGGCGGCGCGAATCAGCTCGCCGGTGCCGTAGGTGCTGCTGGAACAGGCATCACGTTGCCCAGGAGGTACCAGCTGCAAGCCGCTGGCCTCGGCCATTTCAATGATCGCGGTGCGGCTGTCGGGCAACCAGCCCCAACGCGCTTCGACGCTGGCCCCCAACGGACCTTTCACCCAACTGCGCCGCCACTGCCCGTTGCAGGCCGCCAGCACCGACTCCACCGTGCCCTCCCCGCCGTCGGCCATCGGGCACTTGATCAACTGCGCATCCGGCCAGACCTGGGCCAGGCCTTGGGCGACAGCATCGGCCACGCCCTGGGCGCTCAGGCTGTCCTTGAACGAGTCGGGGGCGATGACTATTTTCATACTTATTCTCCGGTTCCAGTGCACGGCACGGCAGTTGAGCGCAATTGTTCAAGTTCACGCAATCGGGTTGCCATCAACCTCGTTGTCGAGGCTGATGGCATCATCGCGAGCAGGCTCGCTCCCACAGGGATCCGGGCTAGCTGAAACCTGTGGCCCAGGCAGATCAGTGTGGGAGCGAGCCTGCTCGCGATAGCGGTCTGCCTGTCAAATCTCTATCGAGTGCGTGGGTTGTTGTCGGGAGTGTAAGGGGTCGAGCGTGGCCTGCGATCTTTTCGTTTGCCACGCCCGGTTGTTCTGGGGTTTGATTGGGCCTTTCCCATCGATAAAAGGACCTTGTCATGAGCTACCGCACGCTAGGCCATTCCGGGTTGCAAGTCTCGACATTGACTCTGGGCACCATGATGTTCGGCGAACAGACCAGCACCGAGGCTTCGCTGCGGATCATCGACAAGGCCTGGGACCAGGGCATCAATTTCATCGACACCGCAGACGTCTACACCAACGGCCGTTCCGAAGAGATCGTCGGCGAGGCGATTGCCAGTCACCGTCATGAATGGGTGCTGGCCACCAAGGTCGGCTTCGGCCCACCAGATGGTGTCCCCAACCGCAGCGGCCTGAGTCGCAAGCACATTTTCAATGGCATCGAGGCCAGCCTGACGCGCCTGGGCACCGATTACCTGGACATCTATTACCTGCACCGCGAAGACCACAACACCCCGCTTGAGGTCACGGTGTCGGCCATCGGTGACTTGATTCGTCAGGGCAAGATCCGCTACTGGGGCCTGTCGAACTACCGTGGCTGGCGCATCGCCGAAGTGATTCGAATCGCCGACCGCCTGGGCATCGACCGGCCGGTAATCAGCCAACCGCTGTACAACATCGTCAATCGCCAGGCCGAAACCGAGCAGATCACCGCCGCGCAGAACTATGGCCTCGGCGTGGTGCCTTTCAGCCCCCTCGCCCGCGGGGTGCTCAGTGGCAAGTACGCACCGGACGTGGCACCGGACGCCAACAGTCGCGCCGGTCGCCAGGACAAACGCATCCTGGAAACCGAATGGCGGGTCGAGTCCCTGCGCATCGCCCAACAGATCCAGCAATACACCCAGGAACGCGGCGTGGGCATTGTCGAGTTCGCCATTGCCTGGGTGCTGAACAACCGCGCCGTCACCTCGGCCATCGTCGGACCGCGCACCGAGGAACAATGGGATGGCTACACCAAGGCGCAGTCGGTGACGATCACGGCCGAAGATGAAGCCTTCATCGATTCGCTGGTGACACCGGGGCATGCCTCGACGCCAGGCTTCAATGACGTGGGCCACTTCGTACCGGGGCGGGTGGCGCGTACGTCATAACTTCGTCGACTCCGACGAACACTGTGGGAGCATGGCTTGCCCGCGATGGCCGCGCTGCGGTTCAAGGCCTGAACCGCGTTATCGTTCATCGCGGGCAAGCCTTGCTCCCACAGGCCATGCGCCACAGATAAATTTTCCAGTCACAAGTCCGGGTGTCGATGATCGCCCTCATGAGAACCACTGTGTCCAAAGGCATTGTTCTATCGGTCTCGGCCTCTGTGCTGTTCGCCGTCATGTATTACTACACCTCCCTGCTCTCGCCGCTGACCGGCGTGGAAATCTTCGGTTGGCGCATGCTGCTGACGATGCCCTGCATGACGGTGTTCATGCTGGTGGCAAAGGAGTGGAACCTGGTAACGGCGCTCGGTCGGCGCCTGATCGCCGCGCCGCGTCTGTTGCTCGGTGCCATGGCGTCTTCGGCGTTGATGGGCGCGCAGTTGTGGCTGTTCATGTGGGCGCCCCTCAACGGCTACAGCCTGGACGTATCGCTGGGGTATTTTTTGTTGCCGCTGTCGATGGTTCTGACCGGACGCCTCGTCTATGGCGAGCGCCTGTCCTACCTGCAGAAAATCGCCGTGTTCTTCGCCACCCTCGGCGTGGTCAACGAGTTGTACCAGGTGGGTGGATTTTCCTGGGCAACACTGTTGGTGGTGGTGGGTTATCCGATCTACTTCATCCTGCGCAAACGCCTGGGGACTGACAACCTGGGCGGGTTGTGGCTGGACATGACCCTGATGCTGCCGCTGGCGCTCTGGTTCGTACAAAGTGGGGAGCAGGGTTTCGCTGTTTTCGACCAGTACCCTTGGCTGTCGCTGCTGATCCCGTTGCTCGGGGTGATCAGTGCTTCGGCGCTGGTGGCCTACATCGTTGCCAGCCGGTTGCTGCCGTTCAGCCTGTTCGGGCTGTTGAGCTATGTCGAACCGGTGTTGCTGCTGGGCGTTGCCCTGCTGCTGGGAGAAAGCATCCAGGCCAGTGAATGGCTGACCTACATTCCCATCTGGCTGGCCGTGGCAGTGCTGGTGTTCGAAGGGTTCAAGCATCTGATGCGCCAGCGACGCCGGACTTAAGGCTTACCCAGCCCGCTCCCACAGGGGGACTGTATTGGCAATAAAAAGCCCGCCCGACATCACTGCCGGGCGGGCTTTTTTTGGTCTCAGCTCTTACTCAGTAGCCAACACACCACGCCGCACCTGGTCACGCTCGATGGACTCGAACAACGCCTTGAAGTTGCCTTCGCCGAAGCCATCGTCGCCCTTGCGCTGGATGAACTCGAAGAACACCGGCCCCATCAGGGTTTCCGAGAAAATCTGCAACAGCAGACGCTTGTCGCCCTGTTCGGAGGCGCCGTCCAGCAAAATGCCCCGCGCTTGCAGTTCATCCACCGGCTCGCCGTGGTTCGGCAGGCGGCCTTCGAGCATTTCGTAGTAGGTGTCCGGCGGCGCGGTCATGAAGCGCATGCCGATGCTTTTGAGCTGGTCCCAGGTCTTGATCAGGTCATCGGTCAGGAAGGCCACGTGCTGGATGCCTTCACCGTTGAACTGCATCAGAAACTCTTCGATCTGCCCGGCGCCCTTGGACGATTCCTCGTTCAGCGGGATGCGGATCATGCCATCCGGGGCGGTCATGGCCTTGGAGGTCAGGCCGGTGTATTCGCCCTTGATGTCGAAGTAACGGATCTCGCGGAAGTTGAACAGCTTCTCGTAGAAGCCGGCCCAATAGGCCATGCGCCCGCGATACACGTTGTGGGTCAGGTGGTCGATGATTTTCAGGCCCGCGCCCACCGGGTTGCGGTCAACGCCTTCGAGGAACACGAAGTCGATGTCGTAGATCGAGCTGCCTTCACCAAAACGGTCGATCAGGTACAGCGGCGCGCCGCCGATGCCTTTGATTGCCGGCAGGTTCAGCTCCATCGGACCGGTTTCGATGTGAATCGGCTGGGCGCCGAGTTCCAGGGCGCGCTTGTAGGCCTGTTGCGAATCCTTGACCCGGAATGCCATGCCGCACACCGAAGGCCCATGTTCGGCGGCGAAGTACGAGGCCACGCTGTGGGGCTCGTTGTTGAGGATCAGGTTGATCGCGCCCTGGCGATACAGGTGCACGTCCTTGGAGCGGTGGCTGGCCACTTTGGTGAAGCCCATGATCTCGAAGATCGGCTCCAGGGTATTGGGTGTGGGGGATGCGAATTCGATGAATTCAAAGCCCATCAGGCCCATCGGGTTTTCGTATAGATCTGCCATGTTGGCGCCTCATCATGCTTATCAATTAACGGAGCGTTAGTTGCCGGCCATGCTGAGGACACGCGGTGGCGCGCAGGAAATGCCGCGAACGGTGCGGGCGAGGAAATCGCCGTAGATCAGTTGAAACCCGAATATCTTCATTGTCGACCCAAGGCTCTTGCGGGCGAGGCTTCTGCTGCCAGAAGACGTTTATTCTTATATGCGTAACTCGATTCTACACAGCGTAACCACGTTTGTCCGCCTCCGGTATCAAATCGTCTTTTGCGGCGACCGCGCAAGGGGTTTGTTGCACAGGAAAATCCCCGTCAGGATCAGCCCCGCACCTACACCCATCAAGACGGTGAGCCGCTCGTCCAACAGCAGCGCCCCGAACAGCACGGCGGTCAACGGGTTAAGTGCGATGAACACGCCGGAACGGGTCGCGCCAATCCGACGGATGCCGTCGTACCAGGCAATATAGGCCAACGCCGATCCCAGCACGCCCAAGTACAGCAAGCTCAACCATTGCCGAATGTCCAGCCCGCGCAATGCTTCAACGCCAACTTCGCCTGCGGCCGCGCAAGCTAGCCACAACATCAAGGTGCCCAGCAGAATCGACCAGGTCACGGTTTGCAAAGGCCCGAGGCTTTCATTCAGTTTTTTGGAAAACAAGGAATAGACGCCCCAGCCCAGCACGCAGCCAAAAATCAGCAGATCGCCCAGCCAGCCCTGCCCTGCACTCTGTAGCAAGGACGGATCGCGACTGACGATCACCAGCCCCGCCCCGCCGATACACAGCACGATGCCCGCAACTTTCGCCCGGCTCAGCCGTTCCTTGAACAGCCACCAGGACGCCAGCCCTATCACCGCCGGATTCAAGGCCACGATCAACGAGGCCCGCGACGCATTGATGTACTGCAAGCCATAGAAGAAACACAGGTTGTAGAAAAAGATCCCGAAGAACCCCAGCGCCGCCAATTGCAGCCCTTGTTTCAGGTTGGGCCTGGCCAGCGGGATCCCGGCCAGGCCGAGAAGCAGCAACAGCGCGAGACTGGCCAACAGAAACCGCAGGCTGGCAGCGAGCAGCGGTGCCAGGGCATCGGAAAGGATCCTGCCGGCAACGAAGGTGCCGCCCCAGATCATGGTGACCATGGCCAGTTTCAGGTACACCGGCAGGTCCGAAGGGGCTGGAACGGATTGTTCGAGGGTTTTCATGGTTTCACCACATTGAAATAAAACGACTACCCGTGGCGAGGGAGCTTGCTCCCGCTGGGCTGCGTAGCGGCCCCTTTTGTGAGCGCTGCGCACTCAAGCGGGAGCAAGCTCCCTCGCCACAGGAAAGTGCGCTTGAGATACTCTATTGTTCGCCTCATGCTTGATCATCGTAAAATGAGCATTCCCTCATGACCCTCACCCAACTCGAAATCTTCTCCCAGGTTGCCGAGCTACGCGGTTTCACCGCTGCGGCGACGCGGTTGGGCATCAGCCAGTCAGCGGTGTCCCACGCCATCAAATCCCTGGAGCAGGAGTTGGGCGTGGAGCTGTTCAGACGTCATCAGACCCTCATCGAGCCCAGCGACATTGGCCGGCAGTTGCTGCTGCGCGCCCGGGCCATGCTCGGGCTGGCCAATACCCTGCGCCAGGAAGCCGCCGATGCGCGGGGCATGCGCCGAGGCACCCTGCGCATCGGCTCGTTCGGTCCGACTTCGTCGATGAAGTTGTTGCCCGCCATCCTGCAACGTTACCGGGCTCTGCATCCGGGGATCGAAGTGCACATCGACGAAGGGCCGGACCGGCAAGTCATCCAGTGGCTGGATGAACGGCGGATCGACGTCGGTTTCGTGGTGCTGCCCGAAGACCGTTTCGACACGTTCGCGCTGATGCAAGACCAGATGGTCGCCGTGCTGCCCACCGCCCATCCCCTCGCCGCCCAAGCCAGCCTGAGCCTCAAGGACCTGTGCAACGACCCGTTCGTGCTCACCGAGGCCGGTTCTTCTGAACTGGTTTCGCGCCTGTTCAACGCAGCCCGGCTCACACCGAACGTGCGCTATCGTTGTTCGCAGCTGCTCAGCACCCTGGATGTCGTCAGCCGCGGCGAGGCCGTGACCCTGGTGTCCGAAGGTTCACTGCCGGGCGGCGACAACCCACGGTTCGTCACGCGGCCATTGTCGCCACAGGTTCCGCGTCAGATAGGCCTGGCGGTACTGGACAGCCGACAGGCCTCGCCCGCCACCCTGGCGTTTATCGAGCTGGCAAGGCAGTCAGTCTGATCACCGGCAACCGGATACACTATCGAAGCTGTTCCTCAAGCCCTCACAGGTTATGCAGATGCCATTGACCGCCACTCGTTTGCGCAAGCGGCCCCGTCGCAACCTGATCACGCTGCTCTGCGGCGTGCTGCCGATACTGTCAGGGCTGGGCATTCTGTACATGCAGGCGGAACGGACACTGGAGCAACAGAGCCGACAGACCAGCGAAGAGTTGATCGGGCAGATCGAACTGATGCTCGACAACACCGCCCTTGCGGCGCGCGAACTGCTGCCTCTGGCCGGCCAGCCCTGCGAAGCGGTGAAACTGGCCTTGCGCGAACAGGTGACGCGTCGCCCATTCGTCCGTTCGACCAACCTGGTGTGGGACAACATCCTCTATTGCAGTTCGCTGTTTGGCGCCTTCGAGGAAACGCTTGATCCGAACGCCTACCATCAGGGTACGTTGTGGCTCATGAACGGCAACCCGATCACCCCCGACACCGCGCTGCTGATCTACCGGCTCAATGAAGGGCAACAGGGGGCATTGGCAACGCTGGACGGTTATCACCTGGCCAATGTCTTGCGTCTGATCGGCGGCGAAACCCGGTTGTTGCTGCAAGTCGGGCCAAACTGGCTGACCGCGGACGGGAAGGTCCGACCAGCGCCCCTGCCCGCGCTGCCGGTCGCCCGCAGCAACCTGACCTCATCGCGCTATGCCTTCAGTGTTGAAGCCGGCTTCGATGAGGGGGAAATCTGGCGCTACATGGCCCGTGAGTATCCGCCGCTGTTCAGCCTGCTGATCTTCTTCGGTGTCATCGGCGGAACACTCGGCCATTGGCTGCAAAAACGCGCCTCATCCCCCAGCCATGAGCTGCAACGCGCGCTTGAGGCCGGGGAATTCGTGCCGTATCTGCAACCGGTCGTGCAGGGCGACAGCAAACGTTGGGCCGGGGTCGAAGTGCTGATGCGCTGGAACCATCCCAAGGAAGGCCTGGTGCGGCCGGACCTGTTCATTCCCTTTGCTGAACACAGCGGTTTGATCGTGCCGATGACCCGGGCATTGATGCAGCAAACGATGCGCTTGCTATCGCCCTTGGTCCCGCAACTGGAAAGTCCCTTTCACGTCGGCATCAACATCACCGCTCGCCATTGTCAGAGTCTGGAACTGGTGCAAGATTGCCGCGAGTTCCTGGAGGCCTTCCCACCAGGGGTCATTACCTTGGTGCTGGAACTGACCGAGCGCGAGCTGATCGAACCGACACCCACCACTCACCAGCTGTTCCAGCACCTGCGTGAACTGGGGGTGAAGATCGCAATCGACGACTTCGGCACCGGTCATTCCAGCCTGGGCTACTTGCGCCAGTTCAACGTGGACTTCCTGAAAATCGACCAGAGCTTTGTTGCCATGATTGGCGTCGATGCCCTGTCGCGGCACATCCTTGACAGCATCATCGAACTGTCGGGCAAGCTGGACTTGGGTATCGTTGCCGAGGGGGTCGAAACCGTTGAACAAAGCAACTATCTGGCCGCTCACGGGGTGAACTTTTTGCAGGGTTATCTATTTGGTCGCCCGATGAGTGGCGCTGATTTCATTGCGGCGGTGTCCGTCATTGAAAGCCCTGGTGCTACGTCCCTCCACGGACAACCACAGTCGGACTGATAAAATTCGCATCCCTTGTTACATAACGAAAAAGTTACGATTTACACCCGTGGGTTTCACTACTACAATTTTTTTACCTGTGGCTAATAGCAGGAGCGTCATTATCACCGAGTCGCTTCAAGGCACTTGGCTTATAGCTTTGTTTGCGGTTGGTATCAGCCAAATATTCTGATTGGAGTAACGATATTGTCCAGACTCGCTGAATTTCGTAAAGCAGAACAGGACCTTCAAGAGCGGCTCAAGCAGCTGGAAAAGCTGAAGAATGATGCCGGGCTCAAGAAAGAAATCGAATTCGAAGAGAAGCTCCAGGGACTGATGAAAACCTACGGCAAGAGCCTGCGCGACGTCATCGCGATTCTCGACCCGAACCCGGCCAAGGGGGGCCTGCCATCGACCAAGCCTGTCAAAACCCGCCGTGCGCGAGTGGTCAAGGTGTACCAGAACCCGCACACAGGTGAACTGATCGAAACCAAAGGCGGCAACCATCGAGGCCTGAAAGCCTGGAAAGAACAGTACGGTGCAAAAACCGTTGACGCCTGGTTGCGCAGCTGAGAAAACTGGCCGAATGAAAAAAACCCTGAGCCTGCTCAGGGTTTTTTATGGGGCAGGATTTCTGGATTAAGTAGTTCTAATACCGAGGGCTTTATAGTTTCAGGCTATTTCGTACCGACTGTATTTCATCCTGGTTTTCTACAAACTCCTGAGCCTGCCCCGCATAGGACAGCACATTAGCCCTGCCCTCCTTTAGTGCAGCGACGAGTGTCTGAGATAACACGTGCCGACCGTTTTGCGTGATCGTGCAAGTGGTCTCCAGTGCGGCAACGTCGCCCAACATCGAAGAATGAATCTTATTACAGACACTTTGATAACCGCTCTGATAAAAGTCCTTTTGAATTGATTTGCGCATTTCCAGTAACACGCCTTGCAAGTTGACTTGATGACCCGGCTCGATGGGCGTCGTGGTCAGTTCCATGACCATCACCGCCGTGCCCGCTGAATCACTCTTTGTCGCCCGTTGCCGGGTCGTTCCCGGCGCTGCCGACGAGGTGCCAGCATCAGAGGGCAATGGTTCGATGACCCAGCCTGGGGGCCAGGCGACCTGCGGTTCGGCGGCCTGGACAGCGACATTTGCCATCGCGGCCAGCAGCAGGACAAACAGCGAAAGGAACGGTCGAATCATTGCATTGCACTCAAGGACGATTCGTAAAGTCTGAAGCCCGCCGCCCAGGCAAGCAATAGCCAGAGGCGTTTGGCGATGCCGCGCCCCTTGCGTATCATGGGTGCACCTGCAAGGAAGCCGTTTAGCGCAAGCCCAGGACCGTCGCAGCAAAGTTGCGATGCCGTTTGCCCCACTTATTTTCCGGAGGGCCCATGAGCCTGCACGAACTCAACACTTTCCCTGGCGTCACCGCCCAACCCGATACCGCCACGGCCAAATTCGTCTTCAACCACACCATGCTGCGGGTCAAGGACATCACCAAGTCCCTGGATTTCTACACCCGGGTGTTGGGTTTTTCCCTGGTGGAAAAACGCGATTTCCCGGAAGCCGAATTCAGCCTGTACTTCCTCGCCTTGGTGGACAAGAGCCAGATTCCGGCCGACGCTGCACAGCGCACCGAATGGATGAAATCCATCCCCGGCATCCTGGAGCTGACCCACAACCACGGCACCGAAAGCGACCCGGCGTTCGCCTACCACAACGGCAACACTGACCCACGCGGGTTCGGCCACATCTGCATCTCGGTCCCGGACATCGTGGCCGCTTGCGAGCGCTTCGAAGCGTTGGGCTGCGACTTCCAGAAGCGCCTGAACGACGGTCGCATGAAAAGCCTGGCATTCATCAAGGACCCGGATGGCTACTGGGTTGAAATCATCCAGCCTGCGCCGCTGTAAGCGCCACCGTAGGGTGTGTGGGCAATAAAAATCCCACAGCCCCCTGTGGGAGCGAGCCTGCTCGCGATAGCGGCAGCGCATGACAGTCTGCTATCGCGAGCAGGCTCGCTCCCACAGGGTAATGCGTGATCCAAAAAACAAAACCCCATGAGCACTGGGCTCATGGGGTTTTGTTTTTCCCGCTATCGGCTATCTGTTTACGCCGGCGCGGAGGTACGGATCAGGTGGTCAAAGGCGCTCAACGAAGCCTTGGCCCCCTCGCCTACGGCGATCACGATCTGCTTGTACGGAACAGTCGTCACGTCACCGGCGGCGAACACACCCGGGATCGAGGTTTCACCGCGGGCATCGACAATGATCTCGCCGCGTGGCGACAGCTCGACGGTGCCTTTGAGCCAATCGGTGTTAGGCAACAGACCGATCTGCACGAAGATCCCTTCCAGCGCCACGTCCCGTACTTCACCGCTTGGGCGGTCTTTGTAACGCAAGCCATTGACCTTCTGGCCATCGCCCGTCACTTCGGTGGTCTGGGCGTTGGTGATCACGGTCACGTTCGGCAGGCTGTGCAGTTTGCGCTGCAATACCGCGTCGGCACGCAATTGCACGTCGAACTCCAACAAAGTGACGTGGGCTACGATACCGGCCAGGTCAATGGCCGCTTCCACGCCGGAGTTACCGCCGCCGATCACTGCCACGCGTTTGCCTTTGAACAGCGGGCCGTCGCAGTGCGGGCAGTACGCCACGCCCTTGTTGCGGTATTGCTGCTCGCCCGGCACGTTCATTTCGCGCCAGCGCGCACCGGTCGCCAGAATCACGGTCTTGGCCTTGAGGCTCGCACCACTGGCGAATTTGATTTCGTGCAGCGCGCCATCCTTGCCTGGCACCAATGCATCGGCGCGTTGCAGGTTCATGATGTCCACGTCGTACTGCTTGACGTGCTCTTCCAGGGCGACGGCCAATTTCGGCCCTTCGGTTTCCTGCACCGAGATGAAGTTCTCGATGGCCATGGTGTCGAGCACCTGACCGCCGAAGCGCTCAGCCGCGACACCGGTGCGGATGCCCTTGCGGGCCGCATAGATGGCCGCCGACGCGCCGGCTGGGCCACCGCCCACCACCAGCACATCAAAAGCCTGCTTGGCGCTGATCTTCTCAGCCTGGCGCTCGATACCACTGGTGTCGATCTTGGCGAGGATTTCTTCCAGGCCCATGCGGCCCTGGCCAAAGTTCACGCCATTGAGATAAACACTCGGCACGGCCATGATCTGGCGTTCGTCGACCTCGGCCTGGAACAGCGCGCCGTCGATGGCGACGTGGCGGATATTCGGGTTCAGCACCGCCATCAGGTTCAGCGCCTGGACCACGTCCGGGCAGTTCTGGCAGGACAGCGAGAAATAGGTCTCGAAGTTGAACTCGCCTTCAAGGGAGCGAATCTGTTCGATGACTTCGACACTGGCCTTGGAAGGATGACCGCCGACTTGCAGCAAGGCCAACACCAGCGAAGTGAATTCGTGGCCCATGGGGATACCGGCAAAACGCAAGCTGATATCGGCTCCTGGGCGATTCAACGAAAACGAAGGCTTACGCGCATCGGTGCCGTTGTCGAGCAAGGTAATCTGGTCACACAGACTGGCAACGTCTTTGAGTAACGCGAGCATTTCCTGGGATTTCGCACCGTCGTCGAGGGAGGCGACGATCTCGATCGGCTGGGTGACCCGTTCCAGGTATGACTTCAACTGAGCTTTAAGATTGGCGTCCAACATACGGGCGATTTCCATTTTTTGAATTTCAGAAAAAACAACGCCCGAGCGAATCTCGCCCGGGCGTTTTTTGGGGCGAAGCGGCTTGCTTGATTAAGAGCGGATCGCCCTCGGATGACTCACAGACTTAGATCTTGCCGACCAGGTCCAGGGACGGAGCCAGAGTGGCCTCGCCTTCTTTCCACTTGGCTGGGCAGACTTCGCCCGGGTGAGCAGCAACGTACTGAGCAGCCTTGACCTTGCGCAGCAGCTCGGAAGCGTCACGGCCTACACCACCGTCGTTGATTTCAACGATCTTGATCTGACCTTCAGGGTTGATCACGAAAGTACCGCGGTCAGCCAGGCCAACTTCTTCGATCAGCACGTCGAAGTTGCGGGAGATGACGTGGGTCGGGTCACCGATCATGGTGTACTGGATCTTGCCAATGGCTGGCGAGGTGTTGTGCCAGGCAGCGTGAGCAAAGTGAGTGTCGGTGGAGACGCTGTAGATTTCGACACCCAGCTTCTTGAATTCAGCGTAGTTGTCGGCCAGGTCTTCCAGCTCGGTTGGGCAAACGAAGGTGAAGTCGGCCGGGTAGAAGAACACCACGGACCACTTGCCTTTCAGATCGGCATCCGAAACCTGGACGAATTCGCCGTTTTTGAAAGCGGTAGCGTTGAACGGTTTAACTTGGCTGTTGATGATAGGCATCGATGACTCTCCGTCAGGGGTTGAAAAGTTGATGGGGTGAATCTTAACCACTCATCCCCCGGCAGGCTCATTGGCAAACCTGATGTGAATGATTGGTTTTGGCTATCAGCCGCTTAATAGATAGAAGAAAACCTAATATGGCGAGCGGGCTCGCTCGCCATAGGTGAGTCCCAAGGATCAGGACGCTACGGGAGTTCGCATCGTGACGAATTCCTCGGCGGCAGTCGGGTGTACGCCGATGGTCTCGTCGAAATCACGCTTGGTGGCGCCAGCCTTGAGCGCGATGGCAAGCCCCTGGACGATTTCCCCGGCATCCGGCCCGACCATGTGGCAGCCCAGCACTTTGTCCGTGCGGGCATCCACCACCAGCTTCATCAGCGTGCGCTCCTGGCAGTCGGTGAGGGTCAGTTTCATCGGGCGGAAGCGGCTTTCGAACACCTGGACTTCCTTCCCCTCCTCCCTGGCTTGCTCTTCAGTCAGGCCGACCGTGCCAATATTCGGCAAGCTGAACACAGCCGTGGGGATCATCCGGTAATCCACCAGGCGATATTGCTCGGGCTTGAACAGTCGCCGCGCCACCGCCATGCCCTCAGCCAGGGCGACGGGGGTGAGTTGTACGCGACCGATGACATCGCCGATGGCCAGGATCGACGGCTCGGCGGTCTCGTACTTTTCGTTGACTTTGACGAAGCCCTTCTCGTCCAGCGTGACGCCGGTGTGTTCAAGGCCGAGATTGTCGAGCATCGGCCGCCGGCCGGTGGCGTAGAACACGCAATCGGTGGCCAGTATGCGGCCATCCTTGAGCTCTACCTCCAGGCTGCCATCGTCCAGTTTTTCGATGCGTTTGATGTCCGCGTTGAATTGCAGATCCATGCCTCGACGGCTCAGTTCTTCGGCCAGATGCTTGCGTACGGCGCCATCAAAGCCGCGCAGGAACAGCTCACCGCGATACAGCAACGACGTCTGCGCGCCCATGCCATGGAAGATTCCGGCGAACTCCACGGCAATGTAGCCACCGCCCACCACGATGACGCGCTTGGGCAGTTCCTTGAGGAAAAACGCCTCGTTGGAGCTGATCGCGTGCTCACGGCCCGGAATGTCCGGTATCACCGGCCAGCCGCCCGTGGCGATCATGATGTGTTCGGCGGTGTAGCGCTGGCCGTTGATCTCGACCTCATGGGGCCCGGTGAGCCTGGCGTGGCCCTCGTGCAACACCACGCCGCTGTTGACCAGCAGGTTGCGGTATATCCCGTTGAGGCGATTGATTTCCCGATCCTTGTTGGCAATCAGCGTGGCCCAGTCGAAACTCGCTTCTCCCGTCGTCCAGCCATAGGCCGACGCTTGCTCGAGGTCCTCGGCATAATGCGCACCGTAGACCAGCAGTTTCTTCGGCACACACCCCACGTTCACGCAGGTACCGCCCAGGTAGCGGCTCTCCGCCACGGCCACCTTGGCCCCGAAACCGGCCGCGAACCGCGCAGCCCGCACACCGCCGGAACCGGCGCCAATCACATACAAGTCAAAATCGTAGGCCATTTTCTATCTCCTTCGGCAGGCCATCAGCATACCTGCTGTTTTCACGCGAGGCAGCGTTGCGATGGTTATGGGGGCGGGAAATGAAAAATCCAGGCGAGATGGGTAACACCGATCACTTGAGCCAGAACCTGTGGGAGCGAGCCTGCTCGCGATAGCGGTGGGTCAGTTTGTGGTGATGCTGGATGTGCCGGCGTCATCGCGAGCAGGCTCGCTCCCACAGGGGTTTTGTTGGAGTGAGAGCATTTTCCAGACAAAAAAAACGCCCCGAACCAGTCGGGGCGTTTTTCAAGGTGCGGCGCAGGCGATCAGTACGCCTTACCCGTCTTGTAGAAGTTCTCGAAGCAGAAGTTGGTCGCGTCGATGTAGCCTTCGGCGCCACCGCAGTCGAAACGCTTGCCTTTGAATTTGTAGGCCATGACGCAGCCGTTCTGGGCCTGCTTCATCAGGGCGTCGGTGATCTGGATTTCACCGCCCTTGCCTGGCTCGGTCTGTTCGATCAGGTCGAAGATGTCCGGGGTCAGGATGTAGCGACCGATGATCGCCAGGTTCGACGGTGCATCTTCAGGCTTTGGTTTTTCAACCATGCTGTGGACGCGGTAGATGTCGTCGCGGATCATTTCGCCGGCGATTACGCCGTACTTGTTGGTTTCCTGCGGATCGACTTCCTGGATAGCCACGATGGAGCAGCGGAACTGTTTGTACAGCTTGACCATCTGGGTCAACACGCCGTCGCCTTCGAGGTTGACGCACAGGTCGTCCGCCAGGACCACGGCGAAAGGTTCGTCACCAATCAGTGGGCGACCGGTCAGGATCGCGTGGCCCAGGCCTTTCATTTCGGTCTGGCGGGTGTAGGAGAACGAACATTCGTCCAGCAGTTTGCGGATGCCGACCAGGTACTTCTCTTTGTCGGTGCCCTTGATCTGGTTTTCCAGCTCGTAGCTGATGTCGAAATGGTCTTCCAGGGCGCGCTTGCCGCGGCCAGTGACGATGGAGATTTCCGTCAAGCCCGCAGCAAGGGCCTCTTCGACGCCGTACTGGATCAGTGGCTTGTTCACCACCGGCAGCATTTCTTTGGGCATGGCTTTAGTCGCTGGCAGGAAGCGAGTACCGTAACCGGCTGCTGGGAACAAGCATTTCTTGATCATATAAGTCCTTGAAAAGGCGGTGTGTACGAGTTTCGGCGCAGTCTAATCAGGCCATAGGCACCTTACAATGCCCAAGCTGGCCAACCGATGCCATCATAGAGAAATAAAAAATGGCGGATAGTTCAATCATCTTTCATTGCGATGGCCAGGCGGTCTCACTGTACGCTCATGGGCGCTGTTTGCGAGCATTTGACGTATCATGGCGCTCTTGATCCCGCCAATGAGGCAGTTAGATGTCGGCAACAAAAAACGCAAACGGTTATTCGGTCAGCCAGGACAAAGACGGTCAGTGGTGGATCATAAACTACCACGGTGAACAGGTCGCCGGCCCCTTGCCCAGCAAAGCGATGGCGGTGGAAGTGGCCGCCGTGTTTCAGGACGAGCGCGCTGCCCCGGCAACCAAAGAGCGTGAAACGGCTCCAGCGCGCAGCCCCCGTCGTAAAAAGTAACGAGACAAGCCTCAAGTAAATGTCGCCTGGACATGGAACGGGGCTTTGTTTATCTGTACCGAAATGGCCATTCGCTATAACCTCGCGCCAGCCCCTTCCTTCTCGATGACGATTCCATGAAAAAATTTCTGGCGCTGTTTGCAGTCCTGGCCCTGGCGGGCTGTGCCACAGCCGAAAAAACCTACCTGAACACCGGCGAACAAGGCCTGACCATCGATTGCTCGGGCGAAGCGAACTCCTGGGCCACCTGTTATGAAAAGGCTGACGCCTCCTGTGCCGGCACCGGCTACCGCATCGTGGGTACCGATGGCACGCCGCAAGCCAAGGAAAGCGACAAGACCCTGGGTGTGGATGTCGGCAACTTCACCAGCCGCAGCGTCCTGGTGGTGTGTAAATAAACCCGTGGTCTGACTCTCAGATGTGGATCTCGGCGAACTTGATCCCCAGGCCGCGGATGATCTCGATCAGGTCATCGAGGCGGCTGAAGGATTCAACTTCGTCCTGGTCGTCCACCAGAAAAAAGCTGCGTCCTGCGCTTTTCTTGAAAAAGACGATCCACTCCCCCGGGGTCGCCGGGTTCTGAATCACATGGGTGGCGCAGATAAGACCTTCTGCATGGCGCTCACGCACCTGCTCGCGCTTCATCGACTGACTCCATAAATGACAATGCCGCCAACGTCGACCGTGGCGGCATTTATTGTCGAGGGCAGCAGTTTATCCGATGCCCGGCCTGCTCGTCAGGCCGAGCCCGGGCTCAACCGGAAATGCAGGCGTTGGCCGCATCCTGCACATCACCCGGACGCACGGGCACGTTGGACAGGCTTTCGTGCAGCTTGATGCTGCTGCCACTGGAGCGCTCGTCAATGTCGAACACCGCCGCCGGCAGCGTCGACAACTTGCCGGGGACGATCAAGCGCACGCCATTCTTGTGAGGTTCCATTTGCAGCGGACCACGGGTGCTGGCCAGCTTGTCAGCGACGCACTTGGCATATTCCTGAGGTTTCTTTCCGGAGATGACATTCATGGTGGGCGGCGTCTGGTTGATGTCCGATACCGATGCACATCCACTCATGGCCAATGCCAACACCCACACGCTGCGCTTCATATGATTCCTCCGATAAAGATCCTCCGACAATGCAAACGCTGCTTTTCTCCAGCGTCCTGCGTCTTTTTTTGCGCATCCTGCGATAAATGAACAAAGCGTGGGGCGCAGGCCGGATATTAGCATCCGGTGCTGATAAACTGCGCAGCATTGACCTTGCTATCGTTTTGATTTGGTAGAAAAAGCCCTTCTGGAGGCGCCCATGAAATTCATACACCAGCGCGAACACCTCAACGAAGACGATATCGTCGTCATCGAATGCTCTCAAATGTGCAACATCCGCTTGATGAACGACGCCAACTTCCGCAGCTTCAAGAACGGCGGCCGGCACACTTATCACGGCGGCGCGTTCGACACGTTCCCGGCCAGGATCACCGCACCGAGCACCGGTTTCTGGAACATCACCATCGACACCGTCAACCGCCGTGCCATCAGCGTCACGCGCAAGCCGACCCTGACCCACAAAATCAAAATCATCCGGCGTTCCAGCTCGAAACTGAGCTGAGCATCGCCCTTCAAGACAGGCAAAACCGTGGCCCAGACAACCAAATACGTCATCAATTACAAGCTCAACGGCGAACGCCGCTTCGAATTCGCGCAACTGGAGACCGGCACAGTGGACGAAGCCATGGCAGCGCTGCAGGCGATGCATGGCCAGACCGATGATGTGATCAGCGATGTCAAAGTCAGCAAAGCGCTTTAACAAGCTGCGCTCCCCCGGTGTATGTGGCGAGGGGATTTATCGAAACGTCGCACCGCCCCGCTCGGCTGCGCAGCAGGTCTGGGGCCGCTTCGCGGCCCAACGGGGATAAATCCCCTCGCCACAGAACGTCCTTATGACGCTTGCTCCCCCCGGCAGCGCATCAGACGTAAAACCGCAAGCGCCCTCACCCCATTTGCGACCTTAGCGAGCAGTACCGGTAAGCTTCACGAGGGTATCGACGGTGATCCCACCCTCTGGGATCTCATTGCCTTTGGAGTCCTCTATCCGGGTGATGACCGGTTCAACATCGGGAGCGCCCTGGCCAATGACGGTCGCAAATGCGGTTCTTGAAGAACCCACCAACGGAATACCCCTGAACACCCTGTACGACGCTTGCACCGAACTCCCGGCAATGACCTTGTCGTTAGGGACCTCCAGAATGCACACCTGCTTCTGCCCGAAACCATCCGTTTCAACGGTGCCCGACACCGGCACCGTGATATTCGGTTGGCCCGCTACCCTCACCACGTATGTCCCCTCGATCGAGTCTCCGGGCAGAATACGCGGGTCGGCGGTCAAGACCACGAACAGCAAAGGATTGGTACCCAGTTTGTCGAGATCGATGATGCTCGGGTCATCACCGGTATCGGTGAGAACTTCCCGCAGGATCGGCATCGGCAGCCTGCTGCCGGCCTGGTCCACGTCCACGAGCTGTTCGGCCGAATACGGTGAATTGAGATCGGGGGTGTTGCCCAGCTGGTCGGTAACCGTGAAGGAGAATACAAATTCGGGATGGTCAGCGCCCAGGTCGGCGCTGGTGACATCGAAACAAATCGTGGTCGGTGTCGGCGAGCCATGGTCCGGCGGCTCGGGCGCCTCGGTTTCCAGTACCCTGCGAGTCAGCTCCTTGCCGTTGCAATTGAGGCGAATGGTGTCGTAGGCCCGGCAATACGGGTAACTCACGCACACCGTCGCCCTGGTGAAGCCCGGGCCTACACCATTCTTGATTTCGTCCGGTAGCAACAACACCAGCTCGGAATGCCCAGGCTCGCCCGGCGACCGATCCACGTTACCGGGGCGGATCAGGTTGTACAACAGCTCCAGTGGAGGCGTGGAGGTTTCAGGGGCTCCGCCACGACTTGCCACGGTGTAAGTCAGTCGATTGACCGCGTTATGCAACAGAAACCCGGGTGGGAGATGCAACTCGACCGAGTCATGGGGGCCCTGCGTGTATCCGCTGTCCAGATCCTCGATGCCGTTCAAGTTGAGCGAAATCCTCTCGCCGCCCACTTGACCGACCAAAGCATCAACCACCACTTTGCAACCGCGGGGTGCTTCATCATAAATACGTTTGGGAATGCCGAAATCGCCGCCTACGACGGGATCCGTGGCATCGGGCAGCAAAGGGTCGTCCAGTACTCTGGGTTGGACGGCGGGTGTTGATGAATCGGTCATGATCGGATTCCCCTTGTTCTGAAGCACTGGACTGTGGGGTTATCAGACCTCCGAAATATGGGTGCTGGCTACTGTCAGAACTAACAGGTATGCATAGATTTAAGACGAACGGATGAACCGCCTGATCGACACGAAACAAACGCTATTTCGCTCTAATGCCAAAGCCATCCGCCCGACTATTACCCAACACATATTCAAGTGCCATTTCCGCGCCTGTCTCGGTTTGGATACCGTACATATAGGCAATGCCCCACGTAGTCGATGACCATGTCCAATTGGGACTGACGCCGGGGAGACCGTTGTAGTCCAGCCTCATTCGATGCCATTCATCGCGTGTCGGAATCCGTCCCCCTTGAGCGCTCGCCGCAGCGCTACACTGCTTATAGGTGCCATTAATGCCCGTCCCGAAGGCCACGAACACATTGGATACAGCAACCGGATAGGACGCGTGCTCACCGTTCTTATCCACGGCGTAAATGATGGCTGCACCGTTGCCAAAGGAAGTGACTTTTCCGGTATTCACATCAACATGGGCAATATTAGGAGCGCTTGAGCTGTATTGATAAGGAGGCACGCCGCCGGTGGGCTGGCGATAACCATATGCGCCCTCGTAAGGATTGGGCGGCACGGCTCCCGTACTGCTCAAGAAGGTCCAGGTGGACAGGACCATCTGTGTCGGATCTATCGTTATGGGTCTCACTACGGTGAAGCCTTTTACCGCCGACTCCTGACCGCTACCGTAGAGGGCCTTGGCCTTCAGGCTATAGGCCTTGGCGTCCAGCCCGGTAAGCGTGGTGTCCCAAGTTGTAGTGTTGGCGGGAATATCAACAGCATCGCCAATAGCGCTATTACCGTCCATCAACTGAATCTGCTGGCCTTTGCTGCCCGTACCGGTAACGGTCACGCTGGTCTCGGTCGTTGTCCCGTCAACCACAGTCCCCTTGGAGTCGGTGATATCGATGAGGGTTGGCGCAACCACCTCCACCGTCTTGATCGCATAAGTCCGGAGCGGGAAGACAGCGGCGCCATCTTCCACGGTGGAACCGTTGAACTGGACCTTGAGCTCCACCGTCAACCCAGTGTTATCCCCCAGTAATTCCAGATCCGCGCGCGCCAGCGTTCTGGAAAGTCCAACAGTCAGCTCCGGATCACCAACGGGCCACGCTGTGTAAAGGGTGATGACATGATCATCACCATTGGTCTTTTTGCCGCGGCAGCTCAACCAGACTTTCTGCCCAAGCGCGATACCCGGCCAGGCGATAGCCTTGACCGTTGCATCACCGGAAAAAGTGCCCAGATCAAGCGTCATGCCACTGCCATTGTTCTCGGCTTGCTGGATATACGGTTTATGCTGATCGGTCAGGGTAATGACATTAAAGGTTCGCGCCGCTGACACAGGCTCGCTGCCGTATTTGGCTTGGGCAGTAAAACTGTGAGCACCGGGCGCCACGCTAATGGGAGTAGTGGTCCAGGTGCCATTGGTGGCGGTGAACGTACCCTTGGAGTCGCCATTATCGGATATTTCAACAGTGGAGTCCGCGGCGATGCTGCCGTCGTTGGGAGCTTCAGATGGGGGACGAGTCATGGCGAACTCCGGTCAGGATTAACGATAACGTTATTGGGCACCGTGAAAAGGGAATTGGCTACTGTCAGAAGTTACAGGTGGCAATGAAAAAAGAGGTCACTGGTCGGATGCAAGCCTGTGCTTGGCTTCCGCGCAAGATCGCCAGCCCCTTCGACAGACATTGACCGCAAGCCCCGGAGTGGCGACCGCCCGGGCGCTTGCCAGACTGCTCCTTCCTCTCTGCCAAGGTTGCGATCATGCCCCCTACCCCGCACACACTCTCGCTGGCCCAGCGCGTAAACACCCTCGACTGGCCCTCCCTGGAACAAAACCTCGACCAGGACGGCAGCGCAATCATCCGCAACCTGCTTACGGCCGAGCAATGCAGGATGCTCAGTGGCCTATACGCCGAACCCAACCTTTTCCGTTCGAAGGTGATCATGGCCCGCCACGGATTCGGGCGCGGGGAGTATCAGTATTTTCGCTATCCGCTGCCCGATGTCGTCGAGCAATTGCGACAGTCGTTGTACCCGGCGCTGGTGCCGCTGGCCAATCGCTGGAACGAATGCATGGGCCTTGAGGTGCGCTACCCCTACGAGCATCCGGCTTTCATTGAACGCTGTCACACCGCCGGGCAACGGCGTCCTACGCCGTTGTTGCTGCAATACGGCCCGCAGGACTACAACTGCCTGCATCAGGACCTGTACGGCGAGCACGTATTCCCGTTGCAGGTGGCGATTCTGCTGTCGGAACCGGGCCAGGACTTTACCGGCGGCGAGTTCGTTCTCACGGAGCAGCGTCCGCGCATGCAGTCACGTGCGCAGGTTATCGATCTGAAACAGGGCGATGCGCTGGTATTTGCCGTGCATCAACGGCCGGTCAAAGGCGTTCGCGGTTATTATCGGGTGAACATGCGCCATGGCGTCAGCCGCGTGCACAGCGGTAGCCGGCATACACTTGGAATCATTTTTCATGATGCGCAGTGACGACACCCCTATCACGCTGGACCTGTTCGCCGACGAGACGCCGACGACACCCGGCCTGACCGAACAGATCGGCGAGCAAGCGTTTGTGTTGCGCGGTTTCGCCCTGCCCTGGCTCGAACGTTTGCTGCCGGCCCTGGAAGCGGTGTTGCTGGCCGCGCCGTTCCGGCAGATGGTCACGCCTGGCGGTTTTACCATGTCAGTGGCCTTGAGCAGTTGCGGCGCGCTGGGCTGGACCACCGACCGCACTGGCTATCGCTACACGGCCCATGACCCACAGACCGGCGACCCCTGGCCCGACATGCCAGCGGTGTTCCGCGAACTGGCCCAGGCCGCCGCCCGACAGGCCCACTTCGAGCACTTCGAGCCCGACGCCTGCCTGATCAACCGTTACGTGCCCGGCGCGCGAATGTCGCTGCATCAGGACAAGAACGAACGCTGCCTCAGCGCCCCCATCGTCTCCATGTCCCTGGGCTTGCCGGCAGTCTTCCAGTTCGGCGGGTTCGAGCGCAGCGACAAAAGTCTGCGCGTTCCACTGTTCCACGGCGACATCGTGGTCTGGGGCGCCGTGGACCGGTTGCGTTATCACGGCGTGCTGCCGCTCAAGCAAGGCCAGCATCCGAAGCTGGGCGCCCAGCGGATCAACCTGACGTTCCGCACCGCCGGGTAACCGTGCAGAATTCAACCGCAAGACCCGGAGTGTTGCCATCTCACAGGCTCGCTACCTTAGCCAAAACGGGCCAATGGACATAACGACCATGAACAGCACTTCGAACACCCTCACCGCTGAACAGGATCCTCGCTGGGCCGCCGTGCTCGCCCGGGATCCGCGCGCCGACGGGCAATTCGTCTATGGCGTGAAAACCACCGGCATCTATTGCCATCCCAGCAGCCTGTCGCGCCTGCCCAATCCGCGGAACGTGGAATTTTTCGACACGCCGGAACAGGCCCAGGCGGCGGGGTATCGTCCCAGCAAGCGAGTGGCCAGGGACCAGACCCAGCTCGCCGCCCAACAAGCGGCCCGGGTCGCGGCCGCCTGCCGACAGATCGAGGCTGCCGAAGAACTGCCTGGGCTCAATGAACTGGCGCAAAGCGCAGGCTTGAGTCCCTTCCACTTCCACCGGGTGTTCAAGGCCGTCACCGGCCTGACGCCCAAGGGTTATGCCGCCGCCCACCGCTCGCGCAAGGTGCGCGAACGCCTGAGCGATGGTGGATCGATCACCCAAGCGCTGTACGACGCCGGCTTCAATTCCAACAGCCGCTTTTATGAAGCCGCCGACAAAGTGCTGGGCATGAAACCCGCCGATTATCGCGCCGCCGGGCAGAACACCGACATTCGTTTCGCCGTCGGCCAATGTTCCCTCGGGGCGATTCTGGTGGCACAAAGCGAACGCGGTGTGTGCGCGATCCTGCTGGGGGACGATCCGGACGCGCTGGTGCGGGACCTGCAAGACAAGTTTCGCCGCGCCAACCTGATCGGTGCCGACCGCGAATTCGAGCAATTGATCGCCCAGGTGGTGGGCTTTATCGAGGCACCGGCCCTGGGCCTGGACCTGCCGCTGGACCTGCAAGGCACGGCTTTCCAGGAACGGGTCTGGCAGGCCCTGCGGGATATTCCGCCGGGCAGCACCGCCAGCTATGCCGAGATCGCCCAGCGCATCGGCATGCCTAAAGCCGTGCGCGCCGTGGCCCAGGCCTGCGGGGCCAACAGCCTGGCGGTGGCGATCCCTTGCCACCGGGTGGTGCGCAGCGACGGCAACCTGTCAGGCTATCGCTGGGGCGTGGAGCGCAAGCGTCAGTTGCTGGCGCTGGAGCGCTCGTCCGCGGACTGAACGCCGATGTAGATCGCCACCGAGTCGGGGCCGCTGTAGACCTCGAAATCGGTGGTGAAGCGGCGCAACGTCTGCGGGTTGTCCGCGAAATATGCCCAGATCAGGCCCCAGGTCTGGATCACGCAATCGGGCATCGGTCCCTTGGCCGAAAACACCAGGTAATCCCCACCTTCGATGTCCACGGCGGGGTAGCCTGCGCTGGTCGCATCCACCTGCACCCCGGCCGTCACATCAAAGTAGCCGGTGGCGTCGGATTCATAGTTGGAATAGACCCCGTAGACAAACGATTCCGACTGCCTGGCGGGGATCTTGTCGAACAACCCTTCGTTGAAGAATTGCTGCCACATCGGGCCGATCCGTGCCGTGTCGGACTGCTGTTCGTCAGCGTTGCGCGTGTGTACCTGCAGGCCGGCCACGGTAAAGGGTTCGACTGCCTTGAGTTTGACGTCCATGGGTCAGGCTCCTTGAGAAATGAAGCGCGCATGGTAACCCGCTGGCCGTCGGGATCAAGTTGCCGCATCCGATTGAAAAACTCGACTGGCCCTGGCCGGGCCACACCTGCTAAAAACGCTATTTTCCTCTGCCGTCGGAGACCCGTACATGAGCCAGTGGCCAGACACTCGCATTCTTGACCTGCTTGGCATCGAGCTACCCATCATCCAGGGGCCGATGGCCGGAGTGACGGGGCCGGCCATGGTGATCGCTGCCTGCAATGCCGGCGGGCTGGGTTCGATGCCGGCGGCGATGCTGGATGTCGAGCAGTTGCGCCAGGCGCTGACGACGATCAGCGAACAGACCGACAAGCCGTTCAACGTGAATTTTTTCTGTCACCAGCCACCCGTGCTCGACGAGCCGCGCGCCGAGGCCTGGAAGCAGCACCTCAAGCCCTACTACGAAGAACTGGGCGCTGACTTCGACGCGCCGACGCCGGTGTCCAACCGCACGCCGTTCGATGATGCAGCCTGCCGGGTGCTGGAGCAGATGCGTCCTGAAGTGGTCAGCTTCCACTTCGGCCTGCCGGAGAAGTCCCTGCTGGATCGGGTGAAAGCCACCGGTGCTAAAGTCCTGTCGTCGGCCACCACCGTCGAGGAAGCCATCTGGCTGGAACAGCACGGTTGTGACGCAATCATCGCCATGGGCTATGAAGCCGGCGGCCATCGCGGGATGTTCCTCAGCGACGACCTCAACACCCAGGTCGGCCTGTTTGCCTTGCTGCCCCAGGTGGTGGATGCGGTGAGCGTGCCGGTGATCGCTGCGGGCGGTATTGGCGATGCGCGGGGTATCGTCGCAGCGTTTGCTCTGGGCGCATCGGCGGTGCAACTGGGCAGCGCCTATCTGTTCACCCCCGAGGCGAAGATCAGCGCGGCCCATCACCGGGCGCTGCGCACGGCCAAGGAAAGCCAAACCGCAGTCACCAACCTGTTCACCGGCCGCCCGGCCCGGGGCATCGTCAACCGGGTGATGCGCGAGATCGGGCCGATGAGTCCGATAGCGCCGGCATTCCCCCTGGCTGGCGGTGCGTTGCTGCCGTTGCGCGCCAAGGATGAAGCAGACTTCAGCAACCTGTGGGCCGGCCAGGCATTCCCCCTGGGTCGGGAGTTGTCGACCGCGGAGCTGACCCGACAACTGGCCCAGGAGGCGCTGGCCCAACTGAACGGCCGTGGGCGGTCCTGACGGTCGTCATCGCGAGCAGGCTCGCTCCCACAGGGGATCCGTGGCGAACACACATCTTGCTGCCACACCAGAACCCATGTGGGAGCGAGCTTGCTCGCGATGGCGGCAGCCCTCTCACGCCAACGTCCGCAAAATGCCGCATTCCGTTTATCGGCCATTCGCTATATATTTCCGTATATAGCGAAACCGACCTTTCGGAGCCTTTATGTACCTCACCCGCTTCGCGCCGTTGCTGCTGACTACACTCTTTTGCGTTGGCGCCGTCCAGGCCGATGAGGTGCAGGTGGCCGTGGCGTCCAATTTCACCGCACCGGTCCAGGCCATCGCCGCAGGCTTCGAGAAAGACACTGGCCACAAGCTGGTGGCGGCCTATGGCGCGACCGGGCAGTTCTACACCCAGATCAAGAACGGCGCACCGTTCGAAGTCTTCCTCGCCGCCGACGACACCACCCCGGCCAGGCTCGAAAGCGAAGGCGACACCGTGAAGGGTTCGCGCTTCACCTATGCGGTCGGCACGCTGGCGCTGTGGTCGGCCAAGGACGGTTATGTCGACAGCCAGGGCCAGGTGCTCAAGGACAACGGCTTCCAGCACCTGTCCATCGCCAACCCGAAAACCGCGCCCTACGGTTTGGCCGCCACCCAAGTGCTGGACAAACTGGGGTTGACCGGGCAAGTCAAAGGCAAGCTCGTCGAGGGCCAGAACATCACCCAGGCTTATCAGTTCGTTTCAACCGGCAACGCAGAACTCGGCTTCGTGGCCTTGTCCCAGGTGTACAAGGACGGCAAGGTGGCCAGCGGTTCGGCATGGATCGTCCCCGCCGAGCTGCATGACCCGATCAAACAGGACGCGGTGATCCTCAACAAAGGGCGAAACAACGCCGCCGCCTCGGCGTTCATGGATTACCTCAGAGGCCCGAAAGCCACCGCCATCATCCAAGCCTACGGTTATCAACCCTAAATGCCACTGACCAGTGCCGACTACGCCGCCATTTGGTTGACCCTGAAACTGGCCTCGCTGACCACGGTGATCCTGCTGCTGATCGGCACGCCCATCGCCCTGTGGCTGTCACGTACCCAGTCCTGGCTACGCGGGCCGGTGGGCGCGGTGGTGGCCCTGCCATTGGTGCTGCCGCCCACGGTGATCGGCTTTTACCTGTTGCTCGCCCTGGGCCCCAACGGCTGGATCGGCCAATTCACCCAGGCCGTCGGGCTGGGCACCCTCACCTTCAGTTTCACCGGGCTGGTGATCGGCTCGGTGATCTACTCCATGCCGTTTGTGGTGCAGCCATTGCAGAACGCATTCTCCGCCATCGGCAGTCGTCCCCTGGAAGTGGCGGCCACTTTGCGGGCGGGTCCCTGGGATACGTTTTTCAGTGTCATCCTGCCCTTGGCCCGCCCCGGTTTCATCACTGCGGCAATCCTCGGCTTCGCCCATACCGTCGGCGAATTCGGCGTGGTGCTGATGATCGGCGGCAATATCCCCGAAAAGACCCGGGTGGTGTCGGTGCAGATCTACGACCATGTCGAAGCCCTGGAGTACGCCCAGGCTCATTGGCTGGCGGCGGCAATGCTGGTGTTTTCATTTCTTGTGCTGCTGGCGTTGTATTCCAGCCGCCGAACCCGGGCCGGCTGGAGCTGATCGATGATTCAAGCGCGTTTTCAGCTCGACCATGGAGACTTCTCCCTGGACCTGGATGTGCAACTGCCGGGCCGTGGCGTGACCGCGCTGTACGGCCAGTCCGGTTCCGGCAAGACCACCTGCCTGCGCTGCATCGCCGGGCTGGAACGGCCGACCCGGGGTTTCATCGAGGTCAACGGCGAAGTCTGGCAGGACAGCGAGCGCGGGGTGTTCGTGCCGCCCCATCAACGGGCGCTGGGGTACGTGTTCCAGGAAGCGAGCCTGTTCGCGCATCTGTCCGTGCAGGCCAATCTGGCGTTCGGCCTCAAGCGCATCGCGCCGGCGCAACGACGGGTGGACATGGACCAGGCCACCGAACTGTTGGGCATCGGTCACTTGCTCGATCGACAGCCACACAACCTGTCCGGCGGTGAACGCCAGCGGGTCGGCATCGCCCGAGCCCTGTTGACCAGCCCGCGACTGCTGCTGATGGACGAGCCCCTGGCCGCCCTGGATACCCGGCGCAAGAACGAAATCCTGCCTTACCTGCAACGCCTGCACGATGAGCTAGACATCCCTGTGCTGTACGTCAGCCACTCGCAGGACGAAGTGGCGCGCCTGGCCGACCACATCGTGCTGCTGGAGGCCGGTCGTGTGCTGGCCAGCGGGCCGATTGGCGAAACACTGGCGCGACTCGACCTGCCACTGGCGTTGGGCGATGACGCGGGCGTGGTGGTCCAGGGCAAGGTCAGCGGGTATGACGCGGCCTATCAATTGCTGTCGTTGACACTGCCCGACAGCCTCTTGAACGTGCGTGTCGCCCACACGCCTCTGGCCATCGGACAGCCGCTGCGCTTCAAGGTCCAGGCGCGTGACGTCAGCCTCAGCCTGGCGAACGATGCCCAGACCAGCATCCTCAACCGTTTGCCCGTTACCGTGGTCAGCGAACTGGCCGCCGACAACGCCGCCCATGTGTTGATTCGGCTGGAGGCTGCCGGGACACCGCTGTTGGCGCGCATCACCCGTTACTCCCGGGATCAGCTGAAGCTTCATCCGGGACAGTTGCTGTGGGCGCAGATCAAGGCGGTGGCGGTGTTGGCGTAGGGTATCGCCCCAGAGAGATCCCTTGTGGGAGCGAGCCTGCTCGCGATGGCGGTGGTTCAGTCAACATGGGTGTGAACTGATCTGACGCTATCGCGAGCAAGCTCGCTCCCACAGGTCCGGCGGTCCAACCCTGATTCGTGGGTGTTGCGGGCCACCTCAGAAACTTGGCACGACCGTCACAGGCTGCGGTCAATCAATCACAGGCCCCGGATTTGCTGCCAAGGATTCTTCCATGCCCGACACCCTGCCGCCGGATGCGCTGCCGGCCGATCTGCATTATGTCGATGACACCGCCCCTGGCATCTCCCGCAAAAAGTTGCGGGGCAAGTTCTGCTATTTCGATCCTCAGGGCCAGCGGATCACCGATGCGGCCGAAATCCAGCGCATCAACGCCTTGGCCGTACCGCCGGCCTACACCGATGTATGGATCTGCACCGACCCGCGCGGCCATCTCCAGGCCACCGGTCGGGACGCTCGTGGGCGTAAGCAGTACCGCTATCACCCACGCTGGCGGGAAGTGCGCGATGCCGACAAATACTCCCGAATGCTGGAGTTCGGCCGTACCCTGCCGCGCTTGCGCAAACGCCTGGAGCAGATCCTGGCCACGCCCGGATTCAGCCGCGACAAGGTCATGGCCACGGTTATCACGTTGCTGGACGTGACCCTGATCCGGGTCGGCAACACCCAGTATGCCCGGGACAACCGCTCCTACGGCCTGACCACCCTGCGCAGCAAGCATGTGGAGGTCAACGGCAGCGCAATTGCCTTCCAATTCCGTGGCAAGAGCGGCGTCGAACACCAGATCACCGTGAAAGACCGGCGTCTGGCGCGGATCATCAAGCGTTGCCAGGAGATTCCCGGGCAGAACCTGTTTCAGTACCTGGACGACAATGGCGACCGCCACTCCGTCAGCTCGTCCGATATCAACGCCTACCTCAAGAGCCTCACCGGCGCGGACTTCACCGCCAAGGACTACCGCACCTGGGCCGGCAGCGCGGCGGCTCTGGCGGGGCTGCGACTGCTGTGCTGGGAAACCGAGAGCGAGGCAAAAAAACACCTCGCCGAGATGGTCAGGCAGGTTGCCCGGCAACTGGGCAATACCCCCTCCGTCTGTCGTAAATGCTACATCCATCCCGCCGTGGTGGAGGGTTTCCTGCTGGGTTCGCTGAGTGAGCTGCCCAACCCCCGGGTCCGCAAAGGCCTCAGCGAGGAGGAAGCTGCGCTGGCGATGTTCCTGCAACGCATGGCCCAAACTGCCGAAGCGTGCTGAACCCGGCGAACCACACCTGCGCGAACGCCAACATCCGGCCTCAGACGAGGAACATCCGCGCACCTGCGAACTCCCAACTGTACGGCGCCACCGCTGCGCAGACCGTTCAACGGGAAGTCGACAGGAGTTTGAAATGTCCGAACACATTGTCCATTTTCATTGCCAGATCGATCAGGGAACGACCGAGCGCTTCCGGGACAACTGCCTGGAAGCCATTGAAAAAGGCGCCGACTCACTGATGCTCAACCTCTCGACGATCGGTGGCAGTACCAACTTCGGCTTTACCCTCTACACCTTCATCAAATCCCTTCCGGTGCCGGTGCGTGCCGTGAATGCCGGCAATATCGAGTCCATGGGCATCATCATGTACCTGGCCGCCAGCGACCGCACCACCACGCCTCACTCGCGTTTTCTGATTCACCCGATGAACTGGTATTTCGGCCAGAAGTCGGTGGATCACTCGCGTTTGCGGGAATACCTGTCCAGCCTGGACAACGACGTGGCGCGGTACGTGGAAATCTACGTCAAGGAAACCGCGGGCGCCGCCACTCAGTTGGACATTTTCAAATGTCTTTGCGCCGAAGAACGGGTCATCCCGGCCGAAAACTCTTTGGCCTTCGGCATTGCGCACCGGGTCGAGCAAGTGGTTTTCCCGGCGGATGCCAAGCATTGGAAAATCAGTGGTGGCGAGGACCAGTGACCCCGTGCGGTCAGTGCGTGCCGTTCGTCATCTGACGAAGCGTTCTCATTAAACTTTTGCCGGCCATTATCTTTCACAAATTATGCGAGGCTCGTTGCTCGCGTAACCAAAATGAGGATGCTCGAAATGGCCAGTAGCGGAAACAAAAACCAAGGCAACTTCGCACATGATCGGGAAAAAGCATCGGAAGCCGGCAAGAAAGGCGGCCATGCGTCGGGCGGCAACGTTGCCAATGATCGTCAGAAAGGCTCTGAAGCGGGCCGCAAAGGAACTGACCGCAACCAAGGCGCGGGCAGAAAATCGTAACCTGGAAAATCGCTGGGGCGCACGCCTGCTGCGCCCCGGCGCTTAATCTGTCATTGCCCTGAGGCGTCGATCAGCGTCCGCTATAAGCCTTTTTCACCGTGTCGATCCAGATCGGGTCCAGCCGAGCTTGCTCGCTGTCGAGATTGAGCGCCTGCATCCTTGTCAGATGCTCATCAGCCTCGCGGGCGAGTGAGCCCTGGGCGCTGGAGTTGGCGTCCAGTTGATGCATCTGCGTCAATCCCAGATGATAAAACCGTAGCAGCTTCATGGCCGCCACGTCCTGGGCCTGCACACCGGCCTTCACCTGGTGCATCACATTGGTGATGCTCATCAGGCTGCGCTTGAGCTGCCAGCCGTACACCGCCGCGGCCATCCACGGCTGCGACCAGAAATACAGACGCATCAAGGCGACCATCACCAACACCGCGGCAATCACCCCGCCGAGATTGAAGCGAAAATTATCCCCCCCGGGTGTGCCGAACAGCATCACCGAAAGGCTGGACAACAGCATCGCCAGTGCCAGGAACGTCACGGCGACGATGAGGGTACTGCGTCGGGTCTGGCGTCGGTAGACTTCGGCGTCCCACGGCTTGAGCTCGAACATCGCGGTGCAATTTCCTTGTGCGGGGTAAAAAAAGTCCCGCATTATCGCCTGCCCGGTGGATTTAGCTATGCTGGAGCTCATTTTGTGTTGCAACCGACCCGAAGGATCCGGATCAAAGTCCATGGCGATACCGCAAGGATCGTGCGATCTTTCTGCGTGGACGTTTTTTTCAAGATGCCGTCGTTGTGAGTACGGCATCGTTTTCAAGGAAAGCTGAATGAATCAAAGACATGTAATCAACGCCTCGGTCAGCCCGAAGGGCAGCCTGGAGACTTTGTCCCAGCGTGAAGTCCAGCAACTGAGTGAGGCCGGTTCCGGCAGTATCTATACCCTCTTCCGCCAGTGCGCCCTGGCCATTCTCAACACCGGCGCCCATGTCGATAACGCCAAGACCATCCTGGAAGCCTACAAGGACTTCGAGATCCGTATTCACCAGCAAGACCGCGGCGTACGCCTGGAACTGCTGAACGCCCCGGCCGACGCCTTCGTCGATGGCGAGATGATCGCCAGCACCCGCGAGATGCTGTTCAGCGCCCTGCGCGACATCGTCTACACCGAGAACGAACTGGACAGCCAGCGCATCGACCTCAGCTCCTCCCAGGGCATCAGCGACTACGTCTTCCACCTGCTGCGCAACGCCCGCACATTGCGCCCTGGGGTGGAGCCAAAAATTGTCGTGTGCTGGGGCGGCCACTCGATCAACACCGAAGAATACAAATACACCAAGAAAGTCGGCCACGAACTGGGCCTGCGCAGCCTGGACATCTGCACCGGCTGCGGCCCGGGCGTGATGAAAGGCCCGATGAAAGGCGCCACCATCGCCCATGCCAAACAGCGCATCCACGGCGGCCGTTACCTGGGCCTGACGGAGCCCGGCATCATCGCCGCCGAAGCGCCGAACCCGATCGTCAATGAGCTGGTGATCCTGCCGGACATCGAGAAGCGCCTGGAAGCTTTTGTGCGCGTGGGCCACGGCATCATCATCTTCCCGGGCGGCGCCGGTACGGCGGAAGAGTTCCTCTACTTGCTGGGTATCCTGATGCACCCGGCCAACCAGGACCTGCCCTTCCCGGTTGTTCTGACCGGGCCCAAGAGCGCCGCGCCGTACCTTGATCAACTGCATGCCTTTGTCGGTGCGACCCTGGGCGAGGCTGCGCAGAAGCACTACCAGATCATCATCGACGACCCTGCCGAAGTGGCGCGCCAGATGACCCAAGGGCTCAAGGCGGTCAAACAGTTCCGCCGCGAACGCAACGACGCTTTCCACTTCAACTGGTTGCTGAAAATCGACGAAGGCTTCCAGCGCCCGTTCGACCCGACCCACGCCAACATGGCCAGCCTGGGCCTGAGGCGCGACCTGCCCGCCCACGAACTGGCCGCCAACTTGCGCCGGGCGTTCTCGGGGATCGTGGCCGGTAACGTCAAGGACAAGGGTATCCGCCTGATAGAAGAACACGGTCCTTACGAGATCCACGGCGATGCCGCCATCATGGAACCCCTCGACCGGCTGCTCCAGGCCTTCGTCGCCCAGCACCGCATGAAACTGCCGGGCGGCGCGGCGTATGAACCGTGCTATCGCGTGGTGACCTGACTGATTCAACGATCACCACAGATCCAACTGTGGGAGCGAGCCTGCTCGCGATGGCGGCGGATCAGATTGCATCAATGCTGAATGTGCCGACGCTATCGCGAGCAGGCTCGCTCCCACAGGGGGTCTGCTGCGATCACAGCGTCGGGTTCAGTCGCATCCGTCCGGCCTCATCCACCTCAAGGCCAAGCCCACGGTAATCCTTGATCAGCGGATGGGGGGTGGCCACCGGATGCGTATGCGTCGCCGTCACCACCCACACATCCGCTCCCGCCGCCTCGCCGGCCTTGATACCCGCTTCGGCATCCTCGAACACCAGGCAGTCCTGGGGGGCGACTTGCAAGCGCTCCGCTGCCAGTCGATAACAGGCCGGATTGGGTTTGCCGTCGCTCACATCCTCGGCGGTGACCATCACCGCCGGACGTGGAATGCCGGCCGCTTCCATGCGCCGCAAGGCCAGCGCCATGGGCGCCGAGGTGACGATGGCCCACTGCAGGGGCGGCAGGCTGTTGAGAAATGCTGCAGCACCGGGCACCGGCACCACACCTTCCACGTCTTCGATTTCCTCGCGGGTAATCTGCTCGGCCTCGGCCAGGGCATCTACCCCTGGCAGGCGCTGGCGGGCAATGGTGTCGATGGCGCGCACGCCGTGGATGGTCGGCAGAAAGCTCGCCACCTCCACACCGTGACGAAGGGCCCAGCGCGTCCAGATCCGCTCGGCCGCGGCGATGGAATTGAGCAGCGTGCCGTCCATGTCGAAGAGGAAGGCGCGATAGGAAACACTGGAGGGCGGGCGGGCAGACATCGAAATCCTCGGTGATGGCGGTAGGAGAATGCCGGCCACTGTAACATCGCCAGGCACCGAATCCCTGTGGGAGCGAGCCTGCTCGCGATGGCGGTGAGTCAGCGCGCATCGATGCCGAATGTGCCGACGCTATCGCGAGCAGGCTCGCTCCCACAGGTTTTTTGTTGTGTCAGAAAGCGCAGAGCTACACCAACCGCTCAATCCGCTGATGCTGCCAGACCATCTTGTAGTACAGGGTCTGCAACACCAGCATGCTCAAGTAAGCCACCGGAAACGCCATCCATACCCCTTGCAGGCCGAACTGCGCGTCCAGCAGGTAGGCCACTGGCAGCTGAACGCCGACGATGCAGAAGATCGAAATCGCCACCGGCATCAGCACCGTGCCGCTGGCGCGCATGATGCCGCCGACCACCGCCTGGAAGCCGAAGACCAGCAGGCTCCAGAGCATGATGTGCAGCAGGTGTTCGGCCTGGATTCGCGCCGCCGGGTCGGTGATGAACAGCCCCAGCAGCCAGTGAGACAACAGATACCCCGAGACCACCAGCCCACCAGTGAGCCAGACGTTGATCAACAGCCCGGTGCGCAGGATCGGCCCCAGACGCTCCAGACGCCCGGCACCGATGGCCTGGGCGCCGAGGATCGAGGCGGTGATGGCAATCGACAGCGCCGGGAACTGCACGTAATTGACGATCTGCGTCACCGCGCCATAGGCGGCCGTGGCCTGGGATCCGTGGCCATTGACCAGCGCCAGGATCACCAGTTCCGACAGCGAGATCACCACCATCTGCAACCCCGTGGGCAGGCCGATGCGCAGCACCTTGCCGAGGATGTCCATGTCCAGGCGCATCGCCGCGAACAACGCCCGGTCCGGCGCCAGGGCGTGCTCGCGACGGTTCAGGCGCCACGCGAGCATGACCATGGCCGACGCCGTACCCACCAGCCCCGCCAGCGCCGCGCTCTCGATGCCCATCTGCGGCAGCCCCAGCCAGCCGCGAATCAGCGCCGGCGTCAGCAGCAGCCCGACGCTGGTGGACACCAGCAAGGCCAGCATGGGCGACAGCGTATCGCTCACCCCGCGCAGCAACTGGGTAAACACCACGAACACCAGCAGTATCGGCAGGATCCACATCATCACCCGGGCATAGGACACCGCGTCCTCTAGCACATCGGCCGGCGTCCCCAGCCCCTGCAGCGCCTGGCGCGCGAACACGGTGCCGAGCACCGCCGCCACCAGCCCGATGATCGCCGCCAGCAGCAACGTGGTGCCGGCAATCGCCTTCACCGTGCCGGTTTCCCCGGCGCCGTAAGCCTGCCCGATCAACACCCCTGCTCCCGCGCCCAGGCCAATCACCAGCGCGATAAAGAAAAACAGGATGGGAAACATGCCTGATACCGCCGCCAATGCCTGGGTGCCGAGCATCTGGCCGATGTAGATGCTATTGAGCGTGCCGGACATCGATTGCAGGAAATTGGACAGGACCATGGGGGCCAGGAACAGGAGGTAGATTTTCCAGAGAGGCTGGGTGGGCATGAGGGCTCGTGATGGCAGGTTCAAAATCCGATGCGGGGTAATTTAGCTTATTCCCGGATGGTGGTGAGGGAATCTGTGGGAGCAAGGCGCAAGGGGTTGTGTGCGACTCATCTGTTCGTCAGGGCGCCTCGACATTTCAGCGACTGCGTCTAATCTCAGATAGCACAGTGCCACTCACTGGGCAGGTCAACGCCCTCGGCCATGCCGGAATCGGACGACCGGTCTTAAAGTCCGGGGTGGGGTCGCAGATAACCAGTTATTCGTAAATAACCTGTTAGCAACACTGTTCAAGGACCGAACCATGACGTCGTATTCACACGGTCATTCCCATTCCCAAACTCCGCCGCGCATCCTTTGGTCCAGCTTGTTTGTGGCCCTGATCGCGAGCGTCGGCCTGTTGGTTCTCAACGGCCCAAGTACACAAAACCTGGGGTTGTGTGCCGTGCTCCTGGCCATTGGCGCCGGGGTCGGCGTGTGGGCTGCCCGCGCCCAGCACCAGCAGATCGACAGAGCCGTCGCCGCCGCCGTTGCCCATCACGCGCTACACGCCGCCGACCACTTGAACCATAAGGCCAGCGCGCAACTCAACGAAGTCATCCTCGGTGCCATGCCGATCTGGGCCAAGCAGGTGGAAAGCTCCCGGCAGCAGACCGAAACCGCGATCGTCTCGCTGACCAATCGCTTCACCGGCATCTCTTCACGCCTGGAAGATACCGTGCAAGCTTCGCAACTGGCCGCCGGTGAGCTGGCCGGCAACAGCAGTGGCGGCGCCGTGCAGGTGCTGGCCCAAAGCGAAGGTGAGCTGGTCCAGGTCATCGACTCCCTGAAAGCCACCCAGGCCAGCCGCGATGAAACCCTGGCCCAGGTGCGCAACCTCACCGCCTACACCGGCGAGCTGCGGACCATGGCCGCCGATGTCGCGGCCATTGCCGCGCAAACCAACCTGCTGGCCCTCAACGCCGCCATCGAAGCCGCCCGTGCGGGCGAAGCCGGGCGCGGTTTCGCGGTGGTGGCCGACGCCGTGCGCAGCCTGTCGAGCAAGTCCAGCGAGACTGGCCAGCAGATGTCGGCCAAGGTCGACATCATCAATAGCGCCATCACTCAATTGGTCCAGGCCGCCTCCAGCGGCGCGGATCAGGACAGCCAGTCGGTCAGCGTCTCCGAGGACAGCATCCAGCGCGTGCTGGAACGCTTCAAGAGCGTCACCGGGCGGCTGGCCGAATCGGCCGACCTGCTGCAGCAGGAAAGCTTCGGTATTCGCGACGAGCTCACCGAAGTGCTGGTCAACCTGCAATTCCAGGATCGGGTCAGCCAGATTCTCAGCCACGTGCGCGACAACATCGAGGACCTGCATGTGCATATGCAGCAGGCCAGTCAGTCGCCCGACCAGGCCGTTTCCATCGATGCCCGCCAATGGCTGGCGCGCATGGAAACCACATACGCCACCGAAGAACAACGCCGCAACCATCACGGCGAATCGGGCGCGCAACAGAATTCACAGGAAATAACCTTCTTCTAGGAGAGCCGTTCATGGCTAAAAGTGTATTGGTTGTCGACGACTCCGCGAGCGTCCGGCAGGTCGTCGGCATCGCGTTGAAAAGTGCCGGCTACGACGTGATCGAGGCCAGCGATGGCAAGGATGCACTGGGCAAGCTCAATGGCCAGAAGGTGCACCTGATCATCAGTGACGTGAACATGCCGAACATGGACGGCATCACCTTCGTCAAGGAGGTCAAGAAGCTGGCCAGCTACAAGTTCACGCCGATCATCATGCTCACCACCGAATCCCAGGAGTCGAAAAAACTCGAGGGCCAGGCGGCGGGTGCCAAGGCCTGGGTGGTCAAGCCGTTCCAGCCGGCGCAGATGCTGGCGGCGGTGTCCAAGCTGATTCTTCCTTGATTCGCGGAGAGTGAAATGCCCTTGCTGTACGAAACACAGGACGACACCGCGCAGGTGCAGATCGACGGCGAGCTGACGATCTACACCGCCGCCGACCTCGCCGCGCAGTTGCTGCCGCGCCTGGGGGCGACGCCGCGCATGGCGCTGGATCTGTCGCAGATCACAGAAATGGACGGCGCCGGCCTGCAACTGCTGATGATGGTCCAGCGCGAGGCTCCCAAGGCCGGTACCCGCCTGGAGATAACGGGCCACAGCAAGGCCGTCACGGAAACACTCGCCCTGTGCAACCTGGTTGTATAGAGACCTCGCAACACGTCGGACACGACAAAGGATATGAGCGTGAGCATCAATCTCGATCAGGCACAACAAACGTTCATCGTCGAGGCACGGGAACAGTTGCAGGCGATGGAAGAGTCCCTGCTGCAACTGGAAAGCGACCCGGGCGACGATGATGCTATCGGCGCGATCTTCCGGGCGGCCCATACGATCAAGGGCTCGGCCGGGCTGTTCGGCCTGGAACCCATCGTCAGTTTCACCCACATCGTCGAAGACGTGCTCGATCGGTTGCGCAATGGCAGCGTTGAAGTGGACGCCGGCCTGATCGCCGTGCTGCTCAAGTCCAGTGATCACATGCTGGAGCTGATCAATGTGGTGGCCAACCAGGGCGCGAAACTGGCGCCCCCGGCCCTGGCCCGGGAAATGGAGCTGTGCCAGATCCTTCAGGAATATCAGGCGCCCTCGCCTGCCGAAGCCCCGAAGCCCGCCGAAGCAAGCGACACACAAGCGCCTGCCGAAACGCGCCTCTGGCATATTGCTCTGCGTTTTGGCCCGGAGGTGTTCCGCAACGGCATGGACCCGCTGTCATTTCTGCGTTACCTGCAAACCCTCGGTGAGATCGTCCACATCACCACGCTGACCGACGCAATGCCCTCGGCCGAAACCTGGGATGCCGAGTCCTGCTACCTGGGGTTCGACATTGAGTTCAGGTCGGCCGCCGGCCACGGGGCGATCAACGAAGTCTTCGATTTCGTGCGCGAAGATTGCCAGATCCAGATCGTCGCCATTGATGACCCCGTGCCGCAGATGAACACCGGGCTGGTTGCAACCACTCAAGAGCAGGCTGACCCCAACACGGCAATGGTCACCACCGGCGAACTGATGCCGGACCAGCGTTCGGCTGCGCGCATGCCCGCTCAGGTCACGCCCGACAAGCAACCGGCAACCAGCGACGGCAAGGCCAAGGACGGCGCCTATGTGCGGGTCAACGCCGACAAGCTCGACGAGTTGATCAACCTGGTGGGCGAGCTGGTCATCGCCAGCGCCGGCGCCAGCCTGCTGGCCCGCCACTGCAACGACGACTCGTTGCAAGAGTCAACTTCAACGGTGTCCGGCCTGGTGGAAGAAATTCTCGACGGCGCCTTGCGTCTGCGCATGATCCCCATTGGTGAAACCTTCAACCGGTTCCGCCGGGTGGTGCGCGATGTCAGCCAGGAACTGGGCAAGGACATCGACCTGATTATCAGCGGTGCGGAGACCGAGCTGGATAAAACCGTGGTGGAAAAAATCGGTGACCCGCTCATGCACCTGTTGCGCAACGCCATGGACCACGGCATCGAAACCGCCGAGGCGCGGCTGGCGGCCGGTAAACCGGCCAAAGGTCATCTGCACCTCAATGCCTATCACGACTCAGGCAGCATCGTGCTGGAAATCGCCGACGACGGCGCCGGCCTGAACCGTGACCGGATCCTGGAAAAAGCCCAGGAACGTGGTCTGGTTGCCCTTGGCGCCAGCCCCACCGACCAGGAAATCTACAACCTGATCTTCGAGCCGGGTTTCTCCACCGCCCAGGCCGTCACCAACCTTTCCGGGCGTGGCGTGGGCATGGATGTGGTCAAGCGCAACATTACCCTGCTGCGCGGCACTGTCGACCTGGACAGCCAACCGGGCCAGGGCACCGTGGTGCGCATCCGCCTGCCGCTGACGCTGGCGATCATCAATGGCTTTCTGGTGGGCATCGGCCAGTCCACGTACGTCATTCCCCTGGACATGGTTCAGGAATGCATCGAGCTGAGCGAGGACGACGGGGTTTGCAGCCGCGAACAAGGCTACCTCGACCTGCGCGGCGAAGTGCTGCCGCTGGTGTACCTGCGCGATCACTTCAACCACGAAGGCCCGGCCTCGCGCCGGCAGAACGTGGTGGTGGTGCGCTACGCCGAACTCAAGGCCGGGCTGGTGGTGGATGACCTGCTCGGTGAATTCCAGACCGTGATCAAACCCCTGGGCAAGTTGTTCGGCGCGCTGCGCGGCATCAGCGGCTCGACGATCCTGGGCAGCGGCGCCGTGGCGTTGATTCTCGACGTGCCGGCGCTGCTCACGCAGATCGCCCAAATAGACAACCGCTACACCTCGACTCAATCACAACAAGCCACTGCTCGCTGACGCTTTAGCAATTCCATGGAGAGGTACTTCCCAATGAAATGGTTCTACGATCTTAGAATCGCCACCAAACTGATCACCTCGTTCCTGGTGGTGCTCGCGTTGACCGCCGTCATGGGGGTGTTCTCGATTATCCAACTCAACGAGGTCAACGGCACAACCATCGATATCCGCGAAAACTGGATGACTTCGATGCGCGCCGCCTCGGGCATGCGTTTCTACGCGGCGAACTATCGCCTCAAGGAAAATCGCCACATTACTGCCGACTCCGAGCAGGAGCGCACGGCCATTGAGCAAGAAGCGGACGAAGCCAAACAGGGTTTCGAAACGCGCCTGGCGACCTATGAAAAACTGATCTCCAATGCCGAAGATCGCCAGCTGTTCGACACCGCCCGCAGTGACTGGGCCGCGTACCTGGCCGTCAGCAAGGACCTGTTCGCACTGTCCCGACAAAATCTGCTCAACGAAGCCCAGACGTTGCTCAAGGGCGAATCCAAACGTCATTTCGATCTGGTGACCGCCGACCTGCAGAAACTGGTCGAGCTCAATGCCGCCGGGGCCGACGTGGCCAGCGCCCATGGTACGGAACTGTATGAGGATGCGCGCCTGTCGATCATTGCCGTGCTGGTTGCCGCCATGCTGGTGGGCCTGGGCCTGGCGCTGTTCATTTCCCGGATCATTTCCCGTCCCCTGAAACAGGCGGCCTTGGTTGCCGAGCAACTGGCCGAAGGCAACCTGAACGCGAAAATCGAAAGCGGCTCCAAGGACGAAACCGGCATGGTGCTCAACGCCATGCAAAACATGGTGGGCAAGCTGTCCCATATCATCGGTGAAGTGCGCAACGCCGCCGACAACCTGGCCAGCGCCTCCGAAGAAGTCAGCGCCACCGCGCAATCCATGAGCCAGGCCACCAGCGAGCAGGCGGCCAGCGTCGAAGAAACCAGCGCCTCCATCGAACAGATGAGCGCCAGCATCAACCAGAACACCGAAAACGCCAAGGTCACCGACGGCATGGCCAGCAAGGCCGCCAAGGAAGCCACCGACGGCGGTGAATCGGTGCAGCAGACCGTGGTGGCGATGAAGAAAATCGCCCAACGCATCAGCATCATCGATGACATCGCCTACCAGACCAACCTGCTGGCGCTCAACGCTGCAATCGAAGCGGCCCGCGCCGGTGAGCATGGCAAAGGCTTCGCGGTCGTCGCCGCCGAGGTGCGCAAACTGGCTGAACGCAGCCAGGTGGCGGCCCAGGAGATCGGCGAGCTGTCGTCCAGCAGCGTCGACATGGCTGAGAAAGCCGGGCACCTGCTGAACGAAATGGTCCCGTCCATCAACAAGACCTCGGACCTGGTGCAGGAAATCAGCGCCGCTTCCGAAGAACAGGCCGCCGGCGTGGCGCAGATCAACACAGCCATGACCCAGCTCAACCAGGTGACCCAGCAGAATGCTTCCAGCAGCGAAGAATTGGCCGCCACCGCAGAAGAAATGAGCAGCCAGGCCGAACAGCTGCAACAGGCCATGAGCTTCTTCACCCTGGACGCGCCGGCCAAATCGGCCAGCCAGCCACTGAAGGTGGACAACACGCCCGGCCCGTCCAGTCGCAAGACAGCCCGTGCGCCCGCGGCGGTGATGCCCAAGGCATTTGCCTACAACATGGCCAGCGCGCCAGACGAATCCGAATTCACCCGGTTCTGACGGTCCGGCCCTACGGGCTTCGCTTAAAAGGAGAAAAGGCATGGGCGCCATCGCGACCACACGTCAAGCCGCCATCGCGGTTGAGGAAGAAGCGCAATACCTGACGTTTATGCTCGGCACGGAGATGTTTGCCATCGGCATCCTGTGCATCAAAGAAATCATCGAGTACGGCAACCTGACGGTGGTGCCGATGATGCCGGCCTTCGTACGCGGGGTGATCAACCTGCGCGGCGCGGTCGTGCCGGTGGTGGACCTGTCGGCCCGGTTCGGCCGACAGAACTCGGCGATCACCCGGCGTTCGTGCGTGGTGATCATCGAGGCCAACACCGAGGACGGCCCCGCCCAGGACATCGGCCTGCTGGTGGACACGGTGTCGGCGGTGCTGGAGATCCCGGCTTCGCAGATCGAACCGCCACCGAGTTTCGGGGCGAAGATCCGCGCCGATTTCATCAGCGGCATGGCCAAGGTCGACGGCAAGTTCGTGATCGTACTGGAGGTGGACCGAGTGCTGTCCATCGATGAAATGTCGCAGCTGGCCCAGGCCAGCCCTGCCGCGCTGGAAGCTGAAAACCAATGAACGCAGACACCTGCAAGGAACGCACTGTGAACTCATTGGCGCTCAATGACCGTGAGTTCAGCCAGTTTCAAGCCTGGCTGTATCAAGCCGCGGGCATCAACCTGTCACCGGCCAAGAAGGCCTTGGTGGCCGGGCGGTTGTTCAAGCGCCTCAAGCACTATGAGCTGGGCAGTTATGGCGAGTATTTCAAGCTGATCATGAGCGGCCAGCGCACCGAGGAATTGCAGGTGGCGCTGGACCTGCTCACCACCAACGAAACCTACTTTTTCCGCGAGCCCAAGCACTTCGATTTCCTGCGCGAACATGTGCTGCCCCATGCAACGCCGGGTAAAACCTTCCGCCTGTGGAGCGCCGCCAGTTCCTCGGGTGAAGAGCCCTACAGCCTGGCCATGACCCTGGCCGAAGGACTGGGCACCACACCTTGGGAAATCATCGGTTCAGACATCAGCAGCCAGGTACTGGCCAAGGCCCGTTCCGGACATTACCCCATGGAACGCGCCCGTACCCTGCCCCAACCGTTGCTGGTGAAATATTGCCTGAAGGGCACCGGCAGCCAGCAAGGCACATTCCTCATCGACCGGGCGTTGCGCAGCCGGGTCAACTTCATCCAGGTCAACCTCAACGACACCTTGCCGGAGCTGGGCGAGTTCGATGTCATTTTCCTGCGCAACGTCATGATCTATTTCGACCAACCCACCAAAAGCAAAGTGGTCGCCCGATTGCTCCCACGGCTCAAGTCCGGCGGGTATTTCATCGTGAGCCACTCCGAAAGCCTCAACGGCGTATCCGATGCGTTGAAACTGGTGGCACCTTCGATTTATCGCAAGCCATGAGCGCCGCGCTCAAGCAAATGCCCGAGGTGTATCTGGCGCCCGGCGAGTTTCGTTTCGCCACCAGCCCGACTCGCCTGCGCACCATTCTCGGCTCTTGCGTGGCCGTCACCCTGTGGCATCCGGAGCGCAAGATCGGCGGCATGTGCCATTACATGTTGCCCAGCCGGGCGCGCTGCTCCACGGCGCTGAACGGCATGTACGCCGACGAAGCCATCGAACTGTTCGTCCGCCAGGCAAAGGCCCATCGCACCGAACCCGAGGATTACCAACTCAAGCTGTTCGGCGGCGGCGAAATGTTCCCGGAGCTGCAACGCCAGGTGCCGTTCGGCGACGTGGCGCGGATGAACGTCAACGCAGCGCTGGAAATGGCCGCGCTGTACCGCCTGGACCTGATCGCCCAGGACATGGGCAGCACGGGCTACCGAAGCATCATCTTTGACCTGTGCAGCGGCGACGTGTGGGTCAGGCATCAACCGATAAGGACCCGGCATTAACCATGTCAAAAAAGATAAATGTACTGCTGGTGGATGACTCTGCCGTGGTTCGCCAGGTACTGCTGGCGATCCTCAGCGACACGCCGGACATCCATGTGATGGGTGCGGCGTCCGATCCGATTTTCGCCATGGACAAACTGGCCCGGGAGTGGCCCGACGTGATCGTGCTGGATGTGGAGATGCCGCGCATGGACGGCATCACCTTCCTGAAGAAAATCATGAGCGAGCGTCCCACGCCGGTGGTGATCTGCTCGTCCCTGACGCCCAGGGGCGCCGAAACCACCTTGCAAGCCATGGCCGCCGGCGCGGTGGAAATCATCACCAAGCCCACCAGCGGCCTGAAGAATTTCCTGCTGGAGTCGGCACCGGAGCTGATATCGGCCATTCGCGCCGCCGCCCAGGTCAACGTCAAAAACCTGGGCCGGCGCCCTGCCCCGGCGCCGCTGACCCCAGCCACCAAACTCACTGCCGATGCCATGCTGCCAGCCGCCAACGGCCATGCCATGGCCCAGACCACCGAACGCATCGTCGCCCTCGGCACGTCCACCGGCGGCACCCAGGCCCTGGAAGCGGTGCTGACCGCCTTGCCACGGGTGTGCCCAGGCATCGTCATCGTCCAGCACATGCCGGAAAAATTCACCGCCTCGTTTGCCGCCCGACTCAACAGCCTGTGCCAGATTGAAGTACGCGAAGCCCGCAACAACGACCGTATCCACCCGGGCCTGGCCCTCATCGCCCCAGGCGGCAAACACATGATGGTGACCCGCAGCGGCGCGTTCTATCACGTACAAGTGGTGGATGGCCCCCTGGTCAACCGCCACCGCCCATCGGTGGACGTGCTGTTTCGCTCAGTAGCCAAATTCGCCGGCCGCAACGCCACCGGCATCATCATGACCGGCATGGGCGACGACGGCGCCCGCGGCCTGAAAGAAATGCTCGACGCCGGCAGCAGCACCGTGGCCCAGGACGAAGCCAGCTGCGTGGTCTTCGGCATGCCCAAGGAAGCCATCAAACTCAACGCCGCGCAGCGGGTGATGGGGTTGCAGGAGATTGCCCAGGTGATTTTGCATCGGTAGGCGCTAAGGACTGCTCCCCGATCCACACAGAACTCATTGTGGGAGCAAGGCTTGCCCGCGATGCAGGCGATGCAATCTTTCAGCAACCGAGGCGCCTGCTTCGCGAGCAAGCTTTGCTCCCACAACGGGGATAAATCCCCTCGCCACAAAAAGCGACCGGGTTTGCTTCAGTATTCCGCTGAAGCATTCCTTTGCCACAGGGCCACCTTGTCTGCAGGCTTGTGTCTACACCGGAGAAATCGTTGCCAGCACGCCAATCAAAAGGGTCAGTGCCAAAAAACCACCCAAAAAAATCGCCATCTTCGTCATGAGCCCACCCGATAGAAAAGTTTGCAGTACACGGGCCGTCTGCCAGGCAAACCGCAACGGTATTCTGGGGTGGGGATTGGGTTCATTACAGAGTCAGGTGTCGCGAGAAAATGCGGATCAGCATACAAGGCACTAAGAGTCGGTGAATGCTGCGCCACTGGGGACGTATTGCACAGCCAATGAGTTTCGTAGGGAAACCTTTTTGCTACTTAACCAACCGGGTATCCAGTCCGAACCGCTCCTGGGAAACAAGCCTGAACCGATCCGCCGCCAAATCGCAGCTCACCAGCAGATTCCAGGAATGCTGAGTCACCGCCGATGGAATCAGCACGAAAGGATGCTGCGCCAGCAGCTCTTCAGCAAACTGCTGCTGGTTGGGCGAGGGTCGAGCCGGAACAAGCCAGTTCGGGTTCGGCACGTCTTCGGCCTGAACCACTTTGATAAGCGCCGGATCCAGCACTTCAAAACATGTCAGTAGGTAAGGTACCCGGTCTAACGCGTCGAATCCCAGATGGGCCGCGACCTCCAGAATAGCCGTAGACGGGTCAGCCGAAGCATAGATGACCCGCCGCCCGGGGGGATTCCAACGCCCACCGGTTCGTTGCGCGCCAATGCCGCTGTCCCACGTCTGCTTGTAGACCTCGCGGTCAAGACGCCAGGCGTGCCACCGTCCATCCCAGGGCAGAGGATTCATTGATAAACCCCGTGCTCAATCCGGGTCAGGTAATCCTCCAGCACCTGAAAACCCAGTGAACTGTCGATTAGCTCCAATGGCACATAACCGTCCAGGTATTTGCAGGGTTTCTTGAGCCAGTCCTCAGCCAACGACTGGCTACCAAAGACATTGGTAGCGTGCTCCAGGGTCTGGGCATACTGAAAAGCCACCGTACTCTGCTGCTGGTTCAGGCGTATCGGCTTGGTCTCCTTCGCCAGACGCTGGACGGTTCTGACGGACCTTCCAGTGATGCGCTGAACCAGGTCGTGCTCCATGTACAGAGCGGACGTGGAAAGCATGTCCTTGACGTCGCTCAGGTAAAAGCCCTCTTGCGTGTACCGGATGATCAGCAAGCGCTCATCACCTTTGCGGCCATGCAGCAGCACCTCCGTTGGCTTTCTGGCGACGTCTGTTACCCTCGTCCCCGCCCCAGTTTTCGCCGTGGATTTGACGGCGGGTTTGTCTGCTTGTTTGGCTTCGGACATGACGTTGACCTCAGTGCGACATTTGACGCAATCATAGCGCCAAATGTCGTCACAGCGAAAACTCCGTTTGTCAGCCTTTGCGTATAAGGTTTCAGGCATCGATCTGTCCTCACGATATAAAACGAAGCTGAGCGTGCCGGATTCCACACCGAGCGCAGCGACAACGTCAGATCGTAAGTGCGGTGCTTCCCAAGGCCAACCCTAAAAAGTTGTCAGAGACTTCCTCGATTTATCCCAACGTGATCATTGGTCGTAAGACGCTATTCAATGACGGCCCATGCGGCGACAACATCCGACGTCATTGCCTACAACCACTACAGAATCAGCTGGCTTTTGCCCCGTTCGCTGCCCCGATCCCCGCTACCCCATCCACTTCCATTTCATCCCGGTTTACGACTGGGTCGAGGAACTGTTTTGGAAAGATGCGCGGTATAGGCTGCAGGAGACGTTTGGCACTCAAGAGAATGCCCTAACATTGGCCGATGGCGCAGAGCTGAGCTCCCCGAGGCATCCAGTCAGTGCAGCGTCCACTTCTCCATAACCCTCTCCTTTGCCAGTAGTCAAACATTCCATTGGTTCTTGCACTCCATCAGGAAATCGATAAAGGCACGCACGCGCAGCGGAACGTGACGACCGTGCGGATACAGCAGAGTAAAGGGTCGGGACCGACCACCGAACACCTGGAGAACCTCGACTAGACTGCCCTCCTCCAGTTCTCGCTCGACGATAAAGCGATAGGTCTGGAACAGGCCTGCGCCGTTCTTGGCCAAGGTCACGCCGCCGAGAACATCGTCGGAGCAACAATAATTACCGGTGGCCAGGATCTCGCGTTCCTTGCCATTCTCGCTAAATAGCCAAGGAATACGCCGGCCACTACTGGGCAATTCGAACTGGATGCACTCGCAGTTCTCGAGGTCTTCCAGGCTCGACGGGATACCATTCCGAGTCAGATACTCCGGTGTTGCCACCACGACCAACCGGGCATCTTCAAGATGGCGCGCAATGAGCGTAGAGTCGGGCTGAGCTCGCACCCGAATTGCCAGATCATAGCCCTCCCCCACGAAATCTATATTTCTGTTGCTCAGGTGGATGTCGATGTTCACTCCCGGGTGACGCTCCCTGAAACGCGGCAACAACGGGAGGATTCGGTGGTGGCCGTAGGTTGTAGGAATGCTGATGCGCAACTCTCCCGTCGGTTCGAGCTGTTTGCCCATCACTTCACGCTCAGCCTCCACCAATTGGGCCAACGCCTCGCGACACTGCTCAAAGTAAGCACGACCGCTTTCCGTCAATCTAATACTGCGCGTCGTTCGCACGAACAGACGTGTCGCAAGACGCTCTTCCATCCGCGATATCGAACGACTCACCGCCGCTGGGGTGACGCCAGCGCAAAGCGCTGCTGCAGTAAAACTCCCTCTTCAGCGGCGAGGCAAAAAAGCTCGATGCTGCCAAGCTGAAGGTCATCAAAGTGGCGCTTGACCATTAGTTACACCAAGTATAAACTGAAGTGTAAAATCCTACATTTATCTAAACTCCTAGTACAAATATAGTTCCTCCAACTACGACGAACAGGTACTTGCCGGAGTCGGCCTCATGGCATGAGTTGTTTCGACTGGTGGGCAGGTGCAGATCAAGCTTCTTGCGAATATGGTGCATTGTCTCGCTGGGCCAGCGGCAAGGGTCTGCAACGCCACCTCGCACATGCCGCTGAACCAATGCGGACGTGAAAACGATCAGAAATTACCGGGTTTCCCGAGTCTGACGAGTCCTTCCCGAAGGCCGTTACGGCTGCGGTACTTCTCTTTTGCTACCTGCGAGGAATGCTCACATGCGACTCGACATTGAACACTTACGAACGGCTCTGTCTGCCTATCCGCGAATCGCTCTGCTGGAAAGCGCAACCCCGATCCAGAAACTGTCACGGCTCAGTGCCCTGCCAACGATGAGGGGGTGCAACCTCTACGTAAAACGAGACGACCTCACCGGATTGGGCGGTGGTGGCAACAAACTGCGCAAGCTCGAGTTTCTGCTAGGTGAGGCGATCGCTGCTGGAGCAGATACCTTGGTGACCTGGGGCGGGCTGCAATCCAATCATGCCCGACTGACCGCTGCAGTCGCCGCCCGCCACGGCCTCGCCTGCGAGCTGATTCTGACCCAATCGCCAATCCGCGACGATGAAGACTACCGACTGAACGGCAACGTGCTACTCGATACACTGTTCGGCGCCGGCGTCCATCAACTGCCCGTGGGGGAGGCTGCCGAACCCTACGCGCTGGAGTTGGTCGAGCAATTGCAGCGCCAAGGCCGCAGGACCTTCGTAATGCCTCTCGGTGGCTCCAGTGCGCGCGGGAGCCTGGGCTATGCGGCTTGCGCCGCCGAGATTCTCGGGCAGGCCGACACCTTTGGCCTGCAGTTCGAGCGGATCATTATTCCCAATGGCAGCAGCGGCACCCACTCAGGCCTGTTGGCAGGGCTCACTATCGCCGGCTCATCAACCCAGGTGCAGGGCTATTCCGTGCTAGGCCCGGTGGGGCCAACGCTTGACGTGACGCGGGAAAAAACCCAGGCCGTCCTGAAGCTACTTGGTAGCACTGCGGTGTTGCCCACTGAGGCGCTGCAAATCGACGACTCTCAACGAGGAAGTGCTTACGGCGCCCCGACCGATAGCATGCTGGCGGCAACCAGAATCCTTGCTTCCCAGGAGGGGCTGCTAATCGACCCAGTCTATGGTGGCAAGGCCTTCGCGGGTTTGCTGGAATCCGTCACCCGTGGTGATCACTCTGCCGGCAGCAACCTGCTGTTCATCATGACTGGTGGATTACCTGGGATCTTTGCCTATAGAACCGCCTACAGCTGACAAGCATCGCCCCAGTTAACATGCTGGCGTCATCCTGCCCAAGCCCTTCATCGACTACACCCCGAGGATCTGGAGAGCCTGTTAGATACAAACCCTACAGATCCGGGCGGAACATTCGTTCGCAGCTAGCGTAGATGGGGCCGATGGCGAATTCAGATGATCGCTATTTATTCAACAAAATCTGCCAAGTGTAGCCGCTGGTATAGTCAAAATAGTCGCCAGTCTGCCAGGGTCAGCTACTTTCGCTTGAAGGCCTTCCAACGAGCCTCGCGTTCGCCAAGGAAGCGATTGCTTATCGACGCTTCGAGGTCCTTGCGTTCCACGGAGACGCCACAGTGAGGGCAAACGTTGGCCACTCCAACGTCATGACCACAATCGCGATGCACGAAACGTACTGCTAATCCCTCATCCCCATTCTTGCACCACTTTTCGCCCCAGGCTCGCAACGCGTAAATCACGGGATAGAAGTCCCCTCCCTTGCCGGTGAGGTGGTATTCGTAGCGCAGCGGCTTTTCGCTGTAAGGCCGACGTTCGACCAGACCGTCGGCTTCCAGCGCTTTCAGGCGCGAGGTCAGCATCTGCGGCGTAGCCCCGGTCTGGATCTGCATTTCCTCGAAGCGTGTCGCGCCCATGTACAGCTCGCGAAGAACCAGAATCGTCCATTTGTCACCTACCACATCCACCGAGCGTGCAACCGGGCACACCGTACTATTCGTCTTGTCCTGCATCGTCATCACGCTGTTTGTCCCACTATAACTATGTTTTTCACAGTAACACTGTCACGCCTGCCAAGCCTCAAGAAACCAGATATGAGACCGATAAATCCGCTGTTACTATGTTTTTCATAGTCTCATGAGTCATACTGAGGTTCACGCCGCCGCAAGGGCAAATTGAAGCAGATGTCCGTGCAGGCAAAAAACCTCTCACTCCAACATCCTTTCAACTGGAACACTGCCATGACTCATCCTGTGTATTCCCCTGCGCGAACCGGCCTGCTGCTAGTCGATCCCTATAACGATTTCCTGTCCGAGGGCGGTAAGCTGTTCCCCATGCTGAAAGGCGTCGCGGATGACGTTCATCTGCTCGACAACCTACGCACCTGCCTCGCCGCCGCTCGGGAACACAGCTTCCAGGTGTTCTACGTACCGCATCGGCGCTGGCAGGTCGGCGACTACGATCACTGGGATCACCCCAACCCGACCCAACGCTTGATCCAGCAACGCCATACCTTCGCCAAAGGTACCTGGGGCGGTGAATGGCATCCCGACTTCGTACCGCAACAGGGCGACATCATCATCCAGGAGCACTGGGGTCAGAGTGGGTTCGCCAATACCGACCTCGACTTCCGGCTCAAGCAGCAAGGCATCACGCATGTGATCGTTGTTGGTCTGCTGGCAAACACTTGTATCGAATCGACGGCGCGCTTCGCCATGGAGCTCGGCTATCACGTCACTCTGGTACGCGATGCGACAGCGGCATTCAACAAGGAAATGATGCACGCGGCGCACGAACTGAACGGGCCGACTTTTGCCCACAGTATCGTCGACACCCAAGGGCTTCTACTGGCCCTACTAAAGCAGTAAAGGGGCCACGCCATGCCTGTCTCATCCGCAGCCCCGCAAGCAATCTCCAGTCGCCTTGTCGCCCTGATGGCCTTCTGCTGCGCCCTTGCCGTATCGACAATCTACTATCATCAGCCATTGCTGCCCCAGATAGCTGCGTCGTTTGGCTTGGCGCCAACACACGCTGGCCTGATCGCCACGTTGACACAGCTCGGCTATGCGGCGGGCCTGCTGCTAATCGTGCCACTCGCCGATTGCCGGCAGCCACGCCAGATCGCGCTGCTGGCCATTGCTGTGAATGCCGTTGCTTTGATCGTCTGCGCCGCCGCGCCGAGCTTCACGCTGCTGTGCGTGAGCTGCGTCGTGGTTGGCGTGACCGCTATTACCGCACAGATCATCATTCCAGTACTCTCGGGATTGGCCACACTGACTGAACGCGGGCGGATAGTCGGCGGCCTGCTCAGTGGTCTCTCGGCAGGCCTTCTGCTGGCACGCACAATAGGAGGGGTAGTCGGTGCATACACCGGATGGCGAGTCGTCTTCATAATGGCTTCGCTCACCGATGTACTACTGCTGATAATTGTTGCCAGGAGCCTGCCCGCTACCGCGAACTTGACCGCTATCCCATATGCCGGGCTCATGCGGTCGCTGGGCAGCTTGGTCCTTGAGGAACGAGTATTGCGCTACTGCGCAGCGGGCGGGCTTATGACGTTCGCTGGGTTCAGCGCGCTATGGGCCAGCCTCGCCGCGCTGCTGGCACAGCCACCTTACGAGTTCGACTCTGCCACCATCGGCTTGTTTGGTCTGGTCGCATTGCTGGGCATTGCCCTGTCGCCATGTATCGGTGTCCTGGCTGATCGCCTGGGCGCACGTACCATGGTTCTCGCCGGGGCGGTAGCCCTCACTGTGGGATTTGCGTTCATCGCTGCAGGCGGACAAAGCCTCGGCTCCCTGATCGTCGGCATGGTGCTGCTCGACTTTGGCAATCGTGCCGGCCTGATTGCCAACCAGGCACGCGTATTCACCTTACGCCCTGAGGCCCGAAGCCGACTCAATACCGTGTTCATGGGAGCGTACTTCCTGGGTGGAGCCGTCGGTGCTGCACTAGGGAACTACGGAGTGCACCAGTCTGGCTGGATAGGTCTTGCCGTAGTTGGCACCTTGCTTGCTCTTGGGGCCACGGTGATCAATGTTCTTTCTCCCCGTGAGCCGAGCTCAACGCCCGCAGAGGCTCGCTCATAAGCCAACTGCTCACTATGCGCTTAAAACAAAAGGACAGGCGGCAACGGTATCGCACTCTCTGGGATCCCACGCCGGACGACGGCGCGACCGCCCTTACTAATGCCGATTCACATACCGAGTTGCTTGCCGAATATGCGCTGACGAACCTGGCAAGCATTTCGGACAGGCTCTCATTCAAACTCATTACATCATGTTACTAGTTATATTCTATAACACGCATTTATTGCGAAATAGTTAAGGCTTACATTGCAATCCATCGCCTAGCCCATCCTGTTGATGGGCGGCCACTGGAGAGTAGTTATGCCTTTCGTCAGCGTCCGCATTACCCGCGACGGCATCACTTCCGAGCAGAAAGCTCAGGTGATTGCCGAAATCACAGAAACACTGGAGCGCGTCCTTAACAAACGCCCTGACCTGACCCATATCGTGATTGAAGAAGTCGACACCGATAACTGGGGTTACGCAGGCATCACCACCACCCAATACCGAAAGCAACTAGTTGAAGCGGAGGTTAAGTCATGACTTCCACCGTCAGCATCGATTTCGTCTCTGACGTGGTCTGTCCTTGGTGCGCACTGGGCGCAACGGCACTGGAGCAAGCGATCAAAAACGTGGCAGGTGAAGTGTCGGTGAAACTGACCTACAAGCCTTTCGAGTTAAACCCGGACATGCCGGCCGAAGGCGAGGACGCGGTCCAGCACATGATACGTAAATACGGACGCAGTGCTGAGGAAGTCACAGCGAGAAACCAGATGGTGATTGCCCGCGGTCAGGCCATTGGATTCCGGTTCGATCTGGAGAAGCGTAGCCACTTCTACAACACCTTCGATGCTCACCGATTGTTGTACTGGGCGTTGCAGGAGGGGCGGCAGATCGAGCTCAAGAAGGTCCTGTTTGCTGCTTATTTCACCGACGGTCAGAACCCAAGCGATCGTCAGACGCTGGTGCGTCTAGCCGCTAACGCGGGGTTGAATTCGGCCCGTGCACTTGAGGTATTGGCGTCAGAAGTGTTTGCCAAGGAGGTGCTTGAGCTTGAAAAGTTTTACCGCCAGCGCGGCATCACTTCGGTTCCGGCCATGATCCTCGACGGTCGTCAGCTGGTGTCCGGCGCGCAATCGATCGAGGACTACGAAAAAATTCTGAGACACATGGCGCAGGCACCCGCCCAAGCCTGATTAGTCCCTTTCAACCCATATATCTAGTAGAGGTCCATCATGGGCAATTCGAAAAAAGTCATTGTTATTACTGGCGCATCTCAAGGTCTCGGCGCGGGTATAGCTAAGGCCTTCCGTGATCTCGATTATCGGGTGGTTGCCACCTCGCGCTCAATCAAACCCTCCACCGACCCTGACATCCTCACCGTGGCGGGCGACATCAGCGACCCGGCTGTTGCTCAACAAGTCATCAGTGAAACGATTGCACGTTTTGGCCGCATCGACACTCTGGTCAATAATGCCGGTATATTCATTGCCAAACCGTTCACCTCTTATAGCGCTGAAGACTACGCCAATGTGCTGGCGGTGAATCTGAACGGCTTCTTCTATATCAGCCAACTCGCGATCACCGAGATGGAGAAACAAGGCAAAGGGCACATCGTCAACATCACCACCAGCTTGGTCGATCATGCCATCGACGGTGTACCGTCGGTCCTGGCTTCGCTGACCAAAGGTGGGCTGAACGCGGCGACCAAATCCCTGGCCATCGAATACGCCAAGCGCGGCATCCGTGTGAACGCGGTCTCCCCAGGCATCATCAAAACACCGATGCACGGCGAAGAAACCCACGACGCACTTGGAAGTTTGCACCCGATCGGACACATGGGCGAGATCAGCGACATTGCGCAGGCGGTAGTGTATCTGGAGAGCGCCAACTTTGTTACGGGTGAAATCCTCCACGTCGATGGCGGTCAGAGCGCGGGGCACTGAAGACTGACCTATTCGCACCGCCGTCGATCAATACCGACGGCGTTTTCCTCAGAGAGCGCACCATGAACACCCACGTTCACAAGATTTTTCTGATCACCGGGGTGAGTTCAGGCTTCGGCCTGGCCTTTTCTCAAGCAGTGCTAGCAGCGGGACATACTGTGGTTGGTACGGTACGGCGTGAGTCCGAGCGTACTGCGTTCGAAGCGCTAGACACCGATCGCGCCAAGGCCGTCGTGCTCGACGTCACCGATTACCAGGCGATAGAGCCGCTGGTGGCTGAGATCCTAGGAAATGTGGGCCGGATAGACGTGTTGGTGAACAACGCGGGTTATGGCCATGAGGGAATTCTTGAGGAGTCACCGCTAACGGAGATGCAACGCCAGTTCGCCACCAACGTGTTCGGCGCGGTGGCAATGATCAAGGCGGTTCTGCCAGGTATGCGTGAGCGGCGCAACGGACATATTGTCAACATCACCTCCATGGCCGGTTTTATCACCTTACCGGGCATCGCCTACTACAGCGGTAGCAAATTCGCCCTTGAAGGCATCAGCGAAGCACTGGCCAAAGAAGTGGAACACTTGGGTATCCATGTGACTGCCATGGCCCCAGGCTCGTTTCGTACCGAATGGGCGGGGCGCTCGATGATCCGTTCAGTTCGCACCTTGAGTGACTACGACTCTGTGTTCGATCCGCTTCGCAAGACGCGTGAAGAGAAAAGTGGCAAACAGACGGGCGATCCGCACAAGGCGGCGCAGGCCTTATTGGCTCTGGTGGCTGCTGAGAAGCCTCCCATTCATCTATTGCTCGGTCAGGATGCGTTGAGACTGGTGCGCGAAAAAATCGCGCGTCTTCAAACGGAAATAGCCGCCTGGGAGCGTCTTTCAGAATCAACTGACTTTGACTGACAATTCGGTGCGGGTGCCTTGTTCGACGATGCGTCCATCGTCCATGACGATGAGCATGTCCATCGCCGCAATCGTGGACAGCCGATGGGCGATGGCGATCAGGGTCTTGCCATTTCATCGAGGCTTTCCTGGATGGCTACTTCGACCTCTGAACCCCACGCACTGGTGGCCTCGTCAAGCAGCAGGATCGGGGCTACTTCATGCAGAACGAGCCCATGGTCCAACAAGCGATTGAGAACCTCTCGTTCTACCCGATGCCAATCGGTTCGGCGGGAGTGTCGATGATTGATGCACGCGACATCGCTGACGTCGCCGTGGCGGAGTTATTGCGACCTGACAGGCTCCAGACCCTCATCGGCCACCCGCTACGCACCTATGAAGACTTCGTGCGCGAGGCCGTTGCCGGGGTTTAAGCGGCTACGGCAAAAAAGGGGGTGGATTAGCCAATTGCCCCCTGGCGCGGCGAACTCCTCAGTAAAGTGTGCTCGCAATGCGCCCTGACAGGGCCTTGTCGTAAGCGTCGCCATCTACTTTCGAGGGGCAGATACGTTTGAATACCTCGCCTGCCGTGGGCAGTGCGCTGCGTTCGATCTGCCGCGTCACATCCCACAGCCCCGCCCTGATCACAGCCCTGCTGCACTGGAAATAAACGCTGGCTACGGTGATCTCCAGCACCGTTCGAGGAAGCTGCCCATTTACCGCGAACCGAGCCAGCAGTGCTGGCTCGACCGATATCCTGGCTGTGCCGTTCACGCGCAAGGTTTCCCCTATGCCAGGCACGAGAAAGAGCAGCGCAACCCGGGGGTCCTCAACGATGTTGCGCAGCGAATCGATGCGGTTGTTGCCGCGGCGGTCGGGTAAATACAGGGTCTTGCTGTCGTGGACATGAACGAACCCGGTCGCGTCGCCCCTCGGTGAGGCATCCAGCCCTCCGGGGCCTGAGGAAGCGAGGATCACAAAGGAGGCAGCCTCTATGAAGGGCTGGTAAACCGGATGGATATGATCGACTTCCTTGAGGATCGAGGGCGCCGCGACGGGGCCGTAAAGGCTTTCCAGCGCTTGTGTGGTCGTGATGTAGGCGCTGCTGTCGTTGTCGCGTTCCATGCTCATCTCCTTTGTAGATGTCTAAAAATCACATTCAGTTGATCGCTTCCTGCTCACCCGTTCCGACCAAGTGAGCAGCGGTAGGTTTGGCCAGGAGCAGGTTTGCTGGATTATTCATCGCTCGGTTATGCCCTGGGTTTAGAGCTTGCAACCGGAACGGCAGCTTTTACCGGCTCTAGATTTAACGCAAACACACTCACCAACACGATAACCGCCCCAACCACCACCATCACTGACGGGCGCTCGGCCAGCACCAAAGAAGCCATCAACATCGCGGTGGGCGGTATCAGGTAAAGCGCCATGGAGGCGCGGCTTACATTGCTATGCGCCAGCACGTAAGCCCATGCGAGGTACGCCAGCGCGCTGGGAAAAATACCCAATATCAGCACCGCCAGATTCACCGAAACAGAAGCGTGTTGTGCGTCAATTAGCAGTCCCGGCGCGAAAATAAATAGCAGGACTGTGCCCGACCAGACGGTGTAGCAAACCATGGTCAATCCATCGTATCGATAGGCATGACGTTTCTGGAGAGAGAAATACAGACTCCAGGACAGCGCCGCCAGCAGGATCAATAGTCCATGGGCGTTCATATCACCCAAGCCACGATCCCCCGCCACGACCACGGCAGCGCCAAACAAGCCGCACACTACGCACCCCCACTGCCAACCACTGACTCTGTCCTTGAAGAAAAAATGTGCGAGTAAAGCGCTGAACAAAGGCGTGGACTGGGCGAGCACACTGGCGGCCCCGGCACTGACGCCACGCTGACCGTAATTGAGCGCAATGTGGTGCAAGCTCACAGCGAAGAAACCCAGCACCGCCAGCAATGGCAGGTCCCTGAGACGCGGCCGGGAAATACCCTTGACCATCGCGACCAGGGCCATGAACACCGAAGCGATGAGAAACCGCATCAGCGCCAAGTGACCCGGATCGTAAGCCTGCAAGCCGATGCGAATGCCAATCGGAGAATAGGCCCAGCAAAAAATCACGAACGTCGTCGCGAGGATAATTCTCGCACCGGGTTTGCTGGAGGAACCGTCGAACGACACACCACGCGTTTCCATTTAGAAGTCCCTGCCCCATTGAGCGTCTGCCGATTTGCCTCGAAGTATCGAAACCACCCCACATCAGCACAAGTGACTTAAACTCAACCCATCATTCACTTTGGGTGAGCTATGGAACTGTCCCAACTGCGCATGCTCAAGACGGTCTGCGACACCGGCAGCATCGCCCGTGCCGCTGAAGTGCTGCACTGCGTGCCGTCCAACATCACCGCACGCCTCAAGTCCCTGGAACGGGAGCTCGGCACACCGTTGTTTTTCCGTGAGGGTCGAGGGCTGCGGGTCAGCCCGGCGGGCGAAGTCTTTGTGGGGTACGCGACAAAAATACTGAACCTGACAGAAGAAGCCCGCCGCGCAATAGCCCCTGACAGCGCGCCGAGCGGCCCGTTGCGCATTGGCGCGATCGAGTCCAGCGCCACGGGGCGTCTGCCCCAGTTGCTGGCTAAATACCACGCGCAGTACCCGCAAGTATCCCTGGAACTGAGCACGGGCACCTGGGCTCAGCTGCTGGACGATGTCCAGCATCACCGGCTCGATGGCGTGATCGTAGCGGTGGACATGGAGCGACCTGGACTCAAACGAGCCGTGATGTACCGCGAAGACCTGGTGCTCATCGCCTCCGAGTCTCACGGCCCACTGCGCAGTGCGGCAGATTTGCGAGGCAAAGCTATCTTCATGTGGCCCACGGGCTGTCCGTACCGCTTGGCGCTGGAGCAATGGCTGCTACGCCATGAGCAAACGCAGCCGATCATCAGCATCTCCAGCTACGGCGCCATCGTCGGCTGCGTCAGTGCAGGTGCAGGTGTCTCGCTGGTGCCCCGTGGGATCTATGAGCAATACCGCCAGGGGGCTGGTTGGACGGGGTATGAATTCCCTGAGCTGGCGGGGATCGATAACCTTTTTTATTGGCATGAAAACACCGGTCGGCATCCTGCCAGGGAGGCGTTTTTGGGGATGCTGCAAACGGAGTTCGAAGGCTAGCTGCACCGCCCTTCCATTGTGGCGAGGGGATTTAGCGAAACGTCGTACCGCACCGCTGGGCGGCGAAGCAGCCCCAAGAATATTGTAGGTGATCGACTGGTAAACCGAGATGTAAGCTTTAGTCGCATGTAAGCCCAAACCGAACGATGACAGGGAGTCTATTTTGGAATTAGCACCACGATTCGCCCTCCATGAAACCACCCATTGGATCGTCAACCACCACTTGGCATCCGCCCTGCCCGGCTACCTCATGCTCGGTTCCAAGGTTCACGTAAACTCATTGGCACAATTGCCGGACGCGGCGCTCGCAGAGCTGGGTGGTCTGATGGCAAACATCCAGCGCACTCTCGAAACACACCTGAACCCAAAATGGCTTTATATCAGCCGATTCGGCCACGATCCCCGCTACCCCATCCACTTCCATTTCATCCCGGTTTACGACTGGGTCGAGGAACTGTTTTGGAAAGATGCGCGGTACAGGCTTCTGGAGACCTTTGGGACACTAGAGAACGCCCAGACGTTGACCGATGGCGCAGAGCTAACGTTATTCATTTGGCGTGAATTCGGCGAAAGCCCTACACCTCCGGCAATCCAAGGGCCTTCGATCAGCCAGGTAATTGAACGGTTGCGGGAGGCGTTCAAGACTCGGCCGACACCAAACCTTCCTCCAGCGCAATGGCCATGATGTCTGTTGCTGATACGTTGACCCAGGTTGAAACATCAACCTCGCCCCGCGACGCAAGCCAGCGTCCGGCCATTTGATAACCCAACGAGTAACCGAGCCATTTGGGCTTGTCGCCGAAACCAAAGAACCACTCGTTGTGATCGTAATACCTTGATTCGAGAGCCTGGAGTCCGACCGGTGAGTTTGAAAGATCAGCCAACGCTATGGCACGTTCCCAAGGCTCCGGATCGCTACCGAGCAAATGCCGAACAAATTGACCGGCAAGCCCTTCGCTGACCAGAGCCTCGCCCAAAGTCCAACCATAGCCAGGACCACCCATGCGCAGGCAATGATGAACCTCATGAATAACATGTCGACGCAACGCGCCGGTGCATAGGCTGGAAAGGAAATTGGGATTATCGGGATCAAGGGTCATGGAAAACATGGAACTGCGATACGCCCGCCCTACCAGACCCATTTCCGGAATGGTTTCGCCCGGTAGCCTCTGAATCAGAACATCGAGCCTCGGCGGGGGCATCAGGCGAGCAACGGCCTCGTACGCGGCATCAAATTCGTCAGTCAACTCGCGGCGAAACTCGGCCAGGCTCCCAGAGGCTTCCAGCCAGTGCAGCGTCCATTTCTCCATAACCCTCTCCTTTAATCACAGTACTGGCTCGATAGATCCATGCCGCTCGCGACAGTAAATTTCCCTAGGGCAGCTGTCCAGTGTCGACAGATTCGATCGCCCCTCTGTCTGTAGGCCCTCTCTGGCAAAAAACTATCGCGATTCCTACAAAGCTCTCGGAACCCGGAGCCTTGTCCGTCGAGCGCGGGGAAACCTATAGTCATTCCGTCGCCCAGAATGGCGATCAGGTTTGGCGACCTGTGAATCGGATCAGCCCTTTAACCTGATCGGAGCAATCCCATGCAAAGATACATCCCCATTACCGGCATCGACTGCACGCCTGCCTCTCTACTCATCGATACTCAAGCCCCGCTGGACGTCTTGCACGCAACCGCTGATTACCGCATCCGTGTGGTGACTCAAGTACTGGAAAACATCGCGTTCCGATCCGAGATCGCCAGCGAAACAGTGGTGCTTTCGGACTTGGCGCAACTTCTGGTAATTCCGTTGCGTGATGGGTGTGATTTGCTGGAAGTGATTGGTCGACGGCTTCAGGCGCAGGTTGAACATTGACAGAGTTTCGGGCGCTTAAAGCGCCCGTTTCTGCTTAGCTGGCCGATGAGTTCTGCACGGACTTCCCCCGTGGCATGCATTCGACCTTACCTGCCATTTACATCGGATTTGACCACCTATGATTGGCAGAGAATGGCCTTTGCTGCCCATCGCACGCCCTCACCGCACTGATGCCTGATAATCACCCAGAAGTACCGCGGCTTACTAAGCCGTTTCGCAAGAGCGAGCTCGCGGCAAATCACTGGACGAAGTTTCCGAGGGTGAAGTTGTAGCGAACTGAGTCGTTTCAGCTAGCCAACCCTCAGCGCGCCTCCCTGTTAGTCTTGCGCAGCAGTTCGTGGGCCATCTCGATGGCCTGCTCGCGTGAGGCGGCGAACAGCAGCGGGTAGCCCCAGACCTTGGCGAACAGGCCGGCGAATGCCTTGAATCCCAGGCGCTTTGCCGCGCTGGGTTCGACCATGATCAGGGCCAGAACCAGGCTGCGCAGTTGCGCCTTGTGCTTCTTCATCCACAGCGTGGTGCGTTTCTTTTCTTCTGGTGAGTGCTCATGGTCATCGCCGGGTGGCGTTTCGCTGAGCAGCACGAAGGGTTCGCCGCGCTGCAGGTTGGCTGCGAACTCGTCGAAGTCCTTCTGGGTATCGTGCCCGGGCTCGTGGGCGAAACTCATCCACACCAGCGGGAATTCAGCGCTATTCATCGGCATGGCGGGTTCCTTTGCGGTTGAGGTGACGCCAGCTGGCGGCGATGGCGAACACTCCGGGCAGGGTGATGAAGAATACCGCCGAGAAGGCGACGTACCAGCCGTCGCGCAGCCCGTCGGTGACTCCGCCCAGGGTATTGAGCACGACCAGCAGGCTGCCGAGGATCAGGACAGCCCACTGGGCCTTGCGGGTTTCGATCAGGGCGAGGAGCACCGTGACGATCCAGGAGCCATAGAAGGTAGGAAACACCCAAAGCATGCCGGGCTCGAAGGTAATCGCCGGGGCGGTGCCCTGTGCTCTCACAAAGTCGTTTACGTAGAAGAACAACTGGAAGGTCACGAAGAGCACTGCGCCAGCAGTAGTCGTCAACCAGAACAAGGTGACCTTGTTCGCATTGTGTATCGCCAATACGTGAACCGGGTTTTGGGTAGGCATGAGCACGTTCTCGATGTTCAAGGCGGTAGGGGCGCGAGTCGCCGGCAGCGATCCGCGTACTGCGGGCAATCAGTAGCGGTAGTCCAGCGTGGCCATCAGGTTGCGCGGGGCGCCATAGGTCACGGTGTCGAAGTCACCCTTCTGCAAGGCGTACTTCTTGTCGAATAGGTTGTTGACGTTGAGGCCCAGGTCGATGTTCTCGCTCAGGGCGTAACGCCCCATCACCGAGGTCAGGGCATAGGCGCTCTGTTCGCCGCCCAGCGTGCTGGTGCCAACGCCCGGCGCCTGGTAAAAGCGGCTCTGCCACTTCACGCCTGTGCCCAGGGTCAGCTTGTTCCACGCGCCAGGCAGCCGGTAGGTGGTGAAGAACTGGGCCGTGGTGCGCGGTAGCTGGGAGTTCAGGCGCTCGCCGTCGCCATCCTCGGCGGTGAAGTGGGCGATACCGGCGTAGATGTTCCAGCCAGTGGCCAGCTCGCCCTGCAGGTCGAACTCGATGCCGCGAGACTTGGTGCCGTCGGCGCCGGTATAGGCGTTGGCTCCGCCTGGGGTGAACGCGCCGGGGACCAGTTGCGCGGCGTTGTCCAGCTTGGTCTCGAACACCGCCACGGCAGCATTCAGGCGCCCGTCCAGATAGGCGGCCTTGAGGCCGACTTCCTTGGTCTTGCCCTTGGACGGCGTGAGCACGTTGCCGGTCGTGTCGCGGAAGTCGGTTTGCGGGTTGAAGATGCCCGTGTAGCTGACGTAAGCCGAGTAGGTACTGTCGATGTCGTAGACCAGTCCGACGTACGGGGTGAATTCGCTGTTTTTCTTGTAGTGCAGCGTGCTGCCGTTGGCGTCGTCGTCGACCTCGTAATAGTTCAGGCGCCCGCCGACGATGAGCTTCAGCGGATCGGCCAGGGAGAAGCGGGCCGCACTATAGATGCCGCTCTGCTTGACCTCGGTGCGGGTCGGGATATGCGGTATGGCATCAAAGTTGGGCCGTGGCGTGCCTGGGCTCAGGCTATGGATGTTGATCGGCGTAAAGCCTGCGAAGAACGGCGCTACATCGTCCTGACTGGCCTTGCGGCGTGAACTTGTCGCGCCGACCACCAGGTCGTGCTGGCGACCGAGCATTTCGAAGGGGCCGCTGGCCATCACGTCAAAGGTGTTCTGGCGACTGCGCCCCTCGGACGCCACTGCGAACGGGAAGGCGCCCAGCCCCGTGACGGGGTCAGGCCGGCCACCCAGGGAGACCAGTTCGGATTCGCTTTCGGTGCGGTACTGGTTGAACACGCCCTTGAGCGTCCAGCCGTTGTCGAAGCGGTGCTCGACTTCGGCAAAGGCGGTCTTGAGGGTGTTGTCGAAATGGCTCCAGTCCTGCCCATAGCTCTTGGAGCGGGAATAATCGATCTGCGAACCGTCGCTGTACCACAGCGGCAAGCCGCCCCAGGTGGCGCCCTTCGGCGTAATGTCCTGGTAGTCATAGCCCAGGCTCACCGTGGTATCGGCGGTCAGGTCGGCCTCGACGATGCCGTAGAACGCCTTGCGCTCGGGCTTGTAGCCGTCCAGGTAGGAGTTGCCGTCCTGATAGGTGCCTACCAGGCGCGCGCGGATGCGGCCGTCCTCGGTCAGCGGTGTGGAGACGTCGCCCATGCCGCGGTGGGTATCCCAGCTCCCGGCGCCGAGGGAGGCGGATGCGGCGAATTCAGGTGTCGGCCGTTTGCGCACCAGGTTGATGGAGGCTGAAGGGTTTCCGGTGCCGGTCAGCAGGGCCGAGCCGCCACGCACCACCTCGACACGGTCATAGAAGGCGGTGTCCAGGGCGCTGATGCCGCTGCCGTTGACGGCGTTGCCGATCACGGTGGGGATGCCGTCGTACTGCACGTTGTTAATCAGCAACCCCCGCGAATAGAAGCTGGTGCGCTCGCTGTCGGCCTGGCGCGCGGTGACACCGTTGGTGTTCTCCAGCACGCTCTGCACCGTGTTGAGTTGCTGGTCGTCCATGCGCTGGCGCGTGATCACGGTCACCGCCTGGGGCGTTTCCTTCAGCGTCATCGGCAGGCGCGTCGCCGCTGCCGTCTCGCCGGTGGTGTAGGAGCCGGTTCCCTCGGTGGTCGCGTTGTCCATTTGGCCTGTCACGCGGATTGCCGGCAGGGCCACTTCCTTCTGGGCTGAGTCTGCTGCCTTATTTTGCGGCTGCGCCGTCTCGGCGGCAAATGCGCCCGGCGCACTGAGCACAAGCGCTGCCGCAATCGCCGAGCCCAGCGCGCTGCAGGGCGCGTTTTTGAGGTGCCCGGCGAGCGGCGGGCAGACGACTGAATCGGCGCACAGAGCAAGAGACGAGCGAAACTTCCCTGTAATGGATGAAGTTTTCATTTAAGCAATACTCATTTGCATTTAGATGGCGCATTTAACAACAAAGGCAATGCGCCATGATGGTGAAATCAGGCCAGATTGTTATTCGATTCGGCCAATAATGATCACACCCTCCCGCTGGCCGTTTTGAGTAATAGTCATGGTTGATTACGGAATATGGTCGACTTGCCAGGCAGACTGACGAGGGGCAAACGGCCGGCGTGACATGCGGCGATGTCGCCGTTATGCGCGGTCGTCTTCATGGGCGAGCGACGTTGCAGGGTGTGTGGGGGGTGCTGAAGTCCGCGGCTTTTTAATAAAGCAGCGCAGGCTTGCGTCAGGACAGGCGGATTGGATCAGAGGGCGATCGGATCGGGGAGCATGATTCCGGGCGCAGCTGCCGTCACCGCGCTGCCGGTGCGATCCGAAAGGTAGCGAGCCGGCGGCTTGCCCACCGCCTTGCGAAACATCGTGACGAAGCCGCTGGCGTTTTCGTAGCCCAGTTCCAGCGCCACCGTTTGCACGCTGTCACCCTTGGTCAGCCTTTGCAGCGCCAGGATCACGTGCAGCTGCCGACGCCAGCGCCCGAAGCTCATGCCAATTTCCTGCAGCAGCAGGCGGCTCATGCTGCGCTCGCTCATACCTATGCGCGTCGCCCAGGCGGTCTTCGACGTCTTGTCAGCCGGCGTCGCCAGGATCATTTCCGCGAGGCGACGCAAGCGTGGGTCACGCGGCATGGGCAGGTGCAGGTCCTCCACCGGCGCCGCCACCAGCTCGTCGAGCAACACCGCCAGCAACCGTTCCTCCCGTCCGCCTGGGGCGTACAGCTCGGGAACGGCGGTCGCCTTGAGCAGCAACTCGCGCAGCAGCGGCGATACCGAAATTGTGCAGCAGGTGGTCGGCAGATCCGGCGCGGCATCCTGCTCGACGAACAGGCAATAGCACTCCACTTCACCGGAACCCCAGGCCGAGTGGGGCAAGTCGCCGGGGATCCACAAGGCGCACTGTGGCGGCACGATCCAGACGCCTTCTTCGATTTCGCAGTTGAGGATGCCGCGAACCGAGTAGATCAACTGCGCCTTGCGGTGCTGATGCGTGGCATTTTCCCAGTCCTTGGCGACCAATGTGGCACTCAGAGCCACAACCGGCCGCGAGACGCTGTCGACGTCCATGGTGGAGGTCAGATCGGTAACGGCGATGCTCGACATGAGGTGTAGAGACTCGGATAGAAAAGGAGGCCTTGGCCTAGCTGGAAAGTATCACGAGCCGCTAGTGTAATGACATCCGGCCTTCCCTCCACGTCAGCAGATGTGGATTTCGTGCACATGCGCGATTTCCAGTCCGGTTTTGAGTACCTGTCGCACTCGAAAACGTTTTTACACAGCCTCGGCCGAAAACAGACGAAAGCCCACCCCATCCCCCGATCTACTCCACAACCCCATTAAAAACAACAGTCCCATCCCCCTCCTTCTTAACCGTCAACCTATTCCCCTCCACCACAACCTCAACCAACTCAGAACACCCAGCCACCTCCCGCTTCCCATCAACACGCTCGACCTTGGCATCAAAACTAAAAACATAAGTAGACGCCGGGCAAGCATTCCCACCCTCCCCCGTGGAAACAACCACCACATACCGGCTCGGCCCAAACGTATAAGCCTTTTCAATCGCCACATACCCGGTGTACTCAGCCTCCTCGACAATTGCCTCCATGACATTCACCACCCCAGCGCGCGTTTGATAATTCAGCGCGGTCCCCGTCCCTTGGGTCTGGGTCGTGAAAGGCCCGGCACGCTCGGCGGTGACGGGCAAGGTTTCATAGGCAACACCGGGGGGCGCTGGGGGCGCTGGGGGCGCGATTTGAGTCGTGACGGTGGGTTTTGCAACGAGGTTTTGTTGGGGTTCAGGAAGATCGCATAGGCCGTTTTTGCAAATGAAATCCCCTTGGCAATCGATATCTTCCGAGCACTGGTTGGTTTCTTCGAAGGTGCTCTGGTTGGCTTTGGCGTAGCCGACGACGGCCAGTGCAAGGAGGGTGCAGACGAACAGACGCTTCATCGGTGAAGTCCTTTTCTTGGATGGTGATCAGATGATAACTGCAAACCTTCCGGGTTTGTCTCTGGTCACTTTCGATTTTGCAGTGTCGGGTGGTCCAACTTTGCTTTGAATACTAGCCTTGCAAACGTGCGCACAAGGAAGTCGAGAAAACCATGACTAACCGCGATCAACTCCATCGAGATGGTTACGCTCTGCTCCGTCAAGCGATCCCAACCGAATGGCTGGAAGACCTGCGTGCCGCGTTCGATGCTGGTGTTAGGCCGTCGGACCAATGGCCCGTGCCGCGTGGCATGGACTGGCGTCATTCGCTGTTGGACGATGATGCGAAGGTTCAGGCTGTGTGTCGTCTGCCCCAGGTGCTGGCGGTCGCGGGGGAGTTGATCGAGGAGCGGTTCTTTCTGTCGCAGGTGGAGGGGCGCGAGCCTCTTGCCGGTGGCGGCCATCAACCGCTGCACCGCGACTTGTCGGCCCAACGGCCAGGCGACATTGCCATGGCCCTGGCTTTTTTTGACGACTATGGCCCTGAGAACGGTGCGACGCGTATCGTGCCTGGCAGCCATCGGCCCGAGCCGGGAGCGCCGCCATTCGATTTCACCAACGAATCACGCTCCGTACAGCTTTCAGGTTGCGCCGGTGACATCCTGGTGTTCGATGTGGACTTGGTGCATGCGGGCAGCCTGAACTCGGTGGGTTCGCACCGTCGTTCGATTTTGATCAGTTATTTTTCGGAGCAGTTGTACGCTTCACACTTGGAAACCGTGGGCCTGCGTAATGTTCGTATGGCCACGAGTGAGCGGTTCGAGCCTTTGGATTTTGGCTTCGGTCTACGCTCGCCTAGGTAAAGATGCAATCATTTGCGCATGACACACCGCCAGAATTTCATCGGCCAGCGCCGAGTCGTCAGGACAGGCGCGCGATAGCATGATCGCGCCGACCGCGTGCGCCAGCAGGTCGATCATTTTCCCCCTCGCCTCACCCGGCGCCGCATCCGGCCCGGTCGGGTATTTTTCGCCGAGTGTTTGCAACATGCGCTCGATGCCTTCAGCGAATGCCGCCTTCAAATCGTCCGACTGACGTGCCGCGTCACCGCACAACGCTGCCATGGTGCAACCCGTGGCGCGCCCGTCGCGATGGTCCCGTGACACATACACATCAATGAAGTCCTTCACGCTCAATGCGTCGACGCCGATCAGTGACTGCTCAAGACTCTTCGCCGAGGCTTCGGCCATCAGGTCAGCCTTCGAACCGAAATGTTTGTAGAAACCACCATGGGTGAAGCCGGCGGCGGCCATCAGGTCGGCCACGCCGACCCCGTCAAAACCGCGCTCGCGAAATACGACTGAGGCTGTTTCGACGATGTGCTCCCGATTTGCCTGGGCCTGGGCTTTGGTCACGCGCATGTTTCGATACCTCGTTACCGCTGGAAATTCATCGACTGATCATACATTGATGTTGATCATAATCAAAACCGTTGACAGTTTAGATTTCGATCATCATCATAATTTCCAACGATCTGACCAGCTACCAACGGACACGGAACAACCTCCCATGAGCGACCTGAATCTGTTTACCGCCTATACCCTTGGCCCAAGCACTGGCTGATCGAGCCTGACTTTTTCTCGTGCATCAATCCCAATCCATGTTTCTCACAAAGAGCTGACATCATGACTACTCGCCCTACCGTTCTCATCACTGGCGCTTCCACCGGCATTGGCGCGGTTTACGCTGAGCGTTTCGCCCAACGCGGACATGATCTGGTGTTGGTCGCCCGCGATCACTCGCGCCTGGAAACGCTCGCCGCGAAGTTGCGTGGCGAGCACAACGTCGCCGTTGAAGTGCTGCAGGCCGACCTGACTCAACTCAGTGACCTGCACAGCGTCGAAGCGCGCCTGCGGGATGATGCGCGCATCGGCATCCTCGTCAACAATGCCGGCGCCGCACAGTCCGGCACCTTCATCGAGCAAAGCACCGACAGCGTTGCACAACTGGTGGCCCTCAACACCACCGCACTGGTGCGGCTCACCAGCGCCATCGCGCCGCGCTTGGCCAAAGCAGGTGAAGGCGCGATCATCAACATCGGCTCGGTGGTGGGTCTGGCGCCTGAGTTCGGCATGACGGTCTACGGTGCGACCAAGGCGTTCGTGCTGTTCCTGTCCCAAGGCTTGAGCCTGGAACTGTCGCCTCAGGGTGTCTATGTGCAAGCCGTACTGCCCGCAGCCACCCGCACGGAGATTTGGGATCGCGCCGGTATCGACATCAACACTTTGAGCGAAATCATGGAAGTGGGTGATCTGGTCGATGCCGCACTGGTGGGCTTCGACCGTCGCGAACCGGTGACCATTCCTCCGCTGCATGAAGGCGAGCGCTGGGATGCCCTGCAAACCGCGCGTCAGGGTCTTTTGTCGCAGATCAGGCAGTCCGCTGTGGCGCAGCGCTATTTGACTCAAGACTGACCCATGCCGACAGGTCGGCCTCGCCCCACTCTCATTCCCCCGACAAGAGCAGCTGCAACATGAAGGCATTTTTTATCGACCGCTACGGCAAGCAGAACGGAATGATTGGCGAAGTGCCCGACCCTGTGGTCGGTGTGCATGACGTTCTGGTTCAGGTGCATGCAACCAGCGTGAACCCGTTGGACTCGAAGATCAGAACGGGGGAATTCAAACTGATCCTGCCCTATACATTTCCATTGGTATTGGGCAATGACCTGGCCGGAGTGGTTGTTAGCACGGGTTCGGCGGTGAAGCGATTCAAGCCAGGCGACGAAGTCTATGCACGTCCTCCAGAGGCACGGATCGGGACGTTTGCTGAACTGCTCGCCGTGAACGAAAACGCGCTCGCGCTGAAACCCTCCAATCTCGACATGGCCGAAGCGGCTGCCATCCCCTTGGCGGGTTTGACGGCCTGGCAGGCGCTGGTTGAGACCGCCCAGCTGAAAAAAGGCCAGAAGGTGTTGATTCATGCTGGATCAGGCGGAGTCGGCACGTTTGCTATCCAGCTCGCCAAACACCTTGGCGCCTTCGTTGCGACCACCACCAGTACGGCGAATGTTCAATGGGTGAAAGCACTCGGGGCGGATGTGGTCATCGATTACAAACAGCAGGATTTTGCAAAGGAGTTGCGCGATTTCGACGTGGTGTTGAACAGCCTCGGCGCCGATGTACTGGAGAAATCGATCAAGGTGCTCAAGCCTGGTGGACAGCTCATTTCCCTTTCAGGGCCGCCGACCGTGCAATTTGCCCAAGAGCAAGGCCTGTCCTGGGGGCTGGGGCAAGTCATGCGCCTGCTGAGCAGCGGTATTCGCAGAAAAGCCCGCAGACATGGGGTGAGCTATGCGTTTTTGTTCATGCGAGCCAACGGGATACAACTGCAGAAAATCACCTCGCTTATCGAGGCTGGGGTCATCAAACCGGTCATCGATCGCTCCTTCCCTTTTGCATCGACCGCAGAGGCGTTGCGCTACGTCGAGCAGGGCAGATCAAAAGGCAAAGTCACCATAACAATCAAATAAGCGCGCGACAAAAGATGTCAGTAGATGATGTGCATACCGCCAAGTACCCGACTGCGGCGCCTGAACCAGAGGAGCCGCCAGCGCACGACAAGCCCATAGACGAGCAGTTGCCACCGGAACCCGCACGGGTAGAAAAGCCGATCATCTTTTGGCGTGGTTTGATGCTTGAGCAGTAACGGCTTGACGCCGCAGGCAGGCGTTAGGCCAATCACGAGACCGAAGCCAAGAACATTTAGCCGTCTTCAGCCCCCCTGCCGCAGGACTTGCAGCATCTGTCCAACCACAAAGGTTTCGACCGCACCTTCACCAGCCCCCCTCTCAAAAGCGGCGCAACAAACCGATGCATCGCCGTCGCAGATGCGGTAAACGGCAATGACACTGCCAGGCCCGCAGCCTGTGTGTCCGCAGAGGGAAAATCCTCCGTCAATCGAACCCTGCATCACACCCAGGCCATAGCCAGGCGTGATCCATGGGCGGCCGGGAATCGGGCCGCCCAATGCTCGTGCTGCCTGCATTTCCTGAAGCAAGTCCTTGGAGAAAAGAACGGCAGAGAGGAGTCGGTCCAGCAATAGCGCCGCTTGCGAAATCGGGCCGATCAGCAAGCCATGATAGACCCAGGCAGGGTCATAATTTGAAGCGATGCCAAGAGGGGTCGCTTGTAGGTCTGCTCGCGTTTTAGCGAAGCGAACGTTCGACAGGCCCAGAGGCGTTAGCGCGCGTTGACTCACTGCTTCATCGAGCGTCAGATCTGTCAGCCGTTCAATAAGCCGGCCGATGAGCAGGTAGCCCACATTCGAGTAGCGCCAAGTGGTGCCGGGGGTGTATCGAAGTCGAGTGCCGTCAAGTCGTTGCATCATTTCATCGGCCGCCCAGGCTGACTCACTGTTCGTAATGGCGGCGTGATACTCCGCAAGTTCGCCATAATCGGCGAGTCCTGCCTCATGCCGTAGCAGCTGGCGTAGCGTGAAAGGCTGATCAGCAAGGGGGTCGTCCAATCCAATCAGCCCATCACGCACCAACGATAGAGCCGTCGCAGCCAGGACAGTTTTCGTAAAACTCCACCAGGGGACCATCAGCTCTGATGGGGCAGGCGTTCGTGGTTGACCATTTGATATGAGCGAACTGAGCATTGGCTTCCCTGGAATGTTGGGCGGATCGACAAGATATTTCAGTGGCCAGCCCGGAAAGTGATCGCTCCGGACTGTTCCCCTAATGCCTACTCCACCGCCTCAGCCACGCCCTGATCCTCCCCCAGAAATCCGCCACTCTGGTGATGCCACAACCGCGCATAGGTGCCGTTTTTCCCGAGCAATTCGGTGTGGGTGCCTTGTTCGATGATGCGTCCATCATCCATGACGATCAGCCTGTCCATCGCCGCAATCGTGGACAATCGATGGGCAATGGCGATCACGGTCTTGCCCTGCATCATTTCATCGAGGCTTTCCTGGATGGCGACTTCGACCTCTGAATCCAGGGCGCTGGTGGCCTCGTCAAGCAGCAGGATCGGGGCATTTTTGAGCATTACCCGGGCAATGGCGACGCGTTGACGCTGGCCGCCCGAAAGCTTGATACCCCGCTCGCCCACCAGGGTGTCGTAGCCGCTGTGGCCCTGCTTGTCGCTCAGTTGGCTGATGAACCCATCGGCTTGGGCACTGGCCGCGGCGCTGCGGATTTGCTCGTCGGTGGCATCGGGGCGTCCATAGGCGATGTTGTCGCGAATGGAGCGGTGCAGCAGCGAAGTGTCCTGAGTCACCATGCCGATGGCGCTGCGCAGACTGTCCTGGGTGACGTGCGCGATGTTCTGCCCGTCGATACGAATCTCACCCTTGTCCACGTCGTAAAAGCGCAGCAGCAGGTTGATCAGCGTGGATTTACCGGCACCGGAGCGGCCCACCAGCCCGATCTTTTCGCCCGGGCGAATGCTCAGACTCAGGCCATCGAGCACCTGGCGTTCGCCGTTGTAATTGAAGCTCACATTGTCGAAAGTCACCGCGCCGCCCGTGGTGACCAGCTCCCTGGCGTCCGGGGCATCCTGCACCTTGGGGCCGCGGGCCAGGGTCGCCATGCCATCCTGCACGGTGCCGATGCTCTCGAACAGCGAGGTCATTTGCCACATGATCCAGTGCGACATGCCATTGATGCGCAACGCCATGGCAATAATCGCCGCCACCGCACCCGCGCCCACTTGACCTTGGTGCCATAGCCATAGGGCATAACCGCCTGCCCCCATGATCAACCCGACCACCAATGCCTGATTGACGATCTCGAACTGGCTGACCAGGCGCATCTGGCGAAAGCCGGTCTGCTTGAAATCCTCCATGGCAGCGCGCGCGAAGTGGGCTTCACGTTTGGAATGGGAGAACAGCTTTACCGTGGTGATGTTGGTGTAGGCGTCAGAGATACGCCCGGTCATTGATGACCGCGCATGGGCCTGCTCCTGCCCTACTTTCTCAAGGCGGGGCACGAAGTAGCGCATGGCAAGACCGAACAACGCCACCCAGACAATGAACGGCAGCATCAGCTTCAAGTCGAAACCGCCGGCCAGCGCGATGATCGCGATGAAGTACACCCCGATCCCCGGAGCGATCTCGATAATGGTGAATAACACCTCGCGCACCGACAGCGCCGTCTGCATCACCTTGGTGGTGACCCGGCCGGAAAACTCATCGGAGAAGAACGAAAGACTTTGTCGCAGCATCAGCCGGTGAAAATCCCAGCGTAGCCGCAACGGCAGGTTGATCGCCAATATCTGGTGCTGCACCATCGTGCGCAACGCTACCAGCCCAATGCTGGTCACCAGCACCACACCGATGCCCCACAGCACTCGACTTTCCTGTCGGGCCGCATCGCCGCCTGCCTGCCAGATCGACAGCATGTCCACGACCTGCCCGAGAAAAGAAAACAGCCAGGCTTCGTAAATCGACACAGCGGCACTGAGCAGCGCGAGCGCGAGAATGTAACCGCGAGCGCCCCGCGTGCAGGCCCACAGGAACCGCGCCAGACCTTCAGGTGGCGGAGGTGCCTCGTCGGGCGGAAAAGGGTCGAGCCGTTGTTCAAATGCGTGAAGCATGGTGATCTCCAAAACCATCTGGTAAAGAGATTCTGGCATTTAAAGGTTGCTTTGAGGGGTTTGGGTGGAGGAAAGGTTGTTCGCCCGGCACAACGAGG
>NZ_CAAKGZ010000023.1:0-21257 GCF_901007645.1 Pseudomonas sp. FG-3G
GCCACCACACATCCCCACCCGACCCGCTACAGTTGGCAAGCTTGCCTTCGCCACGGATAATGCCCAGTTTTTCCACCAGCGCATCGAAGCGCCGCCGCGCCTGCGGTTGAAAGAGAAGACCATGAAAGACACCATTCGCCAGCTCATCCAGCAAGCCATCGCCCAACTCGTCGCTGAAGGTGTGCTGCCAGAAGGCCTGTCGCCGGCGATTCAGGTCGAAAACACCCGTGACAAGACCCACGGCGATTTCGCCAGCAACATCGCGATGATGCTCGCCAAACCGGCCGGCATGAAACCGCGGGACCTGGCCGAAAAGATCATCGCCGCGCTGCCGGCTGACGAAAACGTCAGCAAGGCTGACATTGCCGGCCCAGGCTTCATCAATTTCTTCCAGAACACCCAGGCCCTGGCCTCACGCCTGGACGCGGCCCTGGCCGACGAACGCATCGGCGTGCGCAAGGCCGGTCCGCTGCAACGCACCGTGGTCGACCTTTCGGCCCCCAACCTCGCCAAGGAAATGCATGTCGGCCATCTGCGCTCGACCATCATTGGTGACGGCGTGGCCCGGGTACTGGAGTTTCTCGGCGACACGGTGATCCGCCAGAACCACGTCGGCGACTGGGGCACCCAGTTCGGCATGCTGATGGCCTACCTGCAGGAAAACCCGATCACCAGCGATGAACTCTCGGACCTGGAGAACTTCTACCGCGCCGCCAAGCAACGCTTCGACGAGTCGCCCGAGTTCGCCGACCGTGCCCGCGGCCTGGTGGTCAAGCTGCAGGCCGGCGATGCCGAGTGCCTGGCGCTGTGGACCAAGTTCAAGGACATCTCCCTGTCCCACTGCCAGAAAATCTACGAACTGCTGAACGTCAAATTGACCATGGCTGACGTGATGGGCGAAAGCGCCTACAACGACGACCTGATCAACGTGGTCAACGACCTGAAAGCCAAGGGCATGCTGGTGGAAAGCAACGGCGCCCAGTGCGTATTCCTCGAGCAGTTCAAGACCGCTGACGGTGAGCCGCTGCCGGTGATCATCGTCAAGGCTGACGGCGGCTACCTCTACGCCACCACCGACCTGGCGGCCGTGCGCTACCGCAACAACGTGCTCAAGGCCGATCGAGTGCTGTATTTCGTCGACCAGCGCCAGGCCCTGCACTTCCAGCAAGTGTTCGAAGTCGCACGCCAGGCCGGTTTCGTGACCCGTCCGATGGAGATGGAACACATGGGCTTCGGCACCATGAACGGCGCCGACGGCCGTCCGTTCAAGACCCGCGACGGTGGCACGGTCAAGCTCATCGACCTGCTGAGCGAAGCCCAGGATCGCGCCTACACCCTGGTCAAGGGCAAGAACCCGGACCTGGCCGAAGACGAACTGCGCCAGATCGCCAAGGTCGTGGGCATCGACGCGGTGAAATACGCCGACCTGTCCAAGCACCGCACCAGCGACTACAGCTTCAACTTCGACCTGATGCTCAACTTCGAAGGCAATACCGCGCCCTACCTGCTGTACGCCTACACCCGCGTGGCCGGTGTGTTCCGCAAGCTCGGCAAGAACTTCGATGAGGTCGACGGCCGGATTGTGCTTCAAGCCCCTCACGAACAGGAGCTGGCGGCGAAACTGGCGCAGTTCGGTGAAGTGCTGAACAACGTCGCAGACAAAGGCACCCCACACACCCTGTGCGCGTACCTGTACGATGTGGCCGGTCTGTTCTCCAGCTTCTACGAGAACTGCCCGATCCTCAACGCCGAAACGCCAGAGCAAATGCAGAGTCGCCTGCGCCTCGCCGCACTGACCGGGCGCACCCTCAAGCAAGGTCTGGAACTGCTGGGCCTGGAAACGCTGGAGCGCATGTAAGTTGGCCGCCAAGAAAAAACCTGCACCCAAACGCGGCGCCAGTCGTTACCAGCCCCCAGCCAAACAGCCGATTCCCGGCTGGTTGTGGATGGCTATCGGCCTGACCGTCGGCGCTTTCATTGTGTTTCTGATGAAGCTGGAGCCGGGCCAGGGCGATGACGTCAAGCGCGTGCGCCAAGAGCAACAGAAAGCGACGCGCATCGCCGAGGCCAACAAGACCCCGCCGAGCCCGACGCAACCGGTCAAGCCCAAGTACGACTTCTACACCCTGCTGCCGGAATCGGAAGTCATCGTGCCGCCCGATGCCGTGCCGGAGAAAACCCTGCCGACGCCACAGGTGCCCACCACGCCGGTAACTCCGGCCGAAGCGGCGAAGATCGACACCGCTCGCGCTCAGGCAGCCCTGGCCGGCATCACGCCGCCGCCGGCTCCGCCCGTGCAGAAAGCCGCTCCGGTGACGAAGTTCTTCCTGCAGGCCGGCTCGTTCCGCAAGGAAGCCGACGCCGACAAGGTACGCGCGCAGATCATTCTGCTGGGCCAGTCCGTGGCGGTGGAGTCCGGCACGGTGAAGGAAGAGACCTGGTATCGGGTGCTGGTCGGTCCGTTCAGCAACCGCGAAGAACTGACAAAAGCCCAAAAACAATTGGCCGGCAGCGGTTTCAGCAACCTGTTGTTACAACAGCGCCAGAGCCGCTGACTTCTGCTGAAAACACCCGGTGCGGCGGGGCTTTTGTGGCGAGGGAGCTTGCTCCCGCTGGGCTGCGTAGCAGCCCCAAAAGCTTGGGACCGCTGCGCGCTGGAGCGCCAGCCCGGTCCAGCGGGAGCAAGCTCCCTCGCCACAGTGAATGCCTTTGCCACAAACTTGATTGCCCCCCAGGACGCCACTCGTCCCCTCTCCCACCCCGCAGTTGAAAAAACCTACGCCACCCCCATATGAGTTCCATCCGGGCATTTTCGCCCCGCTGCGTGGAGACTCTTCCCTTGACCACCATCGTTTCAGTCCGCCGTCATGGCAAAGTCGTCATGGGCGGCGACGGCCAGGTTTCACTAGGCAACACCGTGATGAAAGGCAATGCGAAGAAAGTCCGCCGCCTGTACCACGGCCAGGTCATCGCCGGCTTCGCCGGGGCCACCGCCGATGCTTTCACCCTGTTTGAGCGTTTCGAAGGCCAGCTTGAGAAACATCAGGGCCACCTGGTGCGCGCCGCCGTGGAACTGGCCAAGGAATGGCGTACCGACCGCTCCCTGAGCCGCCTCGAAGCCATGCTCGCGGTCGCCAACAAGGACGCCTCGCTGATCATTACCGGTAACGGTGACGTCGTTGAACCCGAGGATGGCCTGATCGCCATGGGTTCCGGCGGCGCCTACGCCCAGGCCGCAGCCAGCGCCCTGTTGAAAAAGACCGATCTGTCGGCCCGCGAAATCGTCGAGACTGCCTTGGGCATCGCCGGCGACATCTGCGTCTTCACCAACCACACCCAGACCATTGAGGAGCAGGATCTCGCGGAATAAGCCTGGCCCTGTGCCACGGCTCATTCCTGCTTGAGGACCGCCAAATACTATGTCCATGACTCCCCGCGAAATCGTCCACGAACTCAACCGCCACATCATCGGCCAGGACGATGCCAAGCGCGCCGTCGCCATCGCCTTGCGTAACCGCTGGCGTCGGATGCAGCTGCCTGAAGAGCTGCGCGTCGAAGTGACCCCCAAGAACATCCTGATGATCGGCCCGACCGGTGTCGGTAAAACCGAAATCGCCCGTCGCCTGGCCAAACTGGCCAACGCGCCGTTCATCAAGGTCGAAGCCACCAAGTTCACCGAAGTCGGTTATGTCGGTCGCGACGTCGAATCGATCATCCGCGACCTGGCCGATGCCGCCATCAAGTTGCTGCGCGAACAGGAAATCACCAAGGTTCGTCACCGTGCCGAAGATGCTGCCGAAGAGCGCATCCTCGACGCGCTGCTGCCGCCAGCGCGCATGGGCTTCAACGCCGAATCCGCTGCGACCCAGGATTCCAACACTCGCCAGCTGTTCCGCAAGCGCCTGCGCGAAGGCCAGCTCGACGACAAGGAAATCGAGATCGAAGTGGCCGAAATGGCCGGCGTCGACATCTCCGCGCCGCCCGGCATGGAGGAAATGACCAATCAATTGCAAAGCCTGTTCGCCAACATGGGCAAGGGCAAGCGCAAGAACCGCAAGCTCAAGGTCAAGGAAGCGCTGAAACTGGTTCGCGATGAAGAAGCCAGTCGCCTGGTCAACGAAGAAGAGTTGAAGGCCAAGGCCCTGGAGGCCGTCGAGCAGCACGGCATTGTGTTCATCGACGAAATCGACAAGGTCGCCAAGCGCGGCAATGTCGGCGGCGCCGACGTGTCCCGCGAAGGCGTGCAACGCGACCTGCTGCCACTGATCGAAGGCTGCACGGTCAACACCAAGCTGGGCATGGTCAAGACCGACCACATCCTGTTCATCGCCTCCGGTGCGTTCCACCTGAGCAAGCCCAGCGACCTGGTGCCCGAGCTGCAAGGTCGCCTGCCGATCCGCGTCGAGCTCAAGGCCCTGACGCCGGAAGACTTCGAACGCATCCTGAGCGAACCCCACGCGTCCCTGACCGAACAGTATTGCGCCCTGCTCAAGACCGAAGGCCTGAACATCGAGTTCGCGCCGGAAGGCATCAAGCGCCTGGCGCAGATCGCCTGGCAGGTCAACGAGAAGACCGAGAACATCGGTGCCCGGCGCCTGCACACCCTGCTCGAACGCCTGCTCGAGGAAGTCTCGTTCAGTGCCGGCGACCTGGCCAGCGCCCATAACGAAGCGCCGATCCTCATCGATGCCGAGTACGTCAACAGCCACCTGGGTGAATTGGCAGAGAACGAAGACCTGTCGCGGTATATTCTCTAAGCCACAAGCCACAAGCCACAAGCTGCAAGCCTCAAGCTGGTCACCTCCAGCTTGTAGCTTGTAGCTTGTAACTTGTAAGCTGCCTCCATGACCAAACTCCCCAGCGCCATCAACCTGCACAAAGCCTCCAAGACCCTGACGCTCAAATACGCGCCGGACGAGGAGTATCACCTGCCCGCCGAATTCCTGCGGGTGCACTCGCCTTCCGCCGAGGTCCAGGGCCACGGCAAACCGATCCTGCAATACGGAAAAATCGGCGTCGGCCTGACCAAGGTCGAACCGGCCGGCCAGTACGCACTGAAATTGACCTTCGACGACGGTCACGACAGCGGACTGTTCACCTGGGACTACCTGTACCAGTTGGCGGTACGCCAGGAGGACCTGTGGAACGATTATCTTGCCGAACTCAAGGCGGCCGGAAAAACCCGCGACCCGAACGAGTCGGTCGTCAAGCTGATGCTCTAACTCAAGGGCTGGCGCTTTAGGGCGAATTTTCTAGACTCATCTGCTTGAATGCCCCCGCGGCAACGTCAATGACTGGCCTGCTTGCGAAAAAAATTAAACTCGGGTAACCAATGGAGCTGGCAAGTTCCCTGCAAAGGAATCGGCGAATTCCTTGCACATGTTTCCTCATTGCCTCGATGCGGAATTAATGGTCACCCGAGCAGCGTACCTGGCATTGGCTATGGGCTTTCTGGCATGGCCCAGGTACTCGTCTGAAGGACAATGGAGCGTCGTAGATGAGCAACAAGAACAACGATGACCTGAAGTACCAAGCCTCGGAAAATACCCTGGGGTTGAATCCTGTCGTCGGCTTGCGCAGAAAAGATCTGCTGGCCTCTGCCCGAATGGTGCTGACCCAGGCCATCAAACAACCGCTGCACAGCGTCAAGCACGTCGCCCATTTCGGCGTCGAACTCAAGAACGTCCTGTTCGGCAGATCCGAGCTGCAACCTGCGGGCGATGACCGTCGCTTCAACGACCCGGCCTGGAGCCAGAACCCGCTCTACAAACGCTATCTGCAAACCTACCTGGCGTGGCGCAAGGAGCTGCACGCCTGGATCGACGAGAGCAACCTTTCGCCCCAGGACATCAGCCGCGGGCACTTCGTGATCAACCTGATGACCGAGGCCATGGCCCCGACCAATTCGGCAGCCAACCCGGCGGCGGTCAAACGCTTTTTCGAAACCGGCGGCAAGAGCCTGCTGGACGGCCTTTCGCACCTGGCCAAGGACCTGGTGCACAACGGCGGGATGCCGAGCCAGGTCGACATGGGCGCATTCGAAGTCGGCAAGAGCCTGGGCGTGACGGAAGGCGCCGTGGTGTTTCGCAACGACGTGCTGGAGTTGATCCAGTACCGCCCCATCACCGAACAGGTCCACGAGCGCCCACTGCTGGTGGTGCCGCCGCAGATCAACAAGTTCTACGTCTTCGACCTGAGCCCGGACAAGAGCCTGGCGCGCTTCTGCCTGCGCAGCAATGTGCAGACGTTCATTGTCAGCTGGCGCAACCCCACCAAGGAGCAGCGCGAGTGGGGCCTGTCGACCTACATCGAGGCACTCAAGGAAGCGGTGGACGTGGTCACGGCCATCACCGGCAGCAAGGATGTGAACATGCTCGGAGCCTGCTCGGGCGGCATCACTTGCACCGCGCTGCTGGGGCATTACGCCGCTCTGGGCGAGAAGAAGGTCAACGCCCTGACCCTGCTGGTGAGCGTGCTCGACACCACCCTGGACACCGACGTGGCGCTGTTCGTCGACGAGCAGACCCTGGAGGCGGCCAAGCGTCACTCCTATCAAGCCGGCGTGCTTGAAGGTCGCGACATGGCCAAGGTCTTCGCCTGGATGCGTCCCAACGATCTGATCTGGAACTACTGGGTCAACAACTATCTGCTGGGCAACGAGCCGCCGGTGTTCGACATTCTGTTCTGGAACAACGACACCACCCGGCTGCCGGCGGCATTCCATGGCGACCTCATCGAGATGTTCAAGAACAACCCGCTGATCCGGCCCAATGCACTGGAAGTGTGCGGCACACCGATCGACCTCAAGCAGGTCACCGCCGACATCTTCTCCCTGGCCGGCACCAACGACCACATCACCCCTTGGAAGTCCTGCTACAAATCCGCACAGCTATTTGGCGGCAAGGTGGAATTCGTGCTGTCGAGCAGCGGTCACATCCAAAGCATCCTCAACCCACCAGGTAACCCCAAGTCGCGCTACATGACCAGCGAGGACATGCCGGCCAAGGCCGAGGACTGGCAGGAGAACTCCACCAAGCACACCGATTCCTGGTGGCTGCATTGGCAGGCGTGGCAGGCAGAACGCTCGGGCAAACTGAAAAAGGCACCCACGGTGCTGGGCAACAAGACTTATCCGGCGGGAGAAGCGGCGCCGGGCACGTATGTGCATGAGCGGTAACTGGTGCAACTCGTCTGTTGCAGCCGTGAGGTTACTCACGAAAGCATGTCAACAGCCGACATTAATGCAAGGCCCACGCCGCTGGTGAACGCAAACTTGCGTTAACAGCAGATCCAATGTGGGAGCGAGCCCGCTCGCGATAGCGGTGCGTCAGGCAACAGTGATGTTGAATGCAACGGCCTTATCGCGAGCAGGCTCGCTCCCACAGGGATCGGGGGAAAAATGAAAGACAGCGACCCAACCCACAGGGCTTGAAGCATGCCGCAACCGTACATCTTCCGTACCGTCGATCTGGATGGCCAGACCTTGCGCACCGCGGTACGCCCCGGCAAGCCTCATTTGACGCCCCTGCTGATTTTCAACGGCATCGGCGCCAACCTTGAGCTGGTGTTCCCGTTCATCCAGGCCCTGGACCCGGACCTGGAAGTCATCGCCTTTGACGTTCCCGGCGTCGGCGGCTCGTCGACGCCCAGCCGGCCGTATCGCTTTCCCGGCCTGGCAAAACTCACCGCGCGGATGCTCGATTACCTCGATTACGGACAGGTCAACGTGATCGGCGTGTCCTGGGGCGGCGCCCTGGCCCAGCAATTTGCCCATGACTACCCTGAGCGCTGCAAAAAGCTGGTGCTGGCGGCCACCGCCGCTGGCGCAGTGATGGTGCCGGGCAAACCGAAAGTGCTGTGGATGATGGCCAGCCCCCGGCGCTACGTGCAACCGTCCCACGTTATGCGTATCGCCCCACTGATCTACGGCGGCTCGTTCCGCCGCGACCCCAGCCTGGCGGCCAGTCATGCGGCCAAGGTGCGTTCGGCCGGCAAGCTGGGTTATTACTGGCAACTGTTCGCCGGCCTGGGCTGGACCAGCATCCACTGGCTGCACAAGATCCACCAGCCGACCCTGGTGCTGGCCGGCGACGACGATCCACTGATCCCGTTGATCAACATGCGCATGCTGGCCTGGCGCATCCCCAACGCCCAGCTGCACATCATCGACGACGGCCATCTGTTCCTGATTACCCGGGCCGAGGCTGTGGCGCCGATCATCATGAAGTTTCTGGAGGAAGAACGTCAGCGCGCGGTCATGCACCCGCATCCCGCGCCGCTGGGTGGCGGCTGACACCGCCCAAAAGCGCCTGGCAGGACGCCGGATCGCGCAACTACCCGGAACAGCGACTATGTTGTCTGGTTCGGTGTGTTTGTTTTTAGCCTGATGACGAAGGAGTTGACTCATGCGCGACAAACCGGCGAAGGGTTCCATGCCCGCCCCTGCCAACTTCATCAACGCACAAAGTGCGGTCACCGGCCTGCGGGGCCGGGACCTGCTTTCCACCTTGCGCAGTGTTGCCGTACACGGCTTGCGCAACCCAGTGCACAGCGCCCGGCATGCGTTGAAGTTGGGCAGCCAGTTGGGCCGCGTGCTGCTAGGGGAAACCCTGCACCCCACCAACCCCAACGACAAGCGTTTCGCCGATCCCACCTGGGAGCTCAATCCGTTCTACCGTCGCAGCCTGCAGGCCTACCTGAGCTGGCAGAAACAGATGAAGAGCTGGATCGACGAATGCGACATGAGCCCCGATGACCGTGCCCGGGCTCACTTCGCTTTCGCCCTGCTCAATGATGCCGTATCGCCTTCCAATACCTTGCTCAACCCGCTGGCGGTCAAGGAGCTGTTCAATTCCGGCGGTACCAGCCTGATTCGTGGCATCAGCCACTTGGTGGACGACCTGCTGCACAATGACGGGCTGCCGCGGCAAGTCACACCTCATGCCTTCGAAGTCGGCAAGACCCTGGCGACCACACCGGGGGCGGTGGTGTTTCGCAACGAAATGCTCGAGCTGATCCAGTACAAGTCCATGAGCGAAAAGCAATACGCCAAGCCGTTGCTGATCGTGCCGCCGCAGATCAACAAGTTCTACATCTTCGACCTGAGCCCTTCCAACAGCTTCGCCCAGTACGCCCTGAAAAACGGTTTGCAGGTGTTCATCATCAGTTGGCGCAACCCCGATGTACGTCACCGCGAATGGGGCTTGTCCAGCTATGTCGAGGCGACGGAAGAAGCCATGAATGTCTGCCGGGCGATCACCGGCGCTCGTGAGGTCAACCTGATGGGCGCCTGCGCCGGCGGCATGACCATCGCCGCCCTGCAAGGCCATCTGCAAGCCAAGCGCCAACTGCGCCGGGTCGCCAGCGCCACTTACCTGGTGAGCCTGCTGGACAGCCAGATGGAGAGCCCGGCCACGCTGTTCATTGACGAGCAGACCCTGGAAGCCGCCAAGCGCCGTTCCTATCAGAAAGGCATCCTCGATGGCCGCGACATGGCCCGGGTGTTTGCCTGGATGCGTCCCAATGACCTGATCTGGACTTATTTCATCAACAACTACCTCCTGGGCAAGGAGCCGCCGGCGTTCGACATCCTCTACTGGAACAACGACTGCACCCGACTGCCGGCGGCCTACCATGGCGACCTACTGGACTTCTTCAAGCACAATCCCTTGACCCACCCCGGCGGCCTGGAAGTGTGCGGCACACCGATCGACCTGCAAAAAGTGACGGTGGACAGCTTCAGCGTGGCGGGCATCAATGACCACATCACGCCATGGGACGCGGTCTATCGCTCAACGCTGTTGCTCGGTGGCGAGCGGCGCTTCGTGCTGTCCAACAGCGGTCACGTCCAAAGCATTCTCAACCCGCCGGGCAACCCCAAGGCCAACTACGTCGAAAACCCGAAACTGAGCAGCGACCCGCGAGCCTGGTATTACGACGCCAAGCACATCGAGGGCAGTTGGTGGACCCAGTGGCTGGGTTGGGTCCAGGAACGCTCCGGCGCCCAACACGAAACACAGATGACCCTGGGCAACGCGAACTACCCGCCCCTGGAAGCGGCGCCGGGAACCTATGTGCGCGTGCGCTAAGGGCTCACTCCACGGCCAGACACTGGGCCGTGGCACGATTTCCATCACTAAGAAGACCGGATGAAAACCCGCGACCGCATTCTTGAATGCGCCCTGCAGTTGTTCAATGAGAAGGGCGAACCGAACGTTTCCACCATGGAAGTCGCCAACGAAATAGGCATCAGCCCAGGCAATCTCTATTACCACTTTCATGGCAAGGAGCCCCTGATCCTCGGGTTGTTCGAGCGCTTCCAGGGCGAACTGGCACCGCTGCTGGACCCACCGGCAGATGTACAACTGGCGCCGGAAGATTATTGGCTGTTCCTGCACCTGATCGTCGAACGGCTGGCTCAATACCGGTTTCTGTTCCAGGACCTGTCGAACCTGGCCGGACGCCTGCCAAAACTGGCCAAGGGCATCCGCCAGTTGCTCAACGCCCTGAAACGCACCCTGGCCTCGCTGCTGGCGCAACTCAAGGCCCAGGGGATGCTGGTCAGCGATACCCAGGCATTGGGGCAACTGGTGGAACAGATCACCATGACCTTACTGTTCTCGCTGGACTATCAGCGAATCCTCGATCGCGAGGGTGAGGTTCGACTGGTGGTCTATCAGGTCATGATGCTGGTAGCGCCGCATCTGCCGCCGGCGGCAAAGGTTGCCACCGAGCAACTGGCGTTGCGGTACCTGGAAGAGCACGACTAACGACCAGCAGAGGAAGATCCCTTGTGGGAGCGAGCCTGCTCGCGATGGCGGACGCACATCCAACATCAATGTGGCTGACACACCGCTATCGCGAGCAGGCTCGCTCCCACATTGTTTTCTGGGTGATTTCAATACTTGCATCACCACCAGCCCCCTCTGGGAGCAAGCCCGCTTCTGCGGTGCATTCAAATGCATACGCATAAAAAAACCCGACCTTCACAGGCCGGGCGTTTTTGTTTGCCCTGGATATCAGGACTGGGTGGTAGGCGTCGATGGAGCCGGCGCAGCGGTCGGGGTAACCGCCGGAGTCGGAGCCGAAGCGGAGTTCGCGGGGCTCGTCGGGGCGGCCGGTTTGGCGGCAGCAGTCGGCGCCTTCGGTGCGGCAGCTTTTGGCGCGGCCGGTTTTTTCACCGCAGGCTTTTTCGCCGCAGCGGGTTTGGCCGCCGCTTTTGCCGCAGGCTTGGCAGCCGGTTTGGCGGCCGCGGTTTTGGCAGCCGGCTTGGCCGCTGCTTTGGTCGCGGGTTTGGCTGCTACCGGCTTGGCCGCTGCCTTGGCGGCAGGTTTGGCGGCTGCGGTTTTCGCCGCCGGCTTGGCCGCTGCTTTTGCCGCAGGCTTAGCGACGGCTTTCGCCGCGGCCTTGACCAATGGCTTGGCTGCCGTCTTGGTGGCAGGTTTGGCTGCCGCAGTCTTGGCCGCCACTGGCGCGACCTTGGCGCCGGTGAGTTTTTCGATCTGCTTGGTCAGGGTGTCGACCTTGCTGTGCAGCGCCTTGACTTCATTGCGGCTCGGCACGCCCAGCCGAGAGATCGCGCTGTTCAGGCGCTTGTCGAAAGCCCCTTCCAGTTCGTCCCACTTGCCCAGTGCGCGATCCTTCACACCGCCGATTCGCGACTTGGCGGACTCGACGGAGTCCTTGGTGGCATCGACTTGTTTGCCGACCGCCGTCTTGGTGAGTTTTTCGGCCTTCTCGCCGTCCTTAACCAGGGACTCGAAGAGTTTGCTGCCGTCAGTGTCAATCTTCGAGTACACGCCTAAACCAGCAAGCCAGATTTTGCGGGAGTATTTTTCAATCTTCCCGGCCCACGAGCTGCCTTCTTTTTCGGTGATTTTTTTGCCAGCCATCCCGTTCTCCTTAATGTTTACGCGCGACACGTTCAAGCAATGCCGTCAGCTCATCGAGCTTAGCAGAGAGTGTCTCAACGTCATGTTTAGACGGAATGCCGATACGATTCAAGGCACTTGCAACACGGGCGTCGAATACCTTCTCGACTTTATCGAGTTGTACTTCAACCCGGGCCTTGAACGTGTTGACGTCAGTCTTGGCTTCAATCAGTTCGCTGTTGGCCGCCTCGAGTTTTCCGGCAATGTTTTTTTTGCCTTTGGTTTCAACAACTTCACCGGCTTTTACCAACTCCTGGAAGTACTCGCTGCCTTCCTGGCCGACCTTGGTGTAGGCGCCCAGGCCCGCCAGCCAGATCTTGCGCGCGTACGTTTTCACGTCGCTGAGCGTGGAAGATTCAACGTCGGTTTTTTTCTTCAAAATAACTTTGGCCATGGTGCACCTCACTCGATAACAGGTTTGAGGAACTGCCCGTACACGGTCGGGCTCAGGCACAAAGTAGTGACAATAATTAGAAACGGCACCCTAACTACTGCCACAGAATCCGAGGTGATGACTTCCCCTGTGGGAGCGAGCCTGCTCGCGATGGCGATAGACCGGCAACATTGATGTTGAATGACACGCCGCTATCGCGAGCAGGCTCGCTCCCACAGGTGAATGAGTGATGAACTTGAGTCATCTCTTCAATCAAGCCAATGCTTTATCCAACGCCTTTTCAATTTCCGTCTTGATCGTGCCGCTCATGGCCGACATCAACATGCCCAGTTCGACATCGACACGGATCGAGTCCTCGCCCACATGCACCTCGCCTTTGACCCCGGAGCGCTTGAGCTTCAGCGTGTCGCCCGACCACTGCGGCTCCAGGCCATAGCTGTCGGACAGTTTCTGCGCCAACTGGTCGGCTTTCGCGCGGGCCGCTTCCTTGCCCAGGCCATGGGCACGCTCAACTGTTATACGGGCCATCTGATGACTCCTGTTTTATCGGGACTTGCCTGCACGTTTCTGACCCTGGCTGCGTCAAAACGTCCCGGCGGTCGCTCATCTTACCTTCAGGCTTGCCAAGACAAAGCCCTCCACCGGGATTAGAATGTCCCGCATTCTTTTTTGGTGACAGCGATATGACTGATCAGCGCAAAGGCAGCGATGCCGAACCCACCACTCACTTCGGCTTCAAGAACGTGCCGGAAAGCCAGAAGGCGGAAAAAGTCGCTGAGGTTTTCCACTCGGTAGCCGCCAAATATGACTTGATGAACGATCTGCTCTCGGGTGGCATGCACCGTCTGTGGAAGCGTTTCGCGATCGAACTGTCGGGTGTGCGCAGCGGCAATCGGGTGCTGGACATCGCCGGCGGCACCGGCGACCTGACGAAGAAGTTCTCTCACATTGTCGGGCCGACCGGTCAGGTGGTGCTCGCTGACATCAACGAGTCCATGCTCAAGGTCGGTCGTGACCGCCTGCTGGACCTGGGTGTGGCCGGCAATGTCGAGTTCGTCCAGGCCGACGCCGAGAAGCTGCCCTTCCCTGACAACCATTTCGATTGCGTCACCATCGCCTTCGGCCTGCGCAACGTCACCCACAAGGAAGACGCCCTGCGCTCGATGCTACGAGTCCTCAAACCCGGCGGCCGTCTGCTGGTACTGGAATTCTCCAAGCCGACCAACGCGCTGATGTCCAAGGCCTACGACGCCTACTCGTTCGCCTTCATGCCACTGATGGGCAAGCTGATCACCAACGACTCGGAAAGCTATCGCTACCTGGCCGAATCGATCCGCATGCACCCGGATCAGGAAACCCTGAAGTCGATGATGGTCGAGGCCGGTTTCGACCGCGTGACCTACCACAACATGACCTCGGGCATCGTGGCCCTGCACCGCGGTATCAAGCCCTGATGCTGCTCACCGGCCTGCTCGCCAGCGTCGAACTCGGCGTCAATCGCGTCCTGCGCCTGGACAGTACGGCGCTGGCGCGCCTGGCGCACTTGAGCGGCAAGGTGATTGCGGTGGATTGCCGCAGCCCGGCGTTGCGGCTGTTCATCCTGCCCAGCGACGAAGGCCTGATGCTCGCCGCACACTGGGAAGCCGAGGCCCACTGCACCCTGCGCGCCCCGGCATCGAGCCTGGTGAACCTGGCCCTGAGCAAGGACAAGACCGCCGTGCTGCATGGCCCTGAGGTGGAACTGGACGGCGACAGCGGCGTGCTGCTGGAACTGGCGGCGATTCTCCAGGACCTGGAGCTGGACTGGGAATATGAAGTATCCCGCTGGCTCGGGCCGGTGGCCACTCAGCTACTCAGTGGCCATCTGCGCAGCCGCACTCGCTGGTATCGCCAAGGCTTCGCCAGCCTGGGGCAGAATCTGAGTGAATACCTGGCCGAGGAATCGCGTACTCTCGTAGGCCAACGCGAAGCCGACGCCCGCTTTAATGAACTGGACCAGATCAAACTTGACCTGGAACGTCTCGAGGCGCGTTTCGAGCGCCTTTCCCGCTCCCTTGAAACCAAGCGATAACGCATGAAGCTGCTTGCCGTCCGCCGTTTGTTGCGCATCCAGCGCGTCGTGATCCGCTATCGCCTCGATGACCTGCTGTTCGCCCTGCCGCTGCCCTGGTTTTTGCTGGCGCTGCGCTTCGTGCTGCCGTGGCGCTGGTTTCCCCGGCGAACGCTGGACCTGAGTCGCGGCGCACGCCTGCGCCTGGCCTTGCAGGACCTGGGACCGATCTTCATCAAGTTCGGGCAGATCCTCTCGACTCGTCGCGACCTGTTGCCCGAAGACATCGCCGATGAATTGATGATGCTTCAAGACCGCGTGCCGCCGTTCGATTCAAAGGTGTCGGTGGCCCTGATTGAAGAACAACTGGGCAAGAAGATCAGCGAAGTGTTCAGCCGTTTCGACGTCGAGCCGTTGGCCTCGGCCTCCGTGGCCCAGGTTCACGCTGCGCAGCTCAAGAGCGGCGAAGAAGTGGTGGTGAAAGTTATCCGCCCGGGTCTCAAGCCGATCATTGCCCAGGACCTGGCGTGGCTGTTCATTCTCGCCCGGGCCGCCGAGCGGCTGTCGGCCGATGCGCGCCTGTTGCACCCGGTTGACGTGGTCCTGGATTACGAAAAAACCATTTACGACGAACTCGATCTGCTGCGCGAAGCCGCCAACGCCAGCCAACTGCGCCGTAACTTCGAAGGCTCGCCGCTGCTCTACGTGCCGCAAGTCTATTGGGACTGGTGCCGTCCGAAAGTGTTGGTGATGGAGCGTATCTACGGCATCCAGGTGACCGACCTGGAAACCCTGGCCGACCAGCGCACCGACATGAAACTGCTGGCCGAACGCGGCGTGGAGATTTTCTTCACCCAAGTGTTCCGCGACAGCTTCTTCCACGCCGACATGCACCCGGGCAACATCTTCGTCAGCACCGTGCAACCGTGGAGCCCGCAGTACATTGCCATCGACTGCGGCATCGTCGGCAGCCTGACTCCCGAAGACCAGGACTATCTGGCCCGCAACCTGTTCGCCTTCTTCAAGCGCGACTACCGCCGCGTCGCGCAACTGCACATCGACTCCGGCTGGGTGCCGGCCGAGACCAAACTCAACGAATTCGAAGCGGCGATCCGCACGGTATGCGAACCGATCTTCGAAAAACCGTTAAAAGATATTTCATTCGGCCAGGTGCTGATGCGCCTGTTCCAGACCGCGCGTCGCTTCAATATGGAGGTTCAGCCGCAGTTGGTACTGTTGCAGAAAACCTTGCTGAACATCGAAGGCCTCGGTCGCCAGCTATACCCGGACCTGGACCTGTGGAACACCGCCCAGCCGTTCCTCGAACGCTGGATGCGCGAGCGTGTGAGCCCCAAAACCTTGCTGGGCAACGTGCAGAGCCAGTTCGAGCAGCTCCCGCACCTGGCCAACATGACCCGCGACCTGCTCGAACGCATGTCCCAACCCCACGCCCACGATCCCGCGCCGCCGTGGAAAGAACGCGGGGACGACTGGTTCATGCGCCTGCTCGGCGCCGCTCACCTGGGTGGCGGTGCAGTACTGGCGAGCGGGGGCCCGTTGAGTCAGCTGGGCCACTGGCCCGCCGGCATCATGGTCATCGTTGGTTTGTATCTGGTCGTTCGTCGATAGCAGGAATCAGCTGCAAGCGATAAGCTGCAAGCCGCAAGTTCATGGGTTGAACCTATCAACGCAACACAACACAGTATTGCTTTTACTTGCAGCTTGAAGCTCAAAGCTTGCCGCTGCCCCAGGACCCAAGATGAAAAACTGGCAGGACGAGATCAAATGGGACGCTGACGGCCTGGTGCCGGCCATCGCCCAGGATCACAAGACCGGGCGCGTGCTGATGATGGCCTGGATGAACCGTGAAGCGCTGGCCCTGACCGCCGCCGAGAACCGCGCCATCTATTGGTCACGTTCGCGTGGCAAGCTGTGGCGCAAGGGTGAAGAATCCGGGCACGTGCAGCACCTGCACGAGATGCGCCTGGACTGCGACGGCGACGTCATCATCCTGATGGTCGAGCAGGTCGGTGAGATCGCCTGCCACACCGGCCGTCAAAGCTGCTTCTATCGCGTCTTCGAGAACGGCGACTGGAAAACCGTCGACCCGGTGCTCAAGGACCCGCACGCCATTTATTCAGGACATACCCATGAGTGACACCCTGACCCGCCTGGCCCAGGTGCTGGAAGAGCGCAAAGGCGCAGCGGCCGACAGTTCCTATGTCGCCAGTCTGTACCACAAGGGTTTGAACAAGATTCTGGAAAAGGTCGGTGAAGAGTCGGTCGAGACCATCATCGCCGCCAAGGACGCCGCCATCAGCGGCGACTGCAGTGACGTGATCTACGAGACCGCCGACCTGTGGTTCCATAGCCTGGTCATGCTTGCCCAACTGGGGCAGCACCCGCAGGCTGTACTGGATGAACTGGACCGTCGTTTCGGTCTGTCCGGGCACGTCGAGAAAGCCTCGCGTCCGTCCGCCTGATCAACTTACGAGAGGAATAGCCACATGGGTATTTTTGACTGGAAACACTGGGTCGTCATTCTGGTGGTCGTGGTACTGGTGTTCGGCACCAAGAAACTCAAGAACCTGGGCACTGACGTTGGCGAGTCGATCAAGGGCTTTCGCAAGGCCATGAACGACGACGAAAAACCGGCCGACCCGGCAGCGACGCCCGCTCAACCAGCGCAGCCGAGCCAACCGGTTCACCCACAGGCCACTCAACCTGTGAATGCCCCGCACACCATCGATGTGCAGGCACAGAAAGTCGAAGAGCCGGCCCGCAAAGACTCGTGAGCACTGACTAATGTTTGGGATCAGCTTCACTGAACTGCTGCTCGTCGGCCTCGTCGCCCTGCTGGTACTGGGCCCCGAGCGGCTGCCGGGCGCTGCGCGCACCGCAGGTCTATGGATCGGGCGGCTCAAGCGCAGCTTCAATGCGATCAAACAGGAAGTTGAACGTGAAATCGGGGCCGACGACATTCGTCGGCAACTGCACAACGAACACATTCTGTCTTTGGAGCAGGAAGCGCGGAAAATCTTCACCCCGACCCAGCAGGAGCCGACACCGGTTCAGCCAGCGGTCGAGCCGACGATTGCCCCCCAGGCGCCGGTGGATGACACGCCGCCTGTAGCAGCCGCGCCCGCGAACCCCGTGGAGCCCGCCCCGACAGTGGCGGCACCAGCCGTTCCTAACGACCCTACTTTGCCGCCGCGAGCCCCATGAGCGATATTCCTGAAAACGACCAGCCGATGCCGCTGGTATCGCACCTCACCGAGTTGCGCACCCGCCTGTTGCGTTGCGTGGCGGCGATTTTCGTCATCTTCGCCGGACTGTTTGCCTTCACCCAACAGATCTACACCTTCGTTTCCACACCGCTGCGCCAGTACCTGCCGGAAGGCGCGACGATGATCGCCACCGACGTGTCGTCACCGTTCCTGACGCCGCTCAAGCTGACGATGATGGTCTCGTTGTTCCTGGCGATCCCGGTGATCCTGCACCAGATCTGGGGCTTCATCGCGCCAGGCCTGTACAAGCATGAAAAACGCGTTGCCGTGCCGCTGCTGGTGTCCAGCATTCTGCTGTTCTATACCGGCATGGCCTTCGCCTACTTCTTCGTATTCCCGTTGATCTTCAAGTTCTTTGCCGCCGCCACTCCCGCGGGCGTGGAAATGATGACCGACATCACCAGCTACCTGGATTTCGTCATGACGCTGTTCTTCGCCTTCGGCGTGGCGTTCGAAATCCCAGTAGCCGTGGTACTGCTGGTGTGGATCGGCGTGGTCGACGTTGCGTACCTGAAGAAAATTCGTCCGTACGTGATCATCGGCTGCTTCGTGGTCGGCATGATCCTGACCCCGCCGGACATCTTCTCCCAGACCCTGCTCGCCGTGCCGATGTGGCTGCTGTTCGAGATCGGCATCCTGTTCGGCGGTCTGGTGCGCAAGCGCCGGGAAGAAGCAGACGATCAGCCGGTCGACGACCATAACGACCAGCCGCCAGCGACCCAAGCGTGAACCTGCTGCTGCTTGAAGAGGCCGACTTCATCGGGCCTGACCGCGTCGTGCTGAGCGATCGCCGCTTGACCCACATGCAGCAAGTGCACCGTAGCGCCGTCGGTGACAGCCTGCGGGTCGGGCGTATCGGCGGGTTGATGGGCACGGCCCAGGTGCTGCGCCTGGAAGCCCATGAAGCCGAACTGCAAGTGACACTCGACCAACCTGCACCGGTCAAGCTGCCACTGACACTGGTGCTGGCCCTGCCTCGACCGAAAATGCTCCGGCGAGTGTTCCAGACCATCGCCAGCATGGGCGTGCCGCGCGTGGTACTGGTCAACAGTTACCGCGTGGAAAAGAGCTTCTGGCAGACCCCGTTCCTGGAGCCCGAGGCCATTCGCGAACAACTGATCCTTGGCCTGGAGCAGGCGCGCGACAGCGTGCTGCCAGAGATCATCATCGAAAAGCGCTTCAAACCCTTCGTTGAAGACCGCCTGCCGGCCATGGCGGACGGCACCCGCGGTCTGGTCGGCCATCCGGGGAACTACCCCCCCTGCCCTCGCGCGCTGGACGAACCCGTGACCCTGGCCATCGGCCCCGAAGGCGGCTGGATTCCTTACGAAATCGACCTGCTGGCCAAGGCCGGACTGCAACCGGTACAACTGGGCGAACGCATCCTGCGCGTCGAAACCGCCGTTACCGCGCTGCTCGCACGGTTGTTCTGAACCCCTGTCGCTTGCCCGTTTTTTGTGGCGAGCACCAGGATCCTCAGTTCATTTCTACAGATCCCTCCCGCCCCGCCGATACAGCTCCCATAAAACCAATTCAGTGCAGCAAGGGAGAAATCAGCATGTTCCGAATGCTTACCCAGAGTCTGGGAAACGTAAGCGTCAATCGCAAACTCGGCTTCGGCTTCGGTCTGGTGCTATTTCTAACCTTGATGATCGCTTTCACCGGCTGGAGCGGCCTGGGCAATGTCATCAGCCGTGGCGACAAGCTGGGCTACATTTCCAGCCTGAACGAGTTGAGCAAGGACCTGCGCCTGGCACGCCTGGACTACTACACCACACGGGGTGAAAACGGTCCGCAGGCAGTCAACGATCTGCTTGCCAAACTCGAGACCGGCCTGACCGCTGCCCGCCAGATGATCGAGCAACCGGCCGACGTGGCACTGATCGACAAACAACTGGCCGCTGTGGCCGAGTACAAAAGCGCCTTCGCCGAGATGGCCAGCGCCACCGTCAGCCGCGAAGATGCCCGCAGCAAACTCGGCGCCAGTGCCGACAACGCCGTGGCCCGCGTCGCCGAGGTTGAAAAAGCGATGCTAGAAAGCGAGAACATCGCCCAGTTCAACAACGTGGTATCCCTGAGCAAGGCAATCCAGCAAGCGCGTTATCAGGTTCGCGGCTACACCTACAGCGGTAAGAACGAAGCCCAGCAACCGGCCCTTGACGCCATTACCGATGCCCTCAAACTTCTCGCACGCCTACCGGCGCAGTTGCCTGAGGAGCACTCCGCCAACCTGCAGCAAGCCAGCGATTCGATCAACGCCTACCGTGCGGCGGTCAGTCAGTTTCGCGATTCCCAACTGGATACAGCCGCGGCGCTCAAGCGCATGACCGAGCAAGGCGAAGTATTGCTTGAGTCCAGCAAAAGCCTGACCGTGTCCCAGACTGCCGTGCGCGACCACGACGCCGCCCAGGCCAAGACCGTCCTGGTATCGGCTGCCGTGCTGGCCATGTTGTTCGGCGTGATCGCAGCATTGGTCATCACCCGGCAGATCGTCGGCCCGCTGGACCAGACCCTCAAAGTCGCCGAGCGCATTGCCGCGGGCGACCTGACCCACAACCTCACCTCCGAGCGCCGCGACGAACTGGGCCAATTGCAGCGCGCCATGCAGAGCATGACCGTGGGCCTGCGGCAATTGATCGGCGGCATCAGCGACGGCGTGACGCAAATCGCCAGCGCCGCCGAACAACTCTCGGCCGTGACCGAACAGACCAGCGCCGGGGTCAACAGCCAGAAAGTGGAAACCGACCAGGTCGCCACCGCCATGCACGAAATGACCGCCACAGTGCAAGAAGTGGCGCGCAATGCCGAGGAAGCTTCCGAAGCGGCCGTCGCGGCTGACCAGCAGGCACGCGAGGGTGAAAAAGTGGTCGGCGAAGCCATCGCCCAGATCGAACGCCTGGCCCTCGAAGTGGGTAACTCCACCACAGCCATGGGCGACCTCAAGCGGGAAAGCGACAAGATCGGCAGCGTACTGGACGTGATCAAGTCCGTAGCCCAGCAAACCAACCTGCTGGCCCTCAACGCGGCCATCGAAGCGGCCCGTGCGGGCGAAGCCGGACGTGGTTTTGCGGTGGTGGCTGACGAGGTCCGCAGCCTGGCCCAGCGCACTCAGAAGTCCACTGAAGAAATCGAAGAACTGATCGTCGGCCTGCAGTCGGGCACCGAGCAGGTCGCGACCATCATGGACAACAGCCGCACTCTGACCGACAACAGCGTCGAACTGACCCGCCGCGCCGGTGGATCCCTGGAAAACATCACCCGCACGGTCTCGGCCATTCAGTCGATGAACCAGCAGATCGCCGCTGCGGCCGAGCAGCAGAGTGCCGTGGCCGAAGAGATCAACCGCAGTGTGCTGAATGTGCGCGATGTGTCGGAGCAAACTGCGTCGTCCAGTGAAGAGACGGCCGCTTCGAGCGCTGAATTGGCGCGGTTGGGGGTTCATTTGCAGACGTTGGTGGGGCGGTTCCGGGTTTGACCCGGTGTGGTGTTAGGGTTGTGTGAATATCCGTTTCTTTGGTAACGGCGGCTTATGGTTCCGCCCTTACGGCGGGTCATTTTTGAAGAGCGCAAAAGTGACCCGCCGTAAGGGCGGAACC
>NZ_CAAKGZ010000024.1:0-227111 GCF_901007645.1 Pseudomonas sp. FG-3G
AGGGTGGGAGCGAGCTTGCTCGCGATGGCGGCGGCACATTCAACATCTTTGCTGACTGATACACCGCTTTCGCGAGCAGGCTCGCTCCCACAGGAGATTTGCGGTGAATGAAGATTCTGCGGCTGGCGGTGATCAAGGGTGGGAGCGAGCTTGCTCGCGATGGCGGCGGCACATTCAACATCTTTGCTGACTGATACACCGATTTCGCGAGCAAGCCCGCTCCCACAGGGGATCTGCGGTGAATGAAGATTCTGCGGCTGGCGGTGATCAAGGGTGGGAGCGAGCCTGCTCGCGATGGCGTAGGCACATCCCACATCTTTGCTGACTGACACACCGCTTTCGCGAGCAAGCTCGCTCCCACAGGGGATTTGCGGTGAATGAAGATTCTGCGGCTGGCGGCGATCAAGGGTGGGAGCGAGCTTGCTCGCGATGGCGGCGGCACATTCAACATCTTTGCTGACTGACACTCCGCTTTCGCGAGCAGGCTCGCTCCCACAGGGGATTTGCGGTGAATGAAGATTCTGCGGCTGGCGGCGATTAAGGGTGGGAGCGAGCTTGCTCGCGAAGGCGGCGGCACATTCAACATCTTTGCTGACTGATACACCGCTTTCGCGAGCAGGCTCGCTCCCACCTGCGCAACGCTATACAAACCGGCACCTTGTTTGATTTCATGCCCGCACAGCAGCCTGTCTGATGGCGCTGATCGGGAGATGAAGATGAACTACACAGATTTCGACGGAGCGTTGCTGCTGGCACTCAAGGCGCTGCTGCAAGAGCGCAATGTCACACGTGCCGCTGCCCAGTTGGGCATCAGCCAACCGGCTCTGTCGGCACGGCTGGCGCGTCTGCGGGATATCCTGGCGGATCCGTTGTTCGTCCCGGCGGCGAACGGTCGTGGCGTGGTCCCCACGCCCCGGGCGCAGGCACTGGAGCAAGAGTTGCTGCAAGTGCTCGAAGGACTCAAACGCCTGGTCAGTCAACCGGAACGTTTCGATCCGGCCACCACGACCCGCACCTTCGTCATCGCCTTGTTCGAAACGCCGGCGGCCGTTCTGGCGCCGGATCTCTGCGCCCGTCTGAAGCATGAGGCAAAGCATGCAAAGCTGGCGTTCATCCATCCCCCACGCGACGTGTTCGAGCGTCTTGAGCAAGGCCAGATCGATCTTCTGATCACCGTGCCAGGCGCTCTTCGCGACGACCTCATGCAGCGACCTCTTTGGGAGGATGGCTTCCTGACCGCCCAGCGCAAGGGCCATCCTCGCGGCACGGGACCACTTGATCTCGAGACGTTTTGCGCCCTTGATCATGTGCTCGTGTCCTCGGAAGGCGGGCGTTTTGCCGGGGTGGTCGACGAGGCACTGGTGGAGATCAACCAGGTTCGCAACGTCGCCTTCTCCATTCAGAATTACGCACTGGCGCCGCTGCTCGTTGCGTCCACCGATACCCTGTGCACATTGCCCTCGCGCTTCCTCTGCCAGTACCGCGACCGGTTGGACCTGTTCGAACCACCCCTCGAGCTGACGGCGCTGCGCCTGGTGCTGGCCTGGCACCCGCGCAATAACAAGGATGCCGGCCATCAATGGCTGCGCCGCCAGGTCTATCTCAGCGCGGAACTGGAGCCCGCTTGAGTGCTCCAGCATAGGGGGTCCATCCAAGCGCGCCGCAACCATCGTTTATGCGTATAGCAGCTATCGATAGCGCAGCGGTTCTCGGTAGCAGCCTCTCTCTCTAATCTGCCCACCAACGCGATCGACGGCGGTCGCGACAGGTCAAACCGACCCCTATGGAGAGAGACGATGAACACACTCAACCGCACCATGGCCATCGCGACACTGGCACTGGCAACCCTCAGCGCCGAAGCTGCCTCCCCCGCCCAGACCGCTGCGAGCATGTCCGCCGTCGGCAGCGTGATTCAGTCCGCCAGCTACATCACCACCCGGGATGGCGTGCAGCTGTACTACAAGGATTGGGGTCCACGGGATGGCCAGGTAGTCACCTTCAGTCACGGCTGGCCGTTGAACGCCGACAGCTGGGAAGCGCAGATGATGTTCCTCGCCTCGAAGGGTTATCGCGTCGTTGCCCACGACCGTCGCGGTCATGGCCGCTCCAGCCAGCCGTGGGAAGGCAACGATATGGATCACTACGCCGACGATCTGGCGGCGGTGATTGAAGCGTTGGACTTGAAGGATGTCACCCTGGTGGGGTTCTCGACGGGGGGCGGCGAAGTGGCTCGCTACATCGGTCGCCATGGTACAAGCCGGGTGAAGAAGGCCGTGCTGGTTTCCGCCGTCCCACCGCTGATGCTCAAGACCCAAACCAACCCCGGCGGTCTGCCCATCGAGGTGTTCGACGGGCTGCGCAAGGCGTCCCTGGAGAACCGCTCACAGCTTTACCTGGACATCGCCTCCGGTCCATTCTTCGGTTTCAACCGCGAGGGTGCCAAGCCATCCCAAGGGCTGATCCAGTCGTTCTGGGTGCAGGGCATGCAGGCGGGCAGCAAGAACACCTATGAGTCGATCGCGGCCTTCTCGGCCACCGATTTTCGCGACGACCTGAAGAAGTTCGATGTGCCGACGCTGGTCGTTCATGGAGACGATGATCAGATTGTTCCCATTGATGCTTCCGGTCGGGCCTCGGCGGCGCTGATCAAGGGTGCACGTCTGATCGTCTACCCCGGCGCGCCGCATGGCCTGACCGATACGCACAAGGACCGGCTGAACCAGGATCTGCTGACGTTTCTTCAGGAATAAAACAATGACATGCACTGCATGACCTGTGTGGGAGCGAGCCTGCTCGCGATAGCGTCGGAACATTCACGACCCCGACCAGGCGACCTAGCGCCATCGCGAGCAGACTCGCTCCCACCTTTGTCCAGGGGCGCCCAGATTCTGCGCCCACTTTGCAGAGCCCTTCTCAGGAAGGGCTTTTGCGTTCTACGCCTCTCACGTCAAACGGCTTGTGGTCGGCACGCTTATCAATTCATGTGAACCTAGCCGTCCTGCAACCCTCGGATATTCAAGACGTACCAAGGGTGATCCACATGACAATCGAAGACACTTTATTACGTCAACGCAAGGTACTTGCCGAGTTCGGCGAGCTAGCCCTGGTTTCAGACGATTTTGAACACATCCTCGACGAGGCGTGTCGTCTGGTCGGTGAAGCACTGGAAACCCATCTGGCGAAGTTCATGTCGCTGGAAGACGACGGTGTCACTTTCCTGGTGCGCAACGGTGTGGGCTGGTTGCCGGGGGTCGTTGGCGAAGTCCGGGTTCAGGCACTGGAAGGCACCCCGGAACGGTATTCCCTGGACTCCGGCGGCGCCGTCATTTCCACGGACATTGCGACAGAAACACGCTTTCACTATCACGACTTCCAAACGCGCAACGGCGTCCAAGCGTTCGTCAATGTGCTGGTACACGGCGCCACCGAGACGCGCCCCTTCGGCATCTTCGAAGTCGACAGCCGCAGCCCCCGGCAGTTTAGCGAGAGCGACATCGACTTTCTGCGCGTCTACAGCAACCTGCTGGGTGCGGCGTTGAAACGCGCCAAAACCATGCAGGCCATGCGCCTGACTGAAGAAAAATTGCGGGAAAGCGAAAGACACTATCGAATCGCCGCGCAGCTTAATCCACTCTGGCCCTGGACGGCCGACAGCCATGGCGCGGTGACATCGCTGGATCAACGCTGGTATGAATACACCGCACGGTCGCCGGAACAGACACTGGGGCGCCAGTGGTTGAACGCAACGCACCCCGATGACCGCATATCATTTGCCCGGTTGTGGAATCAGTCGCTGGCGAGTTTGCAACCCTTCGACGCACAGATCCAGTTGCGAAAATCCACGGGGGAATATCGATGGTTCAGAATCCGCGCGTTTTGTAGCCTGGATCCCGAGGGACGATGCGAGCGCTGGTATGGCACCGTCGAAGACATCAACGAGCGGGTGCAACTGGAGGCGGCGCTCAGGGACTGGAACGACCTGCTCGAAGACCGGATTGCAACCCGTACCCAGCAGCTTGAAGCCGAACAACAGGAGCGTGCGCTGGCCGAGTCGAAACTGCGGCAAAGTCAGAAGATGGAAGCGGTAGGCCAACTGACGGGGGGTATTGCCCACGACTTCAACAACCTGCTGGCTGGCATCAGTGGCAGCCTTGAGCTGATGCAACGGCACATCGACCGTCAACGCTACGACGAACTGTCTCGCTACAACTCCGTCGCCCTGACCTCAGCGACACGCGCAGCCGCACTGACCCAGCGCCTGCTGGCATTTTCCAGGCAGCAATCGCTAGAACCGGAAGTTCTCGAACCGCGCAAAGTGGTGGCCGGCCTGGAAGAAATGATCCGACGCTCCGTGGGCCCGAGCATTCATGTCGAATGCGCTTTCAGGGGGCATGATCCGATCAAATGCGACCCCAATGGACTGGAGAACGCCCTGCTCAATCTGGCCATCAACGCCCGGGATGCGATGCCCGGTGGCGGAACCTTGAAACTTGACGTGCAACGCTGCGTTATCGACGCGACATCTTCCAGCGAAAAAATGATGCCGCCGGGCCCATATGTGGCGATCTCGGTCACCGACTCGGGCACGGGGATCAGCGCCGACATCCTGTCTCGGGTGTTCGATCCGTTCTTCACCACCAAGCGCATTGGCGAAGGATCCGGCCTGGGCCTGTCGATGATCTACGGGTTTGCCCAGCAATCCGGAGGGCAGGTGAAGATTCAGAGCAGCGTCGGCGTGGGCACGACCGTGACAATGTATTTTCCGGTTGTCAGCCAGTCCCCCATCAGGGTGAAAAGCGCGCATCTGGATGACACCGCACCCTTGCAGCCCGGCGCCAACGAAACCATTCTGGTGGTGGATGACGAAGCGGCGATTCGCCAGTTGGTCTCGGAATTCCTGACTGAAACCGGCTATCACGTCATCGATGCGCTGGACAGCGTCTCTGCCCTCAAGCAGGCCGATAAGACCGAGCATATCGATTTATTGCTGACAGATATCGGCCTACCGGGAACCATGAATGGCATCAGCCTGGCGAATGAAATGAAGGCCAGATATCCCTCGCTGAAAGTGTTGTTCATCACCGGATTTGCCGAGGGGAAAAATCTGGTTTCGGTCGACACCACGACCCACGTACTGGCCAAACCTTTCAGCTTGACTGACCTGGGCCGACGGGTGAGTGCGTTGATTCACGCCAGTGAGGACAGCGCTGGATGACGGGGCCCCTTTTCCTTTGAATCAGTGCCGCAACAGTTTGCGCAACGGAATCTCGTCCTTGCGCACAGAGGGTACCGTTCGGTGGCTACAAGCGTTCCGGCAATGGCCGTGAGTATGGTCTCCATGGGTTTGAGGAGTACCTGGAGATCAAGGCGATTGTGGGCTTTGGCTAAGACCCGCTACCGCGCCTACTCCTCGGAGCGACCCGTACCCTCACGATCATGCGGGTAGTGCCTGGTGAACGGAAACGCCGGCAACCAGGACTCACGGCGCACGGTCCAGCTTTCGTAGGTGGGCATCAGTTGATCCGGGGCATCCAGCGTTCCCAGGTTCACTTCCACCTCGTCGCCGGTACGTGCAAACACCGACAAGCCGCAGCGCGGACAGAAGAAGCGCCCGGCGTAGTCCCGGGTTTCGCCCTCGATCGTCACGGCATCCTGGGGGAACACGGCGGAGGCGTAGAAGAGCGCCCCGTGATGTTTGCGGCAGTCGAGGCAGTGACAAAGACCAACCCGGTACGGGCGCCCCGAGGCTTGGATGCGAACGTTGCCGCACAGGCAACCGCCGGTGAATCGGTCCATGGTGCGTCTCCTCTGCAGTCATGCGATCGGGTTTCATAACCCCGACCGGTCGATAACAGGCGCATGCTGTGCCATCAACTCCACCACCCATTCAATGAACACCCGCAACTTGGCGCTGATGTGTCGGTTAGGAGGATAGGCCACGTAGAGCGGCATCGGGTCGAGGCGCCAGTCTTCGAACAGGCGCACCAACTCACCTCGCGCCTGGTGGGATCTGGACATGTACTCGGGTAGCCAGAGCACACCCAACCCCGCCAGACCGGCCGCGAGGTAGGCGTTGCCATCATCGACGGCCAGTGCGTAGCGTCCTTTGATGTGCAAATGCTCGCCGTGGTTGTGCATGGCGTAAGGGAGCGGTTTGCCGGTGCGCGCCCAGAGGAAGCCGACGATGCGATGCTGGGAATCTTCCAGTTCTCGCGGATGCGCAGGCGTGCCCACGCGCTGCAGATAGCTCGGTGCGGCAAACACGCCAAGAGCCAGGTCGCCGACGCGCCGGGCGATCAGCGACTGGTCCGTCAGCTCGCCGCCGCGCACCACGCAATCGACGTTTTCATCGAGCATGTCGACGATGCGGTCGCTTGCGCCCATGTCGATCTGAATGTCCGGGTATCGCGCGTAAAATTGCGGCAATGCCGGCACCAGGATCATGGTTGCCAGCGGGCTTGGCACGTCCACTCGCAGTCGCCCTCTGGGCAGTGCCTGAGCGCCGGACAGGCTGGTCTCGGCATCGTCCATGTCGGCCAGCAGGCGAATCACCCGCTCGTAATAAGCGGCGCCGTCAGCGGTGACGTTGACCTTGCGCGTGGTGCGGTTGAGCAACTTGACGCGCAGCCGGGCCTCCAGTTGCTGCACCAGTTGGGTCACGGTGGTCTTGCTCATATGCAGTGTTTCGGCGGCTTTGGTGAAGCTGCCCGCCTCCACCACTCGAACGAATGCCTGCATCGCGTCGAAACGATCCATTACTGCCCCGGTGTCCGTCAGATTGTTTGGATTTTACAAACAGTGATCGCCAAGGTTGCTCGTTTATCGTCCGCGCACAAGCCCCTAGAGTGTTTTCAACATTGAATCCGACCCTTTGATGGAGGCACCCATGACACAGCGCGATGTAGTTTTCCCCGCCGGACGCCAGGCACTTTATGAGCGTAATCGCTATTCGCCGGCGATTCGTTCCAATGGCTTTTTATTCGTATCGGGGCAAGTCGGCAGCACCGAAGACGGCTCGCCAGAACCCGAACTGGAGGATCAGGTTCGGCGGGCGTTCAACAACCTGAAGGCGATTCTCGCCGCCGCCGATTGCACCTTTGATGATGTGGTTGACGTCACCGTGTTCATCGTCGATCCAGAATCGACATTCGAAACGATCTGGAAAGTGGTGCCCGAATTCTGGGGCAGCGCACCGCATCCAACACTCACGGCGGTGGGGGTGACGTGGCTGTATGGTTTTCAGTTCGAGATCAAGGTGATTGCCAGGTTGCCTGAAGCCGCACAGGGATGAGCTGACTGGCGGTGGGTCAGGTTGCAGCCATGTTGAATGTGCCGCCGTCTTCGCGAGCAGGCTCGCTCCCACAGGGGGTTGTGTTGACCCACCCATCGAGACCGACACAGATCCAATGTGGGAGCGAGCCTGCTCGCGATAGCGGACTGTCAGGCTGCGCCGCTCAACCTTTCAACGCTGCTTCAATGGCCGCGATGTCGATCTTTGTCATCTCCATCATGGCTTCGAACGCGCGCTTGGCGGCTGCCTGATCGGGATTGGCTATCGCGGCAGTCAGCACGCGCGGGGTGATCTGCCAGGACAGGCCCCACTTGTCCTTGCACCAGCCGCAGGCACTGGCCTGGCCACCATTGCCGATAATCGCCTCCCACAAACGGTCCGTTTCGGCCTGGTCATCGGTCGCGACCTGGAACGAAAAGGCTTCGTTGTGCTGGAACGCCGGGCCTCCGTTCAGCCCCAGGCAGGGAATGCCCATTACCGTGAACTCGACCGTCAGCACATCGCCCTGCTTGCCCATCGGGTAGTCACCGGGGGCGTGATGAACAGCCTGCACCGCACTGTCCGGGAACGTCGCGGCGTAGAACTGCGCAGCCTCCAGCGCAGCACCGTCGTACCAGAGACAAATCGTGTTTTTGTTATTCATCCGATCTCTCCGAGAGATAACTGGACGGTAAAGTCTAGCAGTCTCTGCGTCGGCGCAAGGCTAGCGGACCAGTGGACTCATCCGCTCCCCATGACTGACCATCCAGCGAATCATGCTCGCCAGAGGCACCCGGTAATTCTGGATGTCGCACGCGCCAACCTGGTCATGGCTGTACAACTCCAGGTAACGGCTGAGCAGTAAATGTCGGCCATCCTCCGTCAACTGCAACTCGATCTCCCGGCAATGCAGAATGCCTTGCTCAAGGTTTTTCACTCGCCGGTGCAGAACCAATACGGGGTTACTCATCAACGGTCTCTCCCTCCGGGCAAGCGGCGTCGTCCCCCGCCACCGCGCCCAACTTGCCCTGGGCGACAAAATCGGCGCGCCGCTGCGCTACCGCGTCACGAAGCGCCACGTAGTAATCCGGCCGGGCCCGCAACTTGTCCGTCAGCGGGAGCGCCTCGGCACGACCATCAACGACCCCGCCTACGGTATTGATCGTGCCTAACGTATCGACCGTATCGCTGTTGCTGCCGAACGGATCGACCGCAGAACTCAGCAGTTTGCCGGTTGCGTCGCGCAGGCTGGACGTTCCCAGCAGCGGCAGTTCGACGATCGGCCCGGGAGCGATGTTCCAGACGCCGAACGTCTGGCCGAAATCGGCCTTGTGGCGTTCGATACCCAGTTTGCCCGACACATCGATCAGCCCGACGATGCCTGCGGTGGTGTTGATGACGAAGCGACCCAGGGTGTTGACCGAGCGTTGAGCGTTGCCTTGCAGCAGATCGTTGATGAAGACCTTGGGCTCACCGAAGTTCGCCACGAAGTTATGCACCCCCGTCTGCACCACATCCGGAAGCTTGAGATAACCACGGGCAACCGGGGCCAGCGCATAGTCATCGACAGTCCGGTTGAAAGCGAAGATGCCCCGGTTGACGGGCTCTGCCGGATCATCGACGGTGTAGCTCGCACGTTCACAACTGCCAGGGGTTGCAGCGGGCGTGCTGGTGCAGCCGCTGGCGAATGCCACGAGTCCTACGACAACAGTGCAACGAACAAACAGCGGAGCGGGCTTGGTGATCGGCATACAAGGCTATCTCGGCGAGGAATTGGGGCGATACCGGTCAGTTTGGGAAGACACCGCCGTACACAGCTCTGGTGGCGAGGGTTGTGTTGGGTTGGCCGTCGTTTAACTGACTGACATCGGGTGATCCTGCCCCTGATTCTTTGCCTGAAGATTTCCACAACATTGCCCGTCGGCAACTTTATTACCGAGTTGAAATATATGACGCAGGCCCCGGATTGACCCTAGTATCCCCTTCTGTATTCATTGCCCTGCGTGCCCACTGTGAGCCATCTATTACTGGTGGACGACGACCTCGAAGTCCTCGCCCTCTTGCGCAAATTCCTCGAGCAACATGGCTATAGCGTCGAAGTGGCCGCCGACGGTGCCGCCCTGTGGCAGGCGGTGGCGCGTCGATTGCCGGACCTGATCATCCTCGACGTCATGTTGCCGGGAGACAGTGGACTGGTGCTCTGCCAGCGACTGCGGGCCGAACATACGGTCGGCATCATCATGCTCACGGCCATGGGTGAGCTGAGTGATCGCGTCGTCGGTCTTGAGCTGGGGGCGGATGATTACCTGACCAAGCCGTTCGATGCGCGCGAGCTGCTGGCCCGGGTGCGCGCCGTGCTCAGGCGCACCGGCGAAGCCAGGGGCACATTGAACAACAATTCGCGCCTGATTCTGGAATTCGAAAATTGGCAACTGGACGTCACCCGCCGCGAGTTGCGTTCACCGGACAAAGTCATGATCCCGCTGTCCACCGGCGAGTTTGAGTTGCTGCTGGTCTTTGCCGAACACCCGCGCCGGGTCCTCACTCGCCAGCAACTGCTGGACCTGGCCCGCGGCGAAACGTATGACGCGTTCGATCGCAGCATCGACGTCCAGGTCAGCCGGCTGCGCCGCAAGCTGGAGAGCGATATCACTGGCCCATCGATGATCCGCACCATTCGCAACAGCGGCTACCTTTTCAGCCCCCATGTGGTGAAGCGATGAAGCCCCGGCACTCAGCTTTCCATCGGCCACGCGATACGGTAGCCCGCTGGATTGCCCTGACCACCATGCTCGCCATGCTGACTTTACTGGCCCTGAACGAGCTGTTCGGCCTGTTGGCTGGGACCTGGGCACGCCCTCCCCTGATGGAAACCGGCCTGATGGAGAAAGCCGCCGCCATCACTCGTATCATCGACTCGGTGGCGCCCGGACAACGGCCCGATATCGCCAGGGCGGCCAGCGACCAGGCGTTCGCCGCACAATGGTTGCCCCGTCGTGAAGACGCACGAGTGCCGGTGATCGACGACCCACAGTTCAGTGAGGGGGCGACGTTCCTGCGCAAGCAACTGGGCAGGCCCGAGGCCAGGATAGAGGCCTTCGAGCCCGGCGATTGGCCCGCCGATCATCCAGACAGGCGCTACGCGGTCCTCATCCAATTGGCCGACGATTCCTGGGTGGAATTTTCCGTAGCCTCTCGCAGTTGGGGCCTGAAAGAGTGGATGCGCAACCTGATCATTATCGGGCTGATTCTTCTATCGACGTTTATCGTCGCCCTGATTGCTACACGGCATCTGGCAACACCGCTGGAACGCTTTGCCGAAGGCGCCAGGCGCTTTGGCGTGGACTTCAGGGCGCCGCCCATCCCGGTGGTCGGCCCTCACGAAATCCGTCAGGCGATCCTCGCGTTCAATGCCATGCAGGCCCAGCTGCAGCACTTCGTCCAGGACCGCACGCAGATGCTCGCTGCCATCTCCCACGACCTGCGCGCGCCCCTGACCCGCATGCGCCTGCGTGGAGAGTTCATCGACGACGCCGAACAGCAATCGAGGCTGTTCAGGGACGTGGATGAGATGCAGGCGATGGTCAACAGTGCGCTGGAATTCTTCCGCGACGAAGCTCGGCTCGAACACGCCACCGCGTTCGACCTGGCCGAACTGCTGCACACGGTCGTCGACGACTTCAAGGATGCCGGCACCGAGGTTTCATTCGAGGGCGCTCCTCGTTTCGTTTACATGGGCCGGCCCATCGGGATCAAGCGAGCCCTGGTCAACCTGATCGACAATGCGAGCAAATATGGCAGCGAGCCGGGTGTTCAGCTCAAGGCGTTCATGGACCGTGTCGAAATTCGCGTCCACGACCGCGGGCCTGGTATCGCCCCGCAGTTCCATGAGCAAGTCTTCGCGCCCTTCTTTCGCATCGAAGGCTCGCGCAACAAGAACACCGGCGGTGTCGGGCTGGGGCTGTCGGCAGCGCGGGCGACGGTGCTGGAGCATGGCGGGACGCTGACCCTCAGGAATCGGCGGGGCGGCGGCCTGGAGGTCAAGGTCTCGCTGCCGCTTAATTGACCCCGGCACCATACGCCGGCAAACAATGTTCTAAACAACACGCGCCTTCCTCGGTAGGATGTCCGGCCTTTTGACCAGGACCGGCCTCCCGGAATTGCCCTGATGATTCTGATCATTTACGCCCACCCCTACCCTGACCAATCACGGGTCAACCAGCAAATGCTCCAGCGGGCATCCAGTCATCCGGACGTGGTCATACGGTCCCTCTACGATCTTTATCCGGACTTCGACATCGACGTCGAGGCCGAACAACGCACCATCGAACAGTGCCAACTGCTCGTCCTCCAACACCCGATGTATTGGTACAGCATGCCGCCGCTGCTGAAATTGTGGATCGATAAAGTGTTCACCCATGGCTGGGCCTATGGCAGAGACGCCACAGCCCTCAAAGGCAAGCCCCTGCTGTGGGCCGTATCCACGGGTGGCAACCACGATCATTTCCAGATCGGCGCCTACCCGGGCTTCCAGGTGCTGGCCCAGCCCCTCCACGCAACGGCCATCTACTGCCACATGCGCTGGCTGGAGCCGGTCGTGGTACACGGCGCGTATGCCGGCGCGTCCGAAACCCTGGATGCACAAATCGAACACTACAGCGCACGCCTGGCCTCCTGGAAGGAAGATTGATATGGAGACTCACAGCCTGATTGAACTGCTTATCTACCTGGGTTCGGCAGTGTTGATCGTGCCGATTGCCGTCAGGTTGGGCCTGGGCCCGGTGTTGGGTTATCTGCTGGCCGGGTGCGTGATCGGCCCGTGGGGACTCAAGCTCGTTACTGACGTAAAGGCGATTCTGGAATTCGCCGAAATCGGCGTCGTCCTGATGCTGTTCGTCATCGGGCTCGAGCTCGATCCCAAGCGGCTCTGGGCGTTGCGCAGGATGGTGTTCGGTGGCGGCGCCTTGCAGATGCTCGCCTGTGGCGGGGCAATCGCGGTGTTCTGTGCGGCCCTGGGGCTGAATTGGACGGCCGCGCTGCTGGTCGGCCTGACCCTGAGCCTGTCCTCCACGGCCATCGCCATGCAAGCCATGAACGAGCGCAACCTGACGTCGACCGCCGTCGGGCGCAGCAGCTTCGCCGTCCTGCTGTTCCAGGACATCGCGGCCATTCCGCTGGTTGCCATGATTCCGTTGTTGGCGGCCCACGGCGACACGCCGTCCGGCACCGCCCTGGTGCTTTCGATTATCAAGATCGTCGTGGCCATCAGCGTCGTCGTGCTGTTGGGACGCTACGTGACACGCCCGCTGCTGCGCTTCGCCGCGCGCTCGGGTCTACGTGAGATCTTCAGCGCCGTGGCGCTGTTTCTGGTGTTCGGCTTCGGGTTTCTGCTGGAAGAGGCCGGCTTGTCGATGGCCATGGGCGCGTTCCTCGCCGGGGTGCTGCTGGCCAGTTCTGAATACCGCCATGCCCTGGAAAGCGACATCGAACCGTTCAAAGGCTTGCTGCTGGGGTTGTTTTTTATCGGTGTCGGCATGTCGATCGATTTCGGCACGCTGATCAATGCACCGCTGAAGGTCATGACCCTGACCCTGGGTTTCATTCTGATCAAATTGCTGGTGATCAAGGCCGTCAGCCGTTTGCTGAACGTCCCTGCCGGCCAACGCTCATGGCAAGCGGTGTTGCTCGGCCAGGGCAGCGAGTTCGCCTTCGTGGTGTTCGGCGCCGCCACGCTGGCCGGCATTCTGACCGACCAGTGGGGCAAGAGCCTGACGCTGGCGGTGGCCCTGTCCATGTGCCTGACGCCGTTGCTGATCCTGCTGCTGGATCGAATAGAGTCCGCCACCAAGAAAGACCGCCAGGAATCCGACCTCGTCGATCAGCAGAACCCACGGGTGATCATCGCCGGGTTCGGCCGCTTCGGACAGATCGCCGGGCGTCTCTTGATGTCCTGCGGCGTCGAGGTGGTGGTGTTGGACCATGACCCCGACAACATCGAGACGCTGCGCAAATTCGGCGTAAAAGTGTTCTACGGCGACGCCACTCGCCTCGATCTGCTCCACGCGGCCGGCGCCGGCCAGGCGGTGGTGCTGATCAATGCGATTGACGACCAGCAGGACAACCTGACGCTGACCCGACTGGCCCAGGAGCACTTCCCCGCGTTGAAACTGATCGTCCGTGCGCGGGACATGGGGCACCTGATCACCCTGCGGCAGATGGGCGTAGAGACCGCCGAGCGGGAAACCTTCGAGAGCGCGCTGGCATTGGGCCGAAATGCGCTGGTGCAGATGGGCGTCGGGGCTTACGAAGCGCGCGAGCGCGCGGATCAGTTCCGTCGTTTGAATCTGCACATGCTGGAGGAAATCGTCGCCCAGCCGGAAGACGACCTCAAGTTCAGGCACGACGCCTACCAGCGCGCCAACGCGTTGCTCACCGAAATGTTCAACGAAGACCGTGCGCGCCCCGTCGACAATTGGCCTGACCATCATCGAAACGAAACGGATGAGGCGCGCAGCTGATCCGTCCCCCGGCGTCACACCCGCCCGAACTGGCGCCGGTACTCCACCGGCGTCAGCCCAGTCAGTGCCTTGAACATCCGTTGCAGGTTGGAACTGCTGCTGAAACCCAGCTCGGCGCCGATGCTGGCGAGGGATAATGATGTCAGCGTCAGGCGTTCGCTGACCTGGTTCAGCTTGATGCTCCGGGCGTACGCTGCGACGGTCTGGCCCGTTTCGCTGCCGACCTTGCGCGCGAGCGTGCGTTCGGACATGGCGAGCCGCTCCGCCAGCGCCTTGACCGTGATGTGCTCCGCTGGCATTTGCTCGATCAGCCCATGCAACCGACGCAGCAACCCATCGGGCTGCTGGACCAGGGCGATCCCTTGGAACGCCGCGTGAGACACCGCTGGGCGCGCAAGCACCATGAGCCGGGTAATGTCGCGCAGCACATCACGGCTGACGCTCTGTTCGATCAATTTTTCCGCGATGGGCAAATAACCATTCACCCCCGAAGCGGTGGCGGTTCGCTCATTGAACACGCAGTTCTGATCGCTTTGCCAACGGACTTTTCGATACTGCGCTTGCATCGCCTGAGCCAGCCACCACGTCACCGTCGCGCCCTGCCCGTCCAGTTGCCTGCAGGCGGCCAGCAGGCAGACGCCTGTGCAGTAAGCCCAGAGCTGAAGGTGTCGGGGACGTTTCGACAGTGCTTTCAACAGTTGGGTCTGCCCGGTAAGTACCGCGTTTACCTGCTCGGCCGATTCGGCCCAGAAACCGGGAACCAGGACGGCGTCGAGTTCGCAGCTGCCCAGGGCCGCCTGCGCTTGCAGGCTTATGCCATGTGCACAGGTTACCGGGCCTGCTTGCAGTGCGACATAAGTCGCCTCGAACAACACCCGGCCGCTTCGGCGGTTGGCCGCATGCAGCAGATCGGCGAACGCAAACAGGCCGGCAGGCATGCAACCGGGAAACAAGAGTAGACCGACACGGAGTTTTTTGGGCATGGCTTGAAATGAATCAATGATGTCAGATTCGGCCATTATGCCCATCACCGCAGATCGACACCATGAAGCGCTCGCCCAAAAAAGGAACGCTCCATGAAAATTCAGCAAGTTCGTAACGCCACGATCATCCTTGAATCCGGCCCGTATCGCGTGCTCGTCGATCCGATGCTGGCCGGCAAAGGCATGCTGCCGCCGCTTCGGTTGTTCGGCGCCACCCAGCGCAATCCGCTGGTGGAACTGCCAGCTACGACTGGCGACCTGGAGACCGTGACTCACTGCCTGATCACGCACTGCCAGAAAGGCCATTTCGATCATCTGGACCGAGCGGCCAAGCGGTGGTTGAGGGAAAAACAGATCCCGGTGATCTGCACGCCTCATGATGCCCCCTACCTCGCCAAGCGGGGCTTGAATGTCCAGCCGCTTGCCAAGGAACACCAACAGCCCGGCGCATTTTTGGGCGGCACGATCCGTACAGTCAGATGCACCCATGGGCAGGGCCTGGTGGGCAAGCTGATGGAACACGGCGTCGGTTACCTGATCGAGCTGCCTGGCGAACCCAGCGTCTACCTCACCGGCGACACCCTGCTTAGCCCCGCCGTGCGCGAGTTCGTCTTGCACCATCAACCGCAGGTCAGCGTGGTGCCGGCAGGCGGGGCCAGGTTCGATTTAGGCGGCGACATCATCATGGGCATCGAGGAAACCCTTGAGTTCGCCCGCTTGTCTCGCGGAACCGTGGTCGCCAATCACCTCGAAGCGCTCAGCCACTGCCCGACGACGCGCAAGGCACTGCGCGACGCCGCCGCGATGGCCGGCCTCGAAGGTCGGATACGGGTACCGGAAGATGGCGAGACGGTGGTGTTCCAGCCTGCCTGAACCAACCCGTCCAACTCGGTCAGCATCTGCACTGGAATCCTCCGCTCGCTTGCCGTGAGGTTTTCCCGCAGGTGCGCCACTGACGACGTACCGGGAATCAACAGGATGTTTGGCGCGCGTTGCAGCAGCCACGCCAACGCCACGTACAACGGCGACGCCTCCAGGCGCGCCGCTACGCTCGAAAGAGCTTCCGACTGCAGCGGCACGCATCGACCCTGGCGTCCATGAGCAGAAAGGAAATCACGAAAGGCTCGACGATGGACGGTAAACTGGCCGCGCAAGGGCCGCTTGCGTCGCGACCGCCCCATTACCCTTTCCTGAACAAGAGGCTTTCATGGCAAACCAAGACATCACGTTCATCCCCGACCCGGACGCGGACTCCATCTCTTCCGACGTCGCCGGCTTCGGCGGCCTGCTGGTTTCCACCCAGATCCCCACTCGCCCTGACGGCAGCCTGGAACTGGGTGACATCACCTTGCAAAGCGAATGCACATTGCAGGCACTCAAGACTGCCCTGGAAGGCGCCGGCAGTTCCATGGACCGGGTCTTGCACCTGACCATCTACCTCACCGACATGGCCGACCGTGCGGCCTTCAACGAGGTGTATCAGCGTTTCTTCGCCAAACCCTGGCCGGTACGCGCCGCAGTGGGCGTGGCGGCGCTGGCGGTTGAAGGAATGCGAGTGGAAGTGACTGCGATGGCGGCCAAAGGCTGAGGTTACGGCTGTTTTTGATCGTTCCCACGCTCTGCGTGGGAATGCATCCCGTGACGCTCTGCGTCACCTTCCAGAAGCGGAACGCGGAGCGTCCCTGGCGACGTTCCTACGCAGGAGCGTGGGAACGATCGATAATCCAAAGTGCCCTTTATGGCGAGGGAGCTTGCTCCCGCTCGGCGGCGCAGCCGTCGCAAACTCAGGTTCTTGATGAGCTCAAACCCGCCGGACCTGTCCCAAATGTGCGATTTCCACGAAAACAGTCATTTGCGCACCTAGCCCAAGCCTCGGCGCCTGTCTAAAGTGCGGCGTTTTCCACCCTCGCGGGCGTATTTATGAATCTCTGGTTCCGACTGTTGCTCATGCTGTTTCGTCGTCCCTGGCGCAAGCCGACCGGCCCCCTGGATACCACCGTGGTGCGCATGCGGGTGTGGCCGTTGGACCTGGACCTCAACCGCCATGTCACCAACGGCCGCTATTTCACCCTGGCCGACGTAGGGCGTATGGATTACGTGCTGCGCAGCGGCGCCTACAAAGTGGCCTTGCGCAACAGGGCAGTGCCGATCGTGGGGGATGTGTGGGGTAAGTTCCGCCGGGAGCTGAAGCTGTTCGAAGCGTTCGAGGTGCACACCCGCCTGCTGGGCTGGGACGAGAAGTGGACCTTCATGGAACACCGCTTCCTGAGCCAGGGGCGCGTGGTGGGCGTGGTGATGATGCGCGGCCTGTTCCGTTCGGCCCAAGGCACGATTGCACCGGGAGAGTTTATTCGCGCACTGGGGTTGGCCGAACACTCACCGGCCATGCCCGAATGGCTCAGCGCCTGGTCGCAAAGCTGCGATGACATGAGCCTTGGGCTTCGGGAGGAGGAAAGTGCTCGTACTGTTGACTAGCAGTGACTGGATCAGATCGATCCGCGCCAGCCGGCACTGCACATCCCTCCCCCACAACAGCGTGAGTCTTACTGAACGGTTTTCAGCTTGACCACATCACCGGACACCTTGGTGGTGTAACCGGTCAGGACCCAGGCCCAGAACCAGTCTTCCTGCACTTGGGTGTTGATCATGGCATCGCCGCCCTTGGCCAGGATCGCGGCATTCTGAGCGCGCACGAAACGGTTGTTCTGGCGGATCGGGATCATGCCGAACAGCAGCAGGCCGGTGGCTTTCGCTTCACTGTGGCCGACCACGGTGTATTGGCTGCTGTCGTACTGCTTGGTTTTCATCGGGGTGCCGGTGCAACCCGCCAAGGCCAGGCCAACCAGTGCGCAGGCGACAATTTTGCTGAGGTGGTTCATTGAATACTCCATGAGAAAACGCCCGGGATCCATCTCTCGGGCGGCGCGTACTCTAACCGATCAGCGTCAAATTGACATCACTGCGCTCAACCGACCGCAAGGCTCAGCGCAGAGCCATTCGTCAGTTGCCTCTGCAGCTAAACAGGCCCCCGTCGATACCATGGACACTGTGCCACGGAAGGTAATCTTGCCCATTCCGGCTGATGAGTAATGGCCGGTTCCGTCGGAGCATTGACCATGATCGATTTGACTGTCTGGAACATCACCCTGCCCGTGCAGACCCCGGCGCAAGTCGTGGCGACCAAGGCCATGCCGACGCTGCAGAACAAGTATTTCAACCGCTCCGGCGAGCGGATTGTCTTCTGGGCGCCGGTGACCGGCTCCCACACCGGTAAAAGTGACTACCCGCGCTCCGAATTGCGCGAAACCACCAAAGACGGCAAGTTGCGCAACTGGCGTTACAACAGCGGCGTCAATACCCTCAAAGGTACTTTGGCGGTGAACCAGGTCCCTTCCGAGGGCCGTGTAGTCGTGGCGCAGATCCACGCCAAGGATGCCCCTACGCCGCTGTTGAAACTGGTGTATCGCTACGCCAAGGGCACCGGCAACATCGATGTGGAATATCGGGTAAAACCCAAGGACAAGAAGAGCCCGGTGATCTATACCGTGCCAAAAGTGGCACTGAACAAAACCTTCAGCTACTCCCTGCAGATGGACAAGCAAGGCAAGCTCACGGTGCTGATCAACAACGTTGGCAAGCAGGTGAAGCTGGACCGCGCCTGGCATGGCTACAACTTTTACTTCAAGGCCGGCGTCTACACCCTGGACAACGTCGGTTCTTCCAGCGAAGGCGGGAAAGTGACCTACACCAAACTGGACGTCAGCCATAAATGACTGACGTCCAGCCCCTCAGGCCTTTGAAGCGGCAACGACCGCCTGCCGGCCGTTGAAGGTAAACAGGAAGCAGACAAACACCAGCAGCGCAAAACCGGCCGGGAACAACCAGATGCTCTTCCACTCATGGCCGCCGTCCACGGCATAGTGATCGGTCACCTGCCCCGCCACCCAGAAGCCGATCAGCATGCCCACGCCATAGGTCGCCAACGTAATCAGCCCCTGGGCCGAGCTGCGAAAACGCTCCGGCGCCTTGGCATCGGTGTAGATCTGCCCCGAGACAAAAAAGAAGTCATAGCAGATGCCGTGCAGGGCAATGCCGGTGAAGAGCATGAACGCCAGGTCGCCGTTATTGCCGTAGGCGAACAGCACGTAACGCAGTGCCCAGGCCAGCATGCCTACCAGCAGCGCCAACTTGATGCCAAAGCGCTGGATGAACAGCGGCAACAGCAACATGAACAGCACTTCGGAGACTTGCCCGATGGCCATTTTTGCCGTGGGATTGGTCATGCCGGTTTCGGCCAGGAACGGGTTGGCGTTCTGGTAATAGAAGGCCAGGGGGATGCAGATCAGGATCGAGGCGATGAAGAACACCAGGTAGCTGCGATCCTTCAACAGGCCCAAGGCATCCAGGCCCAGCAGCTGTTTGACGCCACCTGCGCTCGCTTGCGCCTTGAGCGGTGCGGTGGCCGGCAACGTGAAGCTGTAGAGTCCCAAGACCAGCGAGGCGATGCCGGCCATCAGGAAAGTATTGCGCAAGCCGCCCGCCGAGATCGCTTCGCGCGAATCCCAGGCAAACACAAAGCTGATCACCACGCCGGCGACGATCCAGCCGATCGTGCCCCACACCCGGATACGGGAGAACTCCAGCGCCGGGTCGCGCATCTGGCGGAACGCCACGGAATTGACCAGGGCCAGGGTCGGCATGTAGATCACCATGTACGCCAGCACGTACGGGTAGAACACGCTGAAATCCGCCGCCGCATACAGCTGATACAACAACACCGCGCCCAACAGATGCAGCACCGCCAGGATGCGTTCGGCATTGAAGTAGCGGTCGGCGATCAGGCCGATCACGAAGGGGGCAATGATCGCTCCCCAGGACTGGGTGGAGAACGCCATGCCGATCTGCCCACCGCTGGCGCCCAGGGTGCTGGACAGAAAGGTCCCCAGGGTGACGAACCAGCCACCCCAGATAAAGAACTGCAGAAACATCATCACGCTCAAGCGTGCGTTCATCGTGGTCATGACAGTCACCGTTTTATTGTTGTTCTTGTGAAGAAAAATGCTCAGAAGCGCTGTTGTGGCGAGCCGCTGTGGGAGCAAGGCTGGCCCGCGATGGCCGCGCCGCGGTCCAACCGTTGAGCCGCGTTTTCGTTCATCGCGGGCCAGCCTTGCTCCCACAATGAGTTTGCTCGCCATAGGGTTTTGGGTTGGGCCGGTTACCTCAACAGGCCCAACAACCGCCGGTTGGAATCTTCATCGGCCGTTACCCCGGCAAAATCGTCAAACGCCTTTCGGGTCTTGCTGATCATGTGTCGCTCAATGAACGCCGCGCCTTCTGCAGCACCCTGTTGTGAGTCCTTCAGGCAACACTCCCATTCCAACACCGCCCAGCCGCTAAAATCGTATTGAGTGAGTTTGCTGAAGATCGATTTGAAATCGATCTGGCCATCGCCCAGCGAACGGAACCGTCCAGGACGATCGACCCAGCCCTGATAGCCGCCGTACACACCGGAACGGGCGTCGGGCCTGAACTCGGCGTCCTTGACGTGGAACATGCGGATACGCTCGTGATAGCGATCGATGAAGCCCAGGTAGTCCATCTGCTGCAGGAGCAGATGGCTGGGGTCGTAGAGAATCGCTGCCCGAGGGTGATGATCGACGGCCTGCAAAAAGCGCTCGAACGAGGCGCCATCGTGCAGGTCCTCACCCGGATGGATCTCGTAGCACAGGTCAACACCGGCTGCGTCGAAGCAGTCCAGAATAGGCAACCAGCGTCGGGCCAGTTCGGCGAATCCCTGCTCCACCAGGCCAGAGGGGCGTTGCGGCCACGGGTACAGGTACGGCCACAACAGCGCACCGGAAAACGTCGCATGGGCGGTGAGGCCCAGTCGCTGGCTGGCGCGGGCGGCGAGCTTCAATTGCTCTATCGCCCATTCGGTCCGCGCCTGGGGCTGACCGCGCAGATGGGCCGGGGCGAAGTCGTCGAACAGTGCGTCGAACGCCGGATGCACCGCCACCAACTGGCCTTGCAGGTGCGTCGACAACTCACTGATCTGGACACCGGCCTGGGCACAAATGGCCTTGAGTTCGTCGCAGTAGTCCTGGCTCTCGGCGGCGCGGGCCAGGTCGATGTATTGCGTGCCCGACGTCGGCAGTTGAATGGCCTTGTAACCTTGTGCGGCCGCCCATTGGGCGATGTTCGCCAGGGTGTCGAACGGCGCGTCGGCGGACATGAACTGCGCCAGGAAAATACCTGGGCCACGCAGGCCTGTCGGTGTTTGGGCAATGGGATTCACGGCGGGGCTCTCCTGATTCATTGTGTGCAGGCCAGTGCGGTCCACTTGGTATCGCCGCGATGGTTGGCAATGGCCGCTTCGATAAAGGCCATGCCCCGCAGACCGGTTTCGATGCCGGGTACGCCGGGGGCGTCTGGCCCTGGCGCGGCGGCCCGTATGGCACGGGCAAAATCGCCATAGAGGTTGGCCATGGCTTCCAGATAACCTTCAGGATGCCCGGCCGGCAGCCGCATCCGTTGGCGGGCGGCCTCACACAGCCAGGACTGGCCCACACCGGACCGCAAGACTCGCAAGGGTTGGTCGATGGGACGATGGATCAGGCTGGCCGGTTCTTCCTGGCGCCATTCCAATCCACCCTTATCGCCATACAGACGGATTTTCAGCGGGTTCTCTTCACCTGCGCAGACCTGACTGGCAATCAGCACGCCGCTGGCACCACCGGCCATGCGCAACAGCATCGCCGCGTCGTCGTCCAGTTGCCGACCCGGGATGTGGGTGCCCAACGCCGCGCATATCTGCTCGATGGGTTGGTCGGCGACGAACTCCACCAGGGAAAACGCATGGGTGCCGATGTCGCCAATGCAACCACCCAACCCTGACTGTTGAGGATCGTCGCGCCAACCGGCCTGTTTGTTGCCTTGCCCGGCGACGTCCTGACTGAGCCAGCCCTGGGGGTATTCGACCAGCACTTTGCGCACCGCACCGATCACGCCGGTACGCACCATCTCTCGGGCCTGCCAGACCATCGGATAACCCAGGTAGGTGTGAGCCAGGCCGTAGAGCCGGCCGCTGCTTTGAAGCACTTGCTTGAGGGCCAGCAACTCACGCAGGTTCATAGCGGCGGGCTTTTCACTGAACACATGAAAACCCGCCTTCAGCGCCTGGTTGGCGATGGGGGCGTGCAGATGATTGGGAGTGACGATGACCAGCAGTTCCATGCGCAAGTGGGCCGGCAGCGCCGCTTCGCTGTCGAGCATGCCTTGCCAATCGCTGTAGCAACGGGACGCGGCCAGCCCCAGGGCCGCGCCGGTCTGCTGATTGTTGTGCGCATCACGGCTGAACGCACCGCACACCAGTTCAAAACCACCGTCCAGACCCGCGGCCTGACGGTGGGCCTGGCCGATGAAAGCGCCCTCTCCACCGCCGACAAAGCCCATTCTTATTTTGGCTGCTACAGGATTCATCGCGACTCTCTTATGCTGGGACTGATGACAATGTAACCGGTTACATCATGGCGGAAATCTAGGCTCAGTTTTGCGGCATGTCAAACCCGTTGGCACATGCATGAGCATTTGTGCGACGCGCAACCTGCGGTAAGCTCCCCAACCGTGCCGGCATTCCTGGCGCCGAATCGAGGTGATTTTGTCCAATATCCGTGAAGTAGCCCGGCTGGCCGGAGTTTCGGTGGCCACGGTTTCCAGAACGCTGAAATCTCCCGAACGGGTGCTGCCCCAGACTCGCGACAAGGTTAACGCGGCGGTGGAACAGGCCGGTTATCGGCCCAACCTGATGGCCGTGCAGTTTCGCTCCCGGAGAACCGGCAACCTGGTGATTCTGGTCCCGACCATCGCCAACACCTTTTTCGCCCGGGTCATCAGCGGGGCCCAGCAGGCTGCGCAGGCGGCCGGTTATCGACTGCTGTTGTGCGACACCCAGGGTCAGGAAGAGATCGAGCGCGAATTTGCCGCCCTCGTCTACGCGCACCAAGCCGACGGGGTGATCCAGTTGCGCGCGAGCAACCCTTTCGAATCGCTTCCCGCGGGCGCCGAATCCTTGCCGCTGGTCAACGCCTGCGAAGTGGTCAAAGGCGCCCCCTACCCGACCATCAGCCTCGACAACCGGGCCGCCGCCCAGGCCATGACCGAACACCTGATCGGGCTCGGCCACCGGCGCATCGGCATCATCAAAGGGCCCCGAAGCAGTCCCCTGACCCTGGACCGCGTAGCCGGTTATCAGGATGCACTGCACCAAGCCGGTATCGCCGCAGACCCTGGCCTGATCTGTCACGGCGACTTCACGTTGAAGGCCGGTTACGACGGGGCCGGCGCGATGCTGGAGCTGGCCGAGCGCCCCAGCGCGCTGTTTTGTGAAAACGACGAGATGGCCATTGGCGCGCTCAAGCGCATCAAGCAAATGGGGTTGCGGGTGCCCGAGGACATTTCACTGGTGGGTTTTGATGACATTCCTTTCGCCGCCTACTGTGATCCGCCGCTGACCACTCTCTCACAACCTGCCGAAACCTTCGGCCAGCGGGCGGTGCAAATGCTGATCGCCCTGATCGAGAAAACACCGCTTGCCGAACGGCATGTCGTGCTGCCGTTCGAGTTGACCGTGCGCGGCAGCAGCGCTGCGCCAGGCCCGGCGTTTAACAAAGATGCTTGAAAAAAACGACGCCCGTCACCTTTTGATGCGCTATTGACTCGCCACCTGCCGGTCCGTTTCGACTACAGTGGCACTACTCTGCATAAAGCCATAACAAGACGGAGAGTTTCCCATGCGAGTCAACAAGCGCTTCACCCTTCTGGCCGCCGCGGCAGCACTGGTGGTCACGACCACAGCCCAGGCAGCACCGGTGTACATCAACATCCTGACGGGGGGCACCAGCGGGGTTTATTACCCGATCGGGGTCGGCCTGTCGCAGATTTACAGCAACGGGATCGAAGGCTCCAAGACGTCGGTACAGGCCACCAAGGCCTCGGTGGAAAACCTCAACCTGCTGCAGGCCGGTCGCGGTGAGCTGGCGCTGGCGCTGGGCGACTCGGTGGCGGACGCCAAGAACGGCGTGGAAGATGCCGGTTTCAAAGCCCCTCTGACCAAACTGCGGGCCATCGCCGGCGCCTACCCCAACTACATCCAGATCGTTGCCAGCCAGGAATCGGGGATCAAGACCCTGGCCGACCTCAAGGGTAAATCCATCTCCGTGGGGGCGGCCAAATCCGGTACCGAGCTCAACGCGCGGGCCATCCTCAAGGCCGCAGGGTTGAGCTACAGCGACATGAAGGTCCAGTACCTGCCGTTCGCCGAATCGGTAGACCTGATCAAGAACCGTCAACTGGATGCCACGCTCCAGTCCTCCGGGCTTGGGATGGCGGCCATTCGTGACCTGGCCTCGACCATGGCGCTCAACTACGTGTCGATCCCGGCAGACGTGGTGGCGAAGATCGGCAACCCGGCCTACCAGAGCGCAAATATCCCGGCCAATACCTACGACGGCCAGGCCGAAGCCGTGCCGACCGTGGCCATCACCAACATCCTGGTTACCCGCGCGGACGTCTCGGACGAGGTGGCCTATCAGATGACCAAGCTGATGTTCGATAACCTCACCCGCCTGGGCAACGCCCATTCGGCGGCCAAGGACATCAAGCTGGAAAATGCCGCGAAGAACCTGCCTATCCCGCTGCATCCCGGTGCCGAGCGCTACTACAAGGAAGTCGGCGCGCTGTAGACCGACCCGGTGCAGCGGCGATGATCGCCGTTGCACCCTCCTGGTTCGCACCTTCGATGTAGACAAGAGGCTTTCAGTTAATGAGTGAAATTCAGCACGGTCTTCCCTCCGACCCACGAGACTGGCCCAAGACGCTGTTCTACGTGGCCCTGCTGTTTTCTGTATTCCAGATCATCACCGCCGCCTTCTCCCCCATTTCCAGCCAGGTGCTGCGTGCCGTGCACGTGGGTTTCCTGTTGTGGGTGGTGTTCCTCAGTTACCCCGCCTATGGCGCAAGCCGCCCCTGGCAACCTCTGGCATGGCTGTTGTCCCTGGCCGGCGTGGCCACGGCGGTGTATCAGTGGGTGTTCGAAGCCGACCTGATCCAGCGTTCCGGTGACCTGACGTCCGCGGACCTCATCATCGGTATCGTTTTGATCGTGCTGGTGTTCGAAGCGGCCCGACGGGTGATGGGGATTGCCCTGCCGCTGATTTGCGGGCTGTTCCTGACCTATGGGCTGTTCGGTGAATACTTGCCAGGCGACCTGTCCCATCGCGGCTACGGCTTCGATCAGATCGTCAATCAGTTATCCTTCGGCACCGAAGGCCTGTATGGCACGCCCACCTACGTATCGGCCACCTACATTTTCCTGTTCATTCTGTTCGGTTCCTTTCTTGAAAAGGCCGGAATGATCAAGCTGTTCACCGATTTCGCCATGGGCCTGTTCGGCCACAAGCTCGGCGGCCCGGCCAAAGTGGCGGTTGCCTCCTCTGCCTTGATGGGCACCATTACCGGTTCGGGCATCGCCAACGTGGTGACCACCGGGCAATTCACCATCCCGCTGATGAAACGCTTCGGCTACAAGGCCGCGTTTGCCGGCGGCGTGGAAGCCACCTCGAGCATGGGCAGTCAGTTGATGCCGCCGATCATGGGCGCCGTGGCGTTCATCATGGCCGAGACCATCAACGTGCCATTTGTTGAAATCGCCAAAGCGGCGTTGATTCCCGCGTGCCTGTACTTCGGCTCGGTGTTCTGGATGGTTCACCTGGAAGCCAAGCGCTCCAACCTCAAGGGCTTGCCCAAAGACCAATGCCCCAGCGCGCTGGGCGCCGTCAAAGAGAACTGGTACCTGCTGATCCCACTCGCCGTGCTGATCTACCTGCTGTTCTCCGGTCGCACGCCGCTCTTTTCCGGCATGGTCGGACTGGCACTCACTGCCATCGTGATTCTCGGCTCGGCGATCATTTTGCGGGTGTCGAGCTTTGCAATGCGCTGCGCTTTCTGGATCGCCCTGGGCATCTTGTGCGTGGGCTTTTTCCAGTTAGGCATTGGCGTCATATTTGCGGTGATCGCAGTGTTGGTGGCGATCTGCTGGTTCATCAAAGGCGCACGGGAAACCCTGACGGTTTGCCTGCACGCACTGGTGGACGGCGCACGACATGCGGTGCCGGTGGGGATTGCCTGCGCCCTGGTAGGGATCATCATCGGCGTGGTGTCGTTGACCGGTGTGGCGTCAACCTTCGCCGGCTACATCCTGGCCATCGGCAAGGACAACCTGCTGCTGTCGCTGATCCTGACCATGCTCACCTGCCTGGTGCTGGGCATGGGCATCCCGACCATTCCCAATTACATCATCACCAGTTCGATCGCCGCGCCCGCCCTGCTGGAACTGGGCGTGCCACTGATCGTGTCGCACATGTTCGTGTTCTATTTCGGCATCCTCGCCGACCTGACGCCGCCGGTCGCGCTGGCCTGCTTCGCCGCTGCGCCCATTGCCAGGGAAACGGGGCTGAAAATCAGCTTCTGGGCGGTGCGCATCGCCCTTGCCGGTTTCGTCATTCCATTCATGGCGGTCTATAACCCGGCGCTGATGCTCCAGGGCGACAGCCTATGGATGACCGCTTACATGCTGATCAAGACGATGCTGGCGGTCGGGCTGTGGGGCATGGCGTCCACCGGCTACCTGCAACAGAAAATGCCGATCTGGGAACGCCTGATGTGCTTTGCCGCCGGGGCTTTGCTGGTCGTGGCGCTGCCGCTGACCGATGAGATCGGCTTCGTGGTGGGGGCTCTGCTGATCTTTCAACACGTATGGCGCTCGCGGCGCACCGGACGGGCCTTGGCGTGATCGGTTTGTGCCTGGGCCTGGCCGGTGCGGTCTGGGCCCAACTTCCTGTCACGGATTTCACCCTGGCGTGGAATCACACCATCGAGAAAATCCGCTGGGAGGAAGATTACCGCGTGACTGAACAAGGCCTGGTTCTGGGCGAAGCCAGGGTCAAGGGCAACGGCGCCGGCATGGAAGTTCCGGACGGTGCCCGGTTGAAAAACGGCAGCTGGCACTATCAGCGCCAGTTGCCGCCCCTGCAACCGCTGAAACTGGGGCGAACACCCGAAGCGGGTGATTACCAGTTGTGCGTCGACGGGGCTTGCCAGCCGATGGGCCACTGGCTCGGGCCGCCCAAGGCAAGTCAGCCAACGGTGGAATTGTGGAGTTGCGGATAACCAGGTCCCCTGGTCCAAACAGAACTCTGTGGCGAGGTTTTTTTGTGGGAGCAAGCCTTGCTCCCACAACTGCCCCCTCACCACAATCAAACCCAGGGTCTGAAGGTCAGTCACTCACGCAAACGTCGCCCCACGGGTATTCACAAACAGTGCATACAACGAGTGGCTGCCGGCCATGAACAGGCGATTACCCTCCCGTCCGCCGAAGCAGACGTTAGGGCAACGCTCCGGCAGGGAGATGTGGCCGATAGCCTTGCCCTCGGGGTTGAACACTCGCACACCGTCGAGCTTTTCCAGGTCGGCCTTGGGATCGCCATTACCGCCCCACCCGCACCAGAGGTTGCCACTCTCGTCGCATTTGAGCCCATCGATGGCCGCGTAATCCAAGCCTTCGATGTGCTTGCGCCGTTCGCCCAGGGTGCCATCGTCCTTGACCGTGATCGCCCACACCAGGCGGTTCGGCTTGGCCCGGCCTTCGACCACGTAGAGGATCTTCTCGTCTGGCGAAAAGCACAGGCCGTTGGGCCCTGCCATGTCGTCGATCACTCGCGTGACCTTGCCGGTTTCACCGTCGATGCGATACACCGCGTGGGGCTGGGCAGGGGCGACTTTATGCCCTTCGTAGTTGTTGCCGGTCTGGAACGGTGGATCGGTGAACCAGACAGAACCGTCGCGCTTGCACACGATGTCGTTGGGCGAGTTGAAAGGCTTGCCCTCGAAACTGTCCGCCAGCACGGTGATGGTGCCGTTGTGCTCGGTGCGGGTGACGCGCCGGCCTTCAGTCGACGTGGTGGAGCCTTCGCAGACCAGCAAGCGCCCTTGGCGATCGCGGCACAGGCCGTTGGAAAAGTTGGAGTTCTCGCGGTAAACCGACAGGCTGTCGGTGACTTCATCCCAGCGCATGATGCGGTTGTTGGGAATGTCACTGACCAGCAAATAACGACCGTCGCCGACCCACACCGGCCCTTCCGCCCAGCGCAGGCCGCTGGCGAGCTTTTCAACACTGGCGTTGAACAGCCGCAGGTCCATGAAGCTGGGGTCGAGGATCTTGATCAGCGGGTCAGGGTAGCGCTGGCTCAAGGGTTCTGCCTGAGTCAGCCCGGGCAGGTTGCCCAGGGTTGCGGCGGCGGCCGAAACCACCAAGGATTTTTTCAGGAATACCCGGCGGCCCTGATGGGCAGTCGTTGCAGGTTGCGAAGCATCCATCGTGCGTCTCCGTTAATTATTATTGGACGGCGACGACAGTTTTACTCCGTGATAGGACATCGTACAAGTATGCGCTCTGCCCTGTGCAGGAAAAAATTCAGTTGGCGTGGAGCGGGATCCGTACGGTGAAGGTGGTGCCCGATCTGGCCTTGGAATGAACCTCGATAGTGCCCTTATGGGCGGATACGATGGCGGACGCGATGTGCAGGCCCAGCCCGAGCCCAGCCGCAGAGCCATACTGCATATCACCGCTGCGCAATTGCCGGACCATCGGGTTGAAGATGCTGGCAATGGCGTCCTTCTCGATAAGCTTGCCCTGGTTGTTGATGGCAATCACCGCCGTATCCTCTTCGGTACTCAACGAAACAGTAATCGGCGCACCCTCGCTGCCATGCTGGACGGCATTGCCAATCAGGTTGGCGAACACTTGCTCCATACGCGCCTGGTCAAACAGGCCTTCAAGGGCGCCCGTCGTTTCAAAGATGATTCTGCTTTCCGGATGATAGGCCCGCGCCTCTTCCACCATGCCCTCGCAGGCCGCTACCAGGTCACCGTTGAAGCGCTGCACCGGAATGCCCGCCCCCAGTTGGGTACGGGTAAAGTCCAGCAGATCGCCGACAATCTTGTTGGCCCGTTTGACGCTGGTGTAGATGCGCGAAGAGATCTTGGTGGCTTTGGCGGGCAAGTCGCCTGCCCGCAGCAGCACTTCGGAACTCAGCAGGATCGCGCCCAGGGGGCTGCGCAAGTCATGCCCCAGAATCCCGAGGAAGATATTGCGGCCCGCATCGACGGCGCCCGAATAGCTGACCACGGACTCCGCCAGGGCCTGGTCTACGGCCTCGTTGAAGCGGATCACGTCGGACACCACTTGCTCGTGGTCCAGTTGGGTCTGCGGCATCCAGAGCATCAGCACGCTGGTGCGCAGCGCCCGGTATTCCGAAACCATCTGCTCCACCGTAAACCCCGAGGACTGGCGAATGACCGCATGGGTTTCGGCTGCGGTTTCAGCCTCTACCGCCGGCGCATCGCCCTGGGACTTGGCGATCTGTTCCTTGACCGTCTGCGGGGTGCGCAGGTCAGCGGCAATGGTGCGCAGCATCTGCTCGGCGTGATCGCGCAGAGCCACCGAATCCATGCCATGGGAGGCGGGCGTGATGGTTTTGGCGAAGTCTTCCCACGCCTGAAGAATCGGCTCGATATTGTCGAGGATGAAATCAGCCAGGCGCATGGGTTGCTCCGCAGAAAGGGATTATCGAGGGTCAGTGTCGCAACAACGCATGGGCTGCCGGCCTCGGTTCCATTGTTGTACAGCAAACCGAGGGGGCTTTGTGATTCATCGTGGCGCGCGCGCAGCTGACGCCACACCGCGTAGGCGCTTGAATGAACAGCCTTGCGCCAAAATAGGGCACTTGTCTCTTGCAACGCTATACGGTACAAATCCCTTTTGATGTTGTACGACAACCTATAACTATATTAGCCGTTCCGAAGCGTCTTGCTTCGGCGGCCTCCCTTTGAGACCCCCTGCCATGACCCGCTCCACGGCTGCACCTGACACCCCCACTCCGCTCCCTCGGCACCTCGCCGTGCTGGTTCTGCTGTGCATGGGATGTGCCTTCGCCGGCAACCATGTCGCCGCCAGGGCAGCATTTGATGACGGTGCCGGGGTCTTGCTGGCGATCCTGCTGCGCTCGGGCGGCACCTTGCTGGTGCTGGCCGCAATGGTGCTCTGGCAACGCCAGAACCTGCGCCTGCCGCAGGGGGTCTGGCGCTGGCAATTGGCTCTGGGGCTGTTGATTGCCGCCCAGAGTCTGTGCCTGTATTCCGCCGTGGCTCGGGTCCCGGTCGCCCTGGCGCTGTTGGTGGGCAATGTCTTTCCGATCCTCTTGGCGTTGCTGACCTGGGCGCTCGGCGGGCCACGCCCGACCGCGCGCACTGCCGCGTTGATGGGCATGATTCTGGTTGGCCTGGTGTTCGTGCTGGAAGTACCGGCCCGGCTGTCATCGCAAGAAAGCGTCGGCCCGCAGTGGTTGCTGGGCGTGGGCTTGGCCTTTTGTGCCGCCTGCGTGTTCGCCTGCGCGCTATGGATCACCGATCACAAACTGTCCCAGGTGCGCGGGTCGGTCCGCAGCCTGCTGACCATTTTCATCGTGTTCAGCAGCGTCAACCTCGCCGGCCTGACCGGCGCCCTTCCCGGTGGCTTCGACCTGCCGGCCACCAGCACCGGCTGGTTTGCCCTGGCGACCCTGGTGGTGCTCTATGGCACCGGGTTTATCGTGCTATTCATTTCCGTGCCCCGCCTGGACATGCCGCGCAACGCCCCGGTGATGAACATCGAACCGCTGGCGACCCTGCTGATCGGCTGGCTGGTGCTGGACCAGATGCTCAACCCGGGCCAGGTGATTGGCGGCGCGATTGTGGTCACCGGCATCGTATTGCTGACGTATCGCAAGGTCGAGCGCATCAAGGCACCGGTTGCCGAAGCCGCTGGACGCAGCTGAAACACATCAGCATCCATCGCCGCTGTGTGAGAGCAAAAGCTGCTCCCACACACGCTTCAGGCCGGCCGACGCACCGCCCTCACCTTCGCGCTATTGCCACCGCCGCAAAAGAACCGCTCGCCGCCGTCTGACTCAAGCCCCGACACGCCAATCCCCGGCGGCATGGTCACGCTTTCCAGCACTTCTGCGGTTTGCGGGTCGATGCGCCGCAGATCGCTTTCATCGTTTTCCCAGGTGCCGTGCCAGAGTTCGCCGTCGACCCAGGTCACGCCCGTGACGAAGCGGTTGGATTCGAGGGTGCGCAGGATCTTGCCAGTGGAGGGATCGATCTGGAGGATTTTGCGCGCCTTGTACTGGCCGACCCAGAGTGATCCTTCGGCCCAGGCCAGTCCTGAATCATCACCACTATTGGGCGCCGCAATGGTCGCCAGTACCTGGCCGTTGCGCGGGTCGATCTTGCGAATGGTGTCTCCGGCGATCTGGAACAGGTGTTCACCGTCAAAAGCCGTTCCGGCGTTTGCCGGAACGTCCAGCGAACGCAACGTCTGCCCGCTGGCCGGATCGAGGGCATGCAGCTTGTCGCCGGAAGCGAACCAGACGAGCTCGCCGTCATGACTGACACCATGCACGCAATCGACGCCGGGAAAAGGGCCGTATTCACGCAGGATCTGCGCATCTGAACGTTTCATCTTGCAAGCCTCCTCGTTGGGGTGTGACTGCATCCTAACCATCGGGCAGCAGCGCGGTGAGTAACAATACCGTCGTGAATCCGGGCAACGGTGGCGCCAGCCAGCGACAGGCCCGCCCACGCCCGACCGACTGCACCTTGCCGGACGCGGCCAGCGTGTCGAGGGCCCGTTGCACGGTGCGCTGGCTGACCTCCAGGGCCAGCGCCAGGGCGGAACTGGACCAGGATTGGCCATCGGCCAGCAACGCCAGCACTGCGGCGTGGGGCTCTTCTACAGGACGCGCCAGCACCACCACTTCGCCCTCCCTGCGCGGCACCAGAGCAAACCCACGCCGGGTCGCCGTCACCTCGGCCAGCGGGCGCAGCGCCACCCGCAAGCGCCCGACTTCAACACGCAGTCGGGCGCGATGGGAATCATCCGTCAGTTTCAAGCCAAAGGCCTGGGCAACGAGGGATTCCCTGGACACATCGGCAGGCCAGGCTTGAGCCAATTGCCTGGCGAGGGTGAACAACACCGGGCGCCTGGCAAGAGAGATCCGCAGGCTCGCCCTGTTCACGCCATTGCGACATGCGTCCACCACCAACGCGTCGCTGGACAGGAGTGCTTCAACCTCCTCAAGGGTCAGCAAGCGCTCCTCGCCCCCTGCAATCAGACGCGCCGCCGGAGCCTGCAGGACGCCCCAGGCGCTTTCGACTTCGGCAGTCAGCGCGCCAATGCCGGCTTGTCGCGCAGCCTGGGTGGCACGTTCAAGTGCCGCCCGTGCGGTTTTCGTTCGTAACCGCCGCATGGCGATGCCCGCCACCACCAGTTCGCAAGCGGCTCTGGACGGCGGTGGAAGACAGCCCGGGTCAAGGTCAACCAGCCTCGCCTCGGCCTCGTCGAGATGGCCTAGCAGCAGTAAGCGGCGGATTTCGATTGAGCGTGCGTGGGCGACGTTCGTCCGGTCGCCCTGGCGTTCAAGCACCGCCCGCGCAGCCTCCAGGCGCTTCACCGGCCAAGCCAGATCACGGGACGCCAGGGCGATCTCCCCTTCGGCCACCACGCACCGCGCCTGTGCCACGGCCTCCCGGGGCCCGAAGGCCCGAGCCGCCCGCCGCATCAGCACCCTGGCCCGCTCCAGCTCGCCCAACTGCGCCATGGCAATGCCGCGAAGCGCCAAGGCCGGCGCATCGTCACGCAGGGAAACGCGATTGAGCGCGGCCACCGGATCCCCCGCCGCCAGTGCTCGTGCTGCGGCGCTGATCAACGCATCCGATGCCATCGTCCGGTTTCCCTCGCCACAGGTTTGGGTGTCGCGGTCAGAGACGGATTTCCCCCGCCGGCAGCACATCGATCCGCGACACCGCGCTGCTCAGGCGTCCCAGCCGGTTGTTGTGGTTGGCAATGATCTGCTCGGCCGCCATGCTGCCGTTGTCCACGGTGGAATGGGCGTCCGCGGCCTGCACCACGTCGTAACCCAGGGCATGGGCCTGACGTACGGTGGCGTTGACGCAATAGTCGGTTTGCAACCCGCAGATCACCACGCGATCAATCATCCGCGCTTGCAGCAGCGACAGCAGATCGGTCTGGTAGAAGGCGTCCGGCGTGGTCTTGCGTACTCGCAGGTCATCCGGTGCGGTCAACAGGCCGTCGGCCAGTTGCCAGGCGCTGGAACCATAAGTCAGCGCCCCCTCCAGCTCTTCGTGCTGGATCAGGATCACCGGCAAGCCGACGGCCCTGGCCCTGGCGCTGAGCTCGTTGATTGTCCGGATCATGCGTGGGCTGTCGAAACACTCCTCTTGGCCGCTGCACAGCGCGCTCTGGACATCGATGATCAGCAATGCGGTGTTCATGACGTTCCTCTTCAAAACGTGTTGGATCCCGACAACAGATTAACAACCTGGCGATCATTCCCTGTCGCGGATCGCGTCAAAACACTAGGCAGTATGGCCCGGTTTGCGTAGTACGCCTGTTCGCCGTCGCTTGGGTGACGCAAAAGCCAGGTTTGGGATAGGCTCGTGCGGCTCATCCCTCACCGCACAAGGACATTGCCGATGACGCTACGAATCGAACGTACGGACACCCCCACCGCAGAAGACCGCGAGGCGATCCTCGTCCCGCTGCGCGCCTACAACACGGCCAAGACCGGCGGGACGGTGCCTGAGTTGGTCGCCTGGCTGGTGCGCGACGAACACAGCGGCGAAACCGTGGGCGGGCTCTACGGTCGAGTGTTCTTTCAATGGTTTTATATCGAGTTGCTGGTGGTGCCGGAACAGGCCCGTGGCCAGGGCACCGGTTCGACGTTGATGCAGATGGCCGAAGACTTTGCCCGAGAGAAAAACTGCGTGGGCATGTGGCTGGACACCTTCGACTTCCAGGCGCCCGCGTTCTACAGGCAACTCGGCTTCACGGAAATCGGCCAGATCGACGATTACCCGCCGGGCCACCAGCGCTTCTTCTTCCAGAAGCGCCTGAGCCAGACCGAGTGAAATACAGGCTATTGTGGACTTACTCGCGATAGCGGTGGGTCAACTGCGGTGATGTGGGCTGTGCCAGCCTCATCGCGAGCAGGCTCGCTCCCATATGGGTTGCGAGTGTTCACAGGATCTGCAAACGACACAAAAACCTGTGGGAGCGAGCCTGCTCGCGATAGCAGTGCAAGTGGTCTACAGACAAGTCGCCAACGCCGCCAACCGACGCTTGGCAACAAAGTCGTCATGCCGGGCGTAGTAGTTCAGCGCCGTGCCGGAAGCGCTGGTTTGCAGATCCACAAACGACTCAGCCGAGCGGGTGTACACGGTCATGCCACCCGTCTTGCCGGGTTGCAGATAGGCACCGGCATCGACGCCAAACACAGCTTCGTCCTGCCAGGAAAACTGCACACACTCGGCCACCACCTGCTGCGGTTTGTCCGAAGTCAATGTCTTATAGGGTGCTTGAGTACGGGCCTGGTTCATCGCCGAACCCGCGCAGCCAACCAGCAACGTTGCGGCCACGGCCACCATCAGCATTCGCATTGCGTTCACTCATAGAGAAAAAAACCGACTGTAGCACTGCGACCTGGGCCTTCATGCTGCTTTACTGAAATTTATACGCGACACCGGGCGATGATTCGCGCAACCTGTCGCGCCATTGCCACTTGCCCGCGCGGAACAGCCCATGACACCCAATGCCGAGTTCTACAAACCCAGCACCGAATACGCTGACAAACTGATCAGCCAGATCGGCCAGACCCCGGCCTGGATCGCCAAGCGAATCGGCGTCACCGACAAGCGGATTCGCTACATCCTCGACGGCGAACGCACCGTCAAGGGCGAAACCACGCCGATACAGATGACCTACACCGAACAGTTCGCCCTCGAATGCCTGGCCGCTGCGGCCAAGGCCAGCAAGAAACAACCCCCGGCACCCAAGGAGTGACCATGGCGGCAACCGAACAGCAACATGAACGAGCGCTGGAAAAATTTCTCGATGCACGCCCCGACCTGCGCGTCGAGCTGGACAACCTCAACCCGCTGTTGGCCCAGGCCAAGGGCGAGACCGCCGCGCAGTATCGCGCCGAGCGCTTGCATGAAGCATTCGAAGCCGAGGCTGAGCACCAGGGCCTGTTCGCTTGGGAACTGACCCTGCAACTGACCGCCACCTCGCCTCAGGACTACGAAAACCAGCGCATGGAAGTCCACAAGGAGGTGGCGCAGATGGCGGGGATGGAGTGGGCGGAGTATTGCGAGTTGAATGGTCTCAAAAACCAAGGCTGAGTACTTCCTGTGGCGCTCGCCCCTTTCCTGGCAATCGCCCCCCCGTCCATAAAGCTTTATCATGGCCGCAGTTTTGCTGATCGGGTCTGTCATGAAGTTTGCCATCGCGTTGTTTTCCGCCGCCCATGCGCCCTCCTCGCGCCGCGCCCTGTTGTTTGCCCAGGCCGCGCTGGCCGGTGGGCATGAAATCGTGCGGCTGTTCTTCTATCAGGATGGCGTCTATAACGCTGCCGACAGCCTCGTAACGCCCCAGGATGAACAGGATCTGCCCCGACAGTGGCGCGCCTTTGTCAGCGACAACCAGCTCGACGGCGTGGTTTGCATCGCAGCGGCGTTGCGCCGTGGCGTGCTGAACGATGAAGAGGCGCAGCGCTACCAGCGTTCGGCGGTCAGCGTCGGCTCCCCTTGGGCCTTGTCCGGCCTGGGCCAGTTGCATGATGCGATCCAGGACGCCGACCGCTTGATCTGTTTCGGAGGCGCGTAATGGCCAAATCCTTGTTACTCATCAGCCGCCAGGCTCCCTGGTCGGGCCCCGGGGCCCGGGAAGCGCTGGACATCGTGCTGGCCGGCGGCGCGTTCGACCTGCCCATCGGCCTGCTGTTCCTCGACGACGGGGTCTTTCAGCTCGCCAACGGCCAGAACGCCAAGGCGCTCCAGCAAAAGGACCTGAGCGCGAACTTGCAGGCGTTGCCCATGTTTGGCGTCGAGGACCTCTACGTCTGCGCCGACAGTGCCGCCGAACGTGGCGTCGCAACCGCTAACCTGGCGCTGGACGAGCTGAAAATACTCAGCGCGCCGCAGATCGCCGCGCTCATTGATCGTTATGACCAGGTGATCACCCTCTGATGTCGACTTTGCATGTGTTGTCTCATTCCCCCTTCGGCGATAGCCGCTTCGCCAGTTGCCTGCGGGTACTGGGCGAGCCGGACGCACTGCTGCTGTGCGGCGACGCGACATACGCCTTGCGAGCCGCCACGGTGCCGTTTGCAGAACTGCAGCGCAGAGGCCTGAAGCTTTTCGTGCTTGGCGAAGACGCACAAGCCCGGGCCCTGGACATTCCGCAATGGGCCGAGGCCATCGACTACCCGGCGTTCGTCGCGCTATCGGTCCACCATGACAAGGTCAACACCTGGTTATGAACGTGCTGAACGTGGGCCAACGCGCCATTGCGCTGGACAAGGACGGCTACCTGGCCGATCTCAATGACTGGTCGGCCGAAGTCGCCACAGCCCTGGCGGCCGCCGAAGACATCGAATTGGGCCCCGAACACTGGGAGGTCCTCGAACTGCTGCGCGGCTTCTACGACGAATTCCAGCTCTCCCCCGCGACCCGGCCGCTGATCAAGTACACGGCGCTGAAACTGGGCGCCGACAAGGGCAACAGCCTGCACCTGAACCGATTGTTCAAAGGCACCCCCGCCAAACTCGCCGCCAAGCTGGCGGGCCTGCCCAAACCGACGAACTGCTTATGACCGACTTCCCACCGCTGACCCTTGAGACCCCGGCCGAACATCCGTTCGCCCAATTCGTGCGCATCCTCGGCAAAGGCAAGCGCGGCGCCCGTGACCTGACCCGCGAAGAAGCGCGGCAAGCCATGGGCATGGTGCTGGACGAGCAAGTCGAGGACACCCAGCTCGGCGCCTTCCTGATGCTATTGCGGCACAAGGAAGAAAGCGCCGAAGAAATGACCGGTTTTACCCAAGCCTTGCGTGAGCGCCTGCAGACCCCGGCGTTGGCGGTGGATCTGGACTGGCCGACCTACGCCGGCAAGAAGCGTCATTTACCGTGGTACCTGCTGGCAGCCAAATGCCTTGGGCAGAACGGTGTGCGGATTTTCATGCATGGCGGCGGCGCGCATACGGCGGGCCGGCTCTACACCGAGCAACTGCTTGGCTTCCTGAACATCCCTCTGTGCCGCGACTGGCAGCAGGTTGGCGCAGCGCTGGACGACGGTGGCCTGGCCTTCATGCCATTGGTGGACTGGGCACCGCAGATGCAACGGATGATCGACCTGCGCAACACCCTGGGCTTGCGTTCGCCGATCCATTCCCTGGCGCGGATCCTCAACCCCCTGGGCGCCCGTTGCGGGCTGCAAAGCATTTTCCATCCGGGCTACCAGGCGGTCCACCGCGATGCCAGCGGTTTGCTGGGAGACACCACCATCGTGATCAAGGGCGACGGTGGCGAGATCGAGATCAACCCGGACGCCGACAGCCACCTGTATGGCACCCGCGACGGTGTGAGCTGGGATGAGGAATGGCCGCGACTGGCCGAACAGCGCCACGTCAAACCGCAAAGCCTCGACCCTGAGCACCTCAAAGCCATCTGGCGAGGCGATGTTGAAGACAGCTACCCGCAACTGGCGCTGATCGCCACCATGGCCCTGGCCTTGCGCGGCCTGGGTCTGGCTCGGGAAGACGCGTTAGAGCAAGCCCGCCAATACTGGGCCGCGCGGGATCGATCGATTTAACCGATCATCAACGCCCAACCTTTGCGCTTTTTGTTCGAACCTATGGGAATAGACTCCTCTCCAACGTTTATTGGTAGAGGAGATCGAGATGGGTTTGTTAGTCGAAGGTCGCTGGCAGGACCAGTGGTATGAAAGCAAGGACGGCGCCTTCCAGCGTGAACAGGCGCAACGCCGCCATTGGATCACCGCCGACGGCAGCGCCGGCCCCACGGGCGACAGCGGATTTGCCGCCGAGTCCGGGCGCTACCATTTGTATGTATCCCTGGCGTGCCCCTGGGCCCACCGGACGCTGATCTATCGCAAGCTCAAAGGCCTGCAAGACCTGATCGATGTCTCGGTGGTCAGCTACCTGATGCTGGAAAACGGCTGGACCTTCGACAAGCGCCATGGCTCCACTGGCGACAAACTCGATCACCTGGATTTCCTGCACCAGCGCTACACCGCCGATACGCCGCACTACACCGGTCGCGTCACCGTGCCAGCGCTGTGGGACAAACGGCAACAACGCATCGTCAACAACGAATCAGCGGAAATCATCCGCATGTTCAACAGCGCCTTCGACGGCTTGACCGGAAACGACCTGGACCTCTACCCCGAGCACCTGCGCCACGATATCGATGCATTGAACGAACGCATTTACCCGGCAGTGAACAATGGCGTGTACCGCGCCGGGTTCGCCACCACTCAGGCAGCCTACGAAGAAGCGTTCGATGGTTTGTTCACTGAGCTGGACCGCTTGGAAGCATTGCTGCAAACCCGACGCTACCTGGCCGGTGAATACCTGACCGAAGCCGATATCCGCCTGTTCACCACCATCATCCGCTTTGACGCGGTGTATTTCGGCCATTTCAAATGCAACCTGCGGCGCATTGCGGATTATCCGAACCTGTCGAACTGGTTGCGGGAGTTGTACCAGTGGCCGGGGATTGCCGAGACTGTGGACTTCACCCATATCCAGCGCCATTACTACGGCAGCCACAAGACCATCAACCCCAACGGAATCGTGCCCAAGGGGCCGGAGCAGGACTTCAGGGTTGCCCATGATCGGGAGCGGTTGAGTGGGAAAGGGATTTGGCGGGGGGTTGAGAACTGATCCAGGATCTTTGTTGATTCTGAAGGCCAATCGCGAGCAGGCTCGCTCCCATATGTGATCGTTGTTCAACCATGAATCTGCGGTTGTACACGATCACTGTGGGAGCGAGCCTGCTCGCGATTGGAGCGACACGGTCTGTCTAGACCTGCCCCTGAGCCCCTTCAAACCACGCCAGTTTCTCGCGCAGTTGCACCACTTCCCCAACGATCACCAGGGTCGGTGCATGAACCTCATGCTCGGCCACCAGTTTCGGCAAATCTGCCAAGGTGCCGGTAAACACCCGCTGGTTGGAGGTGGTGCCTTGCTGGATCAGCGCCGCCGGTGTGTCCGCCGCGCGACCGTGCTTGATCAACTCGTCGCAGATGATCGGCAGCCCCACCAACCCCATGTAGAACACCAACGTCTGCGCCGGCGACACCAAGTCCGCCCACGGCAAGTCACTGGTGCCGTCCTTCAGATGACCGGTGATGAATCGCACCGACTGGGCATAATCGCGATGGGTCAGCGGGATCCCGGCGTAGGCCGCGCAGCCGCTGGCGGCGGTGATGCCCGGAACTACCTGGAACGGGATGCCGTGGGCCGCCAGTTCTTCGATTTCTTCACCGCCACGACCGAAGATGAACGGATCACCGCCCTTCAATCGCACCACCCGCTTGCCTTGCCGGGCCAGATCGACCAATTGCTGGTTGATCTGCTCCTGGGGCACCGCGTGCTCTGAGCGACGCTTGCCGACGTAGATCCGCTCGGCGTCACGCCGGCACAGCTCAAGGATCGCCGGAGCCACCAGACGGTCGTAAAGCACCACGTCCGCCTGCTGCATCAGGCGCAAGGCGCGGAAGGTCAGCAGGTCCGGATCACCAGGGCCTGCGCCCACCAGATAGACCTCACCCGGTGCATTCGGCGCCTGGCCTGCAATCTTTTCACGCAACAGGCGCTCGGCCTCGGCGCCCTGCCCGGCCAACTGTCGATCAGCGATCGGCCCCTGGAACACCTCTTCCCAGAACGCCCGGCGTTGCTGCACATCCGGGAACAGCCCTTTGACCTGGCTGCGAAAACGCGCCGCCAGCCCGGCCAGTTGCCCATAGGTCGAAGGAATCCAGGTTTCCAGCTTGGCTCGGATCAACCGCGCCAGCACCGGCGCATCGCCGCCGCTGGACACCGCGATCACCAGCGGCGAGCGGTCGACAATCGCCGGGAAGATCACGCTGCACAGGGCCGGTGCGTCCACCACGTTGACCGGCACGCAACGCTTGTGGGCGTCGGCCGACACCTGGGCGTTGAGCGATTCGTCGTCGGTGGCGGCGATGATCAGGCCACAGCCGTCCAGGTCCGCTTCCACGTAGCCACGCAGGATGCATTCACCGCCGCTGCCACTGACCAGTTCCCGCAACTGCGGTTCGATATCGGGTGCGACCACCCGCAACAACGCGCCGGCATCGGCCAGCAGGCGAGACTTGCGCAAGGCAATCTCGCCGCCGCCGACCACCAGCACGCGGCTGCCGCGCAGGTTGTGGAACAGTGGCAAATAGTCCATTTAGCCGATGACCTCGATGCCGCCCATGTAGGGCTTCAACACCTCGGGCACACGGATCGAACCGTCGGCCTGCTGGTAGTTTTCCAGTACCGCCACCAGGGTGCGGCCCACGGCCAGGCCGGAGCCATTGAGGGTGTGGACCAGCTCCGGCTTGCCGGTTTCCGGGTTGCGGAAACGCGCCTGCATGCGGCGGGCCTGGAAATCGCCACAGTTGGAGCACGAAGAAATCTCGCGATACTTGTCCTGGCTCGGGATCCAGACTTCCAGGTCGTAAGTCTTCACCGCACTGAAGCCCATGTCGCCGGTGCACAGCGCCAGGGTGCGATATGGCAGCTCCAGCAGTTGCAAGACTTTCTCGGCGTTGGCGGTCAGGCTTTCCAGCGCTTGCATGGACACCGAGGGCTCGACGATCTGCACCATCTCGACCTTGTCGAACTGATGCTGACGGATCATGCCCCGGGTATCACGGCCCGATGCCCCGGCTTCACTGCGGAAACACGGTGTGTGGGCGACGAACTTGATGGGCAGTTGCTTGGCGTCGACGATCTCGCCAGCGACGATGTTGGTCAGCGACACTTCGGCGGTAGGGATCAGGTACAGGTCGGCCTCGCCTTCGCGGCTGATCTTGAACAGGTCTTCCTCGAACTTCGGCAACTGGCCAGTGCCCTGCAAGGCTGGCGCCTGAACCAGGTAAGGCGTGTAGGCTTCTTCGTAGCCGTGCTCGGTGACGTGCAGGTTGATCATGAACTGCGCCAGGGCGCGATGCAGACGGGCAATCGGCCCGCGCAACAAGGCAAAACGGGCGCCCGACAGCTTGGCGGCGGTTTCGAAATCGAGCCAGCCGAACTTCTCGCCCAGGGCGACGTGATCCTGCACCGGGAAATCGAAGACTTTGGGCGTGCCCCAACGGCGCACTTCGACGTTGCCGTCTTCATCTTCACCGACCGGGACCGATTCATGCGGCAGGTTGGGGATACCCAGCAGGATCGAATCCAGTTCGGTCTGGATCGCGTCCAGCTCGACCTTGCCAGCACTCAACTCACCCGCCATGCGCTCGACATCGGCCATCAGCGGTGCGATGTCTTCGCCGCGCTGCTTGGCCTGACCGATGGATTTGGAGCGCGCGTTACGTTCAGCCTGCAGGGCTTCGGTGCGGGTCTGGACGGTCTTGCGCTGTTCTTCCAGCGCTTCGATGCGCGCGACGTCCAGGGCGAAGCCACGGGATGCCAGGCGGTCCGCTACGTCCTGAAGGTTGCTACGTAACAGTTTGGAATCGAGCATGTCGGTCTCTCGTTATCAAAGTTTGGTCAGGGACAGGCCAGCCCAGGTGGCGAGCAGCCCGCCGAATACGCTGATGGCCGCGTAGCCCAGGGCCAGCGGCACCTGCCCGCTTTCCAGCAGGCGCACCGTATCCAGTGAAAAGGATGAAAAAGTCGTCAGGCCGCCAAGAAAGCCGACCAACAGCCCCGCGCGCACCTCGATGGGCACCTCGGGGCGAATCAAAAACAGACCGTATAGAACGCCGATCAGCAGACAGCCCACGATATTAACGGCCAGCGTGGCGGTATAGAAGTGCCGCGGCCAATTTGCGTTGACCCAATTGCCAGTCGCAAAGCGCAACAACGTGCCGGCAACGCCACCAGCAGAGACTGCGAGGATCAAGGGGATCAAGGTTTTCTCCGCTGCCTTGGACTCAGACGGTCCAGTTGTGCCAAATGATTGAGTTTCTCGCCGATCTTCAGTTCAAGGCCACGGGGCACCGGCTGATAGAACGGCTGGGGTTCGAGTTCTTCGGGAAAATAGTCTTCACCGGCGGCATAGGCGTCCGGTTCGTCGTGAGCGTAACGGTATTCATCGCCATAGCCCAATTGCTTCATCAGTTTGGTCGGCGCGTTGCGCAGGTGCAGCGGCACTTCCAGGGAGCCATGCTCGGTGGCGCTGCGCATCGCGGCCTTGAAGCCCATGTACACCGCATTGCTCTTTGGCGCGCAAGCCAGGTAGGTGATGGCCTGGGCCACGGCGAGTTCGCCTTCCGGGCTGCCGAGGCGCTCCTGCACATCCCAGGCGGCCAGGCACAGGCTCAGGGCGCGGGGATCGGCATTGCCGATGTCTTCGCTGGCCATGCGTACCACTCGACGCGCCAGGTACAGCGGATCGCAGCCGCCGTCGATCATGCGCGCAAACCAGTACAAGGCCGCGTCGGGGTTGGAGCCACGGATGGATTTGTGCAGCGCCGAAATCTGGTCGTAGAACGCCTCACCGCCCTTGTCGAAGCGTCTACGGGTATCGCCCAACAGGCTTTGCAGCAGTTCGACGCCAATCTCGCTGTTGTCTTCGGCCAGGTCCGAGGCGTTTTCCAGCAGGTTGAGCAAGCGCCGGCCATCGCCATCGGCGGCCGAAAACAGGATCTGGAAGCCTTCGTCGCTGAGGCTCAACTGGCGTTTGCCCAGGCCGCGTTCCTCGGTCAGCGCCCGGTGCACCAACTTGCGCATCGCCGCCTCGTCGAGGCTCTTGAGCACATAGACCCGCGCCCGGGACAGCAAGGCGTTATTGAGTTCGAACGAAGGGTTTTCGGTGGTCGCGCCAATGAAGATCAGCGTCCCGTCTTCGACGTAGGGCAGGAACGCGTCCTGCTGCGACTTGTTGAAACGGTGCACTTCATCGACAAACAGGATGGTGCGCTTGCCGTATTGCCCGGCCTGTTGCTTGGCGACTTCCACCGCCTGGCGGATTTCCTTGACCCCGGCCAGCACTGCCGAAACCGTCTCGAAATGGGCATCCGAGACTTCGGCCAACAGCCGCGCCAGGGTGGTCTTGCCCACGCCCGGCGGGCCCCAGAAAATCATCGAATGCAGCGCGCCCTGCTCCAGCGCTTCGCGCAGAGGCTTGCCGCGAGCGAGCACATGCTCCTGGCCGACGTACTCATCCAGGTTGGTCGCGCGCAGGCGGGCGGCCAATGGCTGGGCAATCGGGGCGCTTCGAAACAGGTCCATGATTACTACAAAACCTCCGCTGGGTCCTGTTGCCGATCAGTTAAACAACGAACAACACAGTTCCCCTGTGGGAGCGAGCTTGCTCGCGATAGCGGTGTGTCAATCAACGGAGATGTTGAATGTGATGCAGCTATCGCGAGCAAGCTCGCTCCCACAGGGGGCTTGGGTTTACTCCTGGATCACGTCCGCACCCTTGGGGATGTCGAACTTGAACTTGGACGCAGCGATCGGCTCGTTGGCCTTGACCCCGGTGAACAGGATATTGGTACGCTGACCGACACTGTCGATCAGTTGCATGTCGTTGACCAGACCGTTGCGAAAGGACAGGCGCAGGCTGTCGAACAGGCTGTCCCGGGTCTTGGGCTTGAGGGTGAAGTCAATCACGCCACCGGCCTCTTTGGAGCTGATGTCGAAACTCTGGCTGATCTTGGAAACATCGCCGGAGAGCAGCAACGCCGGGGTCTGGGTCAGGCGCTGGTCCAGGGTCTTGATGGTGACCTGTTCCAGGTCCGGGTCCCACAGCGAGACTTTCTTGCCATCGGAAACCATCAGTTGTTCAGCCGGTGCATCGGTGTGCCAATAGAACAGGCCCGGACGCTGCAAGGCCATCTCACCGGCGGTTTCCTGCAACTGGGTACCACTGCCGTCGAGGGTCAGTTGGGAGAAGCGAGCGGTCAGGGTCTGGGAACGTTCCAGCAACTGGGTCAGGCGGGCCACGTCCTTTTCATCGGCATGGGCCGACAAGGTGGTCAGGGCCAGTACGGGCAACAGCAACATGCGAATCAGGCGCATGGGAGTCCTCTTGAAGTCGTGGGAGGTCGAGCGGCGTGTCGCCAGGCCGCTCAGGTCATTAATCGCGCATCGGGCCCGGCGCCAGTACTTCGCGCGAACCGTTGGTGTTCATCGCCGTCACGACCCCGGCCATTTCCATGGCCTCGATCATGCGTGCGGCACGGTTGTAGCCGATCTTGAGCTTGCGCTGAACGGCGGAAATCGAGGCCCGGCGGCTTTCCAGGACAAACTGCACCGCTTCGTCATAGAGCGCATCGGTTTCGGCATCGTCATCGCCACCACCGCTGCTGCCCTCAAAGCCGCTGCCGGCCTCCTCGACACCATTGAGGATGTCGTCGTTGTATTCAGGGGCGCCACGCAGTTTCCAGGCTTCAACGACCCGGTGCACTTCATCGTCGGACACGAACGCACCGTGCACACGAATCGGCAGGCTGGTGCCCGGCGGCATGTAGAGCATGTCACCGTGGCCCAGCAACTGCTCGGCGCCACCCTGGTCGATGATGGTCCGCGAGTCGATCTTGCTCGACACCTGGAACGCCATGCGGGTCGGAATGTTTGCCTTGATCAGGCCGGTGATCACGTCCACCGACGGCCGCTGCGTCGCGAGAATCAGGTGGATACCAGCGGCACGGGCCTTCTGGGCGATCCGGGCGATCAGTTCTTCGACCTTTTTGCCGACGATCATCATCATGTCGGCGAATTCGTCCACCACCACCACGATGGTCGGCAGCTTGTGCAGCAGCGGCGCTTCGTCGTGGATGTTCTCGCGGTGGTACAGCGGGTCGCTCAACGGCGTACCGGCCTCTTCGGCCTCCTTGACCTTGGCATTGAAGCCCGACAGGTTACGCACGCCCATCTTCGCCATCAGCTTGTAGCGGCGCTCCATCTCGGCAACGCTCCAGCGCAGGGCGTTGGCGGCGTCCTTCATGTCGGTCACCACCGGGCACAGCAGGTGCGGAATGCCTTCATAGATCGACAGCTCGAGCATTTTCGGGTCGATCATGATCAGCTTGGCGTCTTCCGGGCCGGACTTGAACAGGATCGACAGGATCATCGCGTTCACACCCACCGACTTACCGGAACCGGTGGTACCGGCCACCAGCAGGTGCGGCATTTTCGCCAGGTCAGTGATGACAGGCTTGCCGCCGATGTCATGGCCCAGGGCCAGGGTGACCGGCGACTTGTGGTTGTCGTATTCAGGGGTGGAGAGCACTTCGGAGAAGCGCACGATCTGCCGGTCTTCGTTGGGAATCTCGATGCCCACGGTGGTCTTGCCGGGAATCACTTCCACTACCCGCACGCTGGTCACGGCCAGAGAACGTGCCAGGTCCTTGGCCAGGTTGGCGATACGGCTGACCTTCACGCCGGCGGCCGGCTGGATTTCGTAACGGGTAATCACCGGGCCCGGGTGGATCGAATCCACCGAAACCTCGACGCCGAACTCCTTGAGCTTGATTTCCAGCAGGTGACCGACGGCCGCCAGGGATTCGGGGGAATAGTTGAGCTGTTTCTTTTCGGCCGGATCCAGGATCGAGATCGGCGGCAAGGTGCCTTCCACTGCACTGTCGACGAACAGCGGCGCCTGTTTCTCTTTCTGCACGCGCTTGCTCTGCTCCGGCGCCTTGGCCGGAGCCATGGTGATGACCGGCGGCACCTGTTTCTCGCGCTCGGACATGTGCTTGCTCAGGGCCTGTTCACGTTCGATCAGGCGTTCCTTGACCTTGGCCTGCTCACGCTTGTCCGTGACGGTCGGGGCCACCACGTCGTGGACGCGGTCATCCACCTCGCGCAGTTGCGCCACCAGTTGCTTGCGCTCGGTGCGCGCCGCCCACCAGCGATTCATCGCTCCCTGGATCAGCTCGATCAGGTCCAGGGTGATCTTGCCGGTGACATCCATCACCTTGAACCATGACAAATCGGTGAACACCGTCAGGCCGAACAGGAACAGGGCGATGAACAGCAGCGTGCTGCCCTGGATGTTCAGGGCGTTTTTGGCCAGCTCGCCAAGACTTTCCCCCAGGGCACCGCCCGCTCCGGCCGGCAGGCCGGTGGGAGCGTGAAAATGGATATGGGCCAGCGCAGCGCCCGACAGCACCAGGAACACCAGGCCGATCAGGCGCCAGGAAAACAGCCAACCACTCCACTGCCAGGGCTCGTGGCGTTGACGGAAAATCTGATAGGCCTTGATCGCCAGCAAAAGCGGAAAGATGTAGGCGAAATAGCCCAGCACCATGAACAGGATGTCAGCGCTGTAGGAACCGGCCGGACCGCCGAAATTCTGCACATCGTCGATCTTGCTGTTGTGGCTCCAGCCCGGATCGTCCTTGCCATAGGTCAGCAAGGCCATCATCAGGAACAGGCACAAGGCGCCGATGGCGATCAACGCACCTTCCTTGAGCCGGTAGTGCAATTGCTGGCGCCAGAGCGGAACGACTGTTTTAGGTGCTGCGGTGGATTTCTTCAAAACGCTTCTTTTCCTGCGCCAAAGGCGCGTCCATCTGTTGAATGACTATAAAAAACTGCTCATCACGAGCAGGCAAAAAAGTGAATGTGCACAACCGGTACTACTTTTACCACTGTGACGTGCATCCAGAAAACCGCAGGTGTTGCCGAAGATTTTGATCTTTTGCCTCGCCTGCGTTCAAAACTCAAGCATTGTACGGGTTTGTCAGCCCCAAGGCATTGCCCGCACGATGGGCTACAGCATAGCCAAAAACCAGCTGTGTTGGCGTCAATTGGAGCATGCATTCTCTTTCGTGACAAAGGCTTATGAGGTGTTTTTATGAGCGAAGTGAAGCATTCACGCCTGATCATTCTCGGTTCCGGCCCTGCGGGATACAGCGCCGCTGTCTATGCCGCCCGTGCCAACCTCAAACCCGTTGTCATTACTGGCCTGCAGGCCGGTGGCCAGCTCACCACCACTGTCGAAGTCGACAATTGGCCCGGCGATGTCGAGGGTTTGACCGGTCCAGTGCTGATGGAACGCATGCAACGCCACGCCGAACGCTTCGACACGCAGATCGTCTACGACCATATCCACACCGCCAAGTTGCAACAGCGCCCTTTCGAACTCATCGGCGACAGCGGCACCTACACCTGCGACGCGCTGATTATCGCCACTGGCGCTTCAGCCCAATACCTGGGCCTGGCCTCAGAGCAGACCTTCGCCGGCAGGGGCGTTTCCGCCTGTGCAACCTGCGACGGATTCTTTTACCGCAATCAGGTAGTGGCGGTGGTCGGCGGTGGTAATACGGCGGTTGAGGAGGCTTTGTACCTGTCCAACATCGCCCGTGAGGTACACCTGATTCACCGCCGGGACAAACTGCGCGCAGAGAAAATACTGCAGGACAAGCTGTTCGAAAAAGCCCGCAACGGCAATGTGAAGCTGCACTGGAAGCAGAATCTGGATGAAGTGCTGGGCGATGCAAGCGGCGTCACCGGCGCGCGTCTGCGCCAAAGTGAGACCGGCCAGACCAGCACCTTGTCCCTGGCCGGCGTGTTTATCGCTATCGGCCATCAACCCAACACCGAGCTGTTCCAGGGCCAACTGACAATGCGCGACGGCTACCTGATCGTCCGCGGCGGCAGCGAGGGCAATGCCACTGCAACCGATATCGAAGGCGTGTTCGCCGCCGGCGACGTGGCCGATCACGTGTATCGACAAGCCATTACGTCGGCCGGCGCCGGTTGCATGGCCGCACTCGACGCCGAGAAGTATCTCGATGACATTCCGGTGGCTTGACGGTTAACCTTTAGGCGGGCTCTTGTCTGCGCACAAGACCCGCCCTCCCCTTCTGCGCGCCCGGATGACCATGCTGACTTGGCTACAACGCAACACGTTCGATTTTCCGCCACTGGCCAAAGCCTTGAGCGACCCCAATGGCTTGCTGGCCGCCGGTGGCGACCTGTCCGCCGATCGGCTGATCCGGGCCTATCGCCACGGCTGTTTCCCGTGGTTCTCCGAAGGCCAGCCGATCTTGTGGTGGTCACCGGATCCACGCACCGTATTGTTTCCCGACGAACTGCATGTATCGCGCAGCCTCGGCAAGCTTCTGCGCAAGCAACGCTATGCCGTGACGTTCGACAAGGACTTTGCCGCTGTCATCGAGGCCTGCGCCGCGCCCCGGGACTATGCTGACGGCACCTGGATCACCGAGGCCATGCAAACCGCCTATCTGGAGCTGCATCGACGCGGTTTCGCCCATTCAGTGGAGGTATGGGACCAGGGTATATTGGTGGGCGGCCTGTATGGCCTGGCCATGGGGCAGCTGTTTTTTGGCGAGTCCATGTTCAGTCGGGCCGATAACGCCTCGAAATTCGGCTTCGCCACCCTGGTCCAACATCTCAAAGCGGCCGGTTTCGTGCTGATCGACTGCCAAATGCCCACCGAACACCTGCACAGCCTCGGCGCCCGGTCGATCCCAAGGGCTGAGTTTGCCGGCTACCTCAAGGCGCATCTGGACCAGCCCAACCACGCAACCTGGGTTTGCTGAGCGACAATGGCGCTCCTGGCTTACACTTAATCCAAAGCTTACTCCCGAGGGTTGATCATGACCGAGTTGGCGCGCTTGAAGTTTTATGCCACTCAACCCCACTCTTGCAGTTACCTGCCCGAGGAGCAGGCCACGACGCTGTTCCTCGACCCTAGCCAGCCCATGGATGTGCATGTCTACGCAGATCTGTCGGAGATGGGCTTCCGTCGCAGCGGCGATCATCTCTACCGGCCCCATTGCCAACATTGCAATGCGTGCGTGCCGGCGCGCATTCCCGTGGCTCAGTTTGTACCCAATCGCCAGCAGAAGCGGATTTTCAAGCGCAACGCCGACCTGCAGGTCCGGCCAGCCAAGCCGCAGTTCAGCGAGGAGTATTTCGATCTGTACCAGCGCTACATCGAGCAGCGCCACGCCGACGGCGACATGTACCCGCCCAGTCGTGATCAGTTTTCGACCTTTCTGGTCCGCGACCTGCCCTTTTCCCGCTTCTATGAGTTCCGCCTCGAAGGGCGACTGGTGGCCATCGCCGTCACAGACCTGCTGCCCAACGGGCTTTCGGCGGTGTACACCTTCTACGAGCCCGACGAAGAACGGCGCAGTCTGGGGCGTTTTGCCATCCTCTGGCAGATCAACGAAGCCCGGCGCCTCGGGCTGGAAGCGGTGTACTTGGGCTACTGGATCAAAAACTGCAAAAAAATGAATTACAAGACCCAATATCGCCCCATCGAATTGCTGATTAACCAGAGATGGGTCGTCCTCAGTTAGAACCCCTTGGCTTAAACCCCCTTTTTCGGGCACAATGCACGCCGCTTTTGCCTGGCGCAGTTGCACCGGGCCATTCACTGGATACCGAGGGCTTTACTGCATGTCGAAAGAAGACAGCTTCGAAATGGAAGGCACTGTCGTCGACACCCTGCCCAACACCATGTTTCGTGTGGAGTTGGAAAATGGGCACGTCGTAACCGCGCACATCTCCGGCAAGATGCGCAAGAACTACATTCGTATTCTTACCGGTGACAAAGTGCGCGTCGAGCTGACGCCCTATGACTTGAGCAAAGGGCGCATCACTTACCGCGCTCGCTAACAAGTCAATACAAAACGCCCGGCTGATGCCGGGCGTTTTTGTTTGTCTGGGATTTGCCCCTCTCTCCATGAACACACAAAACCCTGTGGGAGCGAGCTTGCTCGCGATAGCTGTGGGCCAGCTTGCCCCAATGCCGAATGTACCGCCGCCATCGCGAGCAAGCTCGCTCCCACAAGGGATTGATGTGAGTTCGGAAAAGCAAAAAGGCGCCTTTCGGCGCCTTTTGCTTTTCCTGCGTGTAACGATCAGGCCATTTCAGCCGTGGTTTCGAAGTCGAAGGTCAGCTCGCCATCCTTGATGTCGATGTGGACCACACCGCCATGTTCGGCCAGTTCGCCAAAGAGGATCTCCTCCGCCAGTGGACGCTTGATCTTGTCCTGGATCAGGCGAGCCATCGGCCGTGCCCCCATCGTCACATCGTAACCACCGGCCGCCAGCCAACTGCGGGCCGCATCGGTGACTTCCAGCAGCACACGCTTGTCTTCGAGCTGCGCCTGAAGTTCGGTAAGGAACTTGTCCACCACACTCTTGATGACCTCATGGCTGAGGCGACCAAACTGGATAATGGTGTCCAGGCGGTTGCGGAATTCAGGCGTGAAGCTCTTCTTGATCACTTCCATCGCATCGGACGAATGGTCCTGATGGGTGAAACCGATCGAAGCGCGAGCCGCGGTTTCGGCGCCGGCGTTGGTGGTCATGATGATGATCACATTGCGGAAATCCGCCTTGCGCCCGTTGTTGTCGGTCAGCGTACCGTGATCCATGACCTGCAGGAGCAGGTTGAAGACTTCCGGATGCGCCTTCTCGATTTCATCGAGCAAGAGCACGCAATGCGGCTGCTTGGTGATGGCCTCGGTCAGCAGGCCGCCCTGGTCGAAACCGACATATCCCGGAGGCGCACCAATCAGACGCGATACGGTGTGACGCTCCATGTACTCGGACATGTCGAAGCGAACCAGCTCGATCCCCATCGCCTTGGCCAATTGCCGTGCGGCCTCGGTCTTGCCGACACCGGTGGGACCTGCGAACAGGAAAGAACCCACTGGTTTGTCCGGCGACTTGAGTCCGGCGCGAGACAACTTGATGGCGGTGGACAGCGAATCGATGGCTGCATCCTGACCGAACACGGTCAGCTTCAGGTCACGCTCCAGATTACGCAGCAGCTCCTTGTCGGAACTGGTGACGTGCTTGGGCGGAATCCGCGCGATTTTCGCCACGATGTCCTCGACCTGTGGCACTTCGATGCGCTTGACGCGCTTCTCCACTGGCTGAAGCCGCTGATAGGCACCCGCCTCGTCGATAACATCAATGGCCTTGTCCGGCATATGCCGGTCATTGATATAGCGCGAGGCCAGCTCAGCAGCGGCGCGCAGGGCTTCATCGCTGTATTCGATATTGTGGTGCAGTTCGAAACGCCCCTTCAGCCCACGCAGGATACCGATGGTGTCTTCCACCGAAGGCTCCGACACATCGACTTTCTGGAAACGCCGGGCCAGGGCACGGTCTTTTTCGAAGATCCCGCGAAATTCCTGGAACGTGGTCGAACCGATGCAACGGATATCACCCGAAGACAGCAGCGGCTTGAGCAGGTTCGAGGCATCCATGACCCCACCGGACGCGGCACCGGCACCAATGATGGTGTGGATTTCGTCGATAAACAGGATCGCCTGCGGACGCTTTTTCAGCTCGCCCAGCAATGCCTTGAAGCGCTTCTCGAAATCACCGCGGTACTTGGTGCCCGCCAGCAAGGCCCCCAGATCGAGGGAATACACCACACTGTTGGCGAGCAGGTCCGGCACCTGGTTATCAACGATGCGCTTGGCCAGGCCTTCGGCGATCGCAGTCTTGCCCACGCCCGCCTCGCCCACCAGCAGCGGATTGTTCTTGCGGCGTCGAGCCAGGATCTGCGCGACCCGCTCGACTTCCGCCTCGCGTCCGACCAGTGGATCGATACGCCCCTGGCGCGCCAGTTCATTCAGATTGCTGGCATAGGCGTCCAGCGGATTGCCCGAAGAAGAAGACTCACCGCCCTCGTCATCCTGCATATCCTGTTCACCTTCGGAGTGATCGCCGTGCCCAGGTACCTTGGAAATGCCATGGGCGATGTAATTGACGACATCGATGCGCGCAACACTCTGCTGCTTGAGCAGGAAAACCGCCTGGCTTTCCTGTTCGCTGAAGATGGCGACCAGCACGTTGGCGCCGGTCACTTCACGCTTACCCGAGCTCTGTACATGAAAGACAGCACGCTGCAGGACACGCTGGAAGCCCAGGGTTGGCTGGGTTTCGCGATCCTCGTCATGAACGGGGATCAATGGCGTGGTGGAGTCGATGAACTCCTGCAAATCATGCTTGAGTTTATCGAGGTTTGCGCCGCAGGCACGCAAAACGGTGGCGGCAGCCTCGTTATCCAATAGGGCCAGCAGCAGGTGCTCGACGGTCATGAATTCATGACGCTTCGAACGAGCCTCCTTGAAGGCAAGATTGAGGGTGACTTCGAGCTCGCGGTTTAACATAGCTTCACCTCATACCCAAGTGGTCGGCGTTAACCGTCCTTCTCGATTTCACAGAGTAGCGGATGCTGGCTTTCCCGGGCGTACTGGTTGACCTGCATGGCCTTCGTCTCGGCGATGTCGCGGGTAAACACTCCACATACTGCCCGTCCCTCTGTATGGACGGCCAGCATGACCTTGGTCGCCAGCTCGCGATTCAGGTTAAAAAACACCTCGAGCACTTCGACGACGAAATCCATCGGTGTGTAGTCATCGTTGAACAAAACCACCTTGTACATCGGTGGCGCCTGTAATGCAGGCTTTGCTTCCTGAACAGCAATGCCTGCGGAATCGTCGTCATGTAGATCCGGGCGATCCTGATTGAATGTTAGTCGAATCTGGCTGATTGCATGCATGGAAAGAAAGGTTCGTTTAGTTGGCAAATACAGTGATGGGGGCGCTTGTAGGCGATTTCAACCACGTTCGCCGGGTCACCTTGACTATCGGGAAAACGGTGTTACAACCAATAGAGCCCATCGTGGGTTAAAAAGGTCCGTGGAATCGATCCTGTTTTCCAAGATTAGCCTGCGGATGGATTGGATGATACTCCACTGACGGAGTGTGTTGCAGAGGGATATGGCCTATGTCGGTCGTCAAGATGAGTGGCAAAGTCAAATGGTTCAACAATGCCAAGGGCTACGGTTTCATTATCGCAAACGGCAGGGATGAAGACCTTTTCGCCCATTACTCGGCGATTCAGATGGATGGCTATAAAACCCTGAGAGCCGGACAACGCGTCACGTTCGAAGTCATCCAGGGGCCCAAGGGCCTGCACGCGGTCAATATTGCACCCGACACCGTCGAAGATACCTCTTGCGCTACCCCCGTCAATGCCATGACCACTGAAGCCCATTGATCGGCACAAGCCTCCCCTGACAACAACAATGCCCGACTCGATCACTCGAGCCGGGCATTGTTTTGCTGACTGCAGATCCGCTTACATGTGCGAGATCAGTGCATCACCGAAGGCCGAGGAAGACAACAGCGTAGCGCCGTCCATCAGGCGCTCGAAGTCATAGGTCACGGTCTTGGCGGAAATCGCGCCGTTGGTGCCCTTGATGATCAGGTCGGCCGCTTCGGTCCACCCCATGTGTCGCAGCATCATTTCCGCCGACAGGATCAGCGAACCCGGGTTGACCTGGTCCTTGCCGGCATACTTGGGTGCCGTGCCATGGGTGGCTTCGAACATCGCCACGGTGTCGGACAGGTTGGCGCCCGGCGCAATACCAATGCCCCCCACTTCCGCCGCCAGGGCGTCGGAGAGGTAGTCGCCGTTGAGGTTCAGGGTCGCGATCACGTCGTATTCGGCCGGGCGCAGCAGGATTTGCTGGAGCATGGCGTCGGCGATGGCGTCCTTGACGATGACGTTCTTGCCGGTTCTCGGGTTCTTGAACTGCATCCAAGGCCCACCGTCGAGCAGGGTCGCGCCGAATTCCTCGGCCGCCACTTCGTAGGCCCACTCCTTGAAGGCACCTTCGGTGAACTTCATGATGTTGCCTTTATGCACGATGGTCAGCGAATCGCGATCGTTATCCACTACATATTGCAAGGCCTTGCGGGCCAGACGCTGAGTGCCCTGCTTGGAAACCGGCTTGACGCCGATGCCGCAATTCTCGTCGAAACGGATCTTGGTAACGCCCATTTCTTCTTTCAGGAACTTGATGACCTTGGTGGCTTCGGGCGAACCGGCTTTCCACTCGATACCGGCGTAGATGTCTTCGGAGTTCTCACGGAAGATCGTCATGTCCACGTCGCCAGGCTTCTTGACCGGGCTTGGCACGCCTTCGAACCAGCGCACCGGACGCAGGCATACATACAAATCGAGCTGCTGGCGCAGGGCGACGTTCAGCGAGCGAATACCACCACCGACCGGCGTGGTCAGCGGGCCCTTGATGGAAACCACGTAGTCTTTGACCGCGTCCAGGGTTTCCTGGGGCAGCCAGGTGTCCTGGTCGTAAACCTGAGTTGCTTTCTCACCGGCGTAGACTTCCATCCAGGAAATCTTGCGCTTGCCGCCATAGGCCTTCTGAACCGCAGCGTCCACCACCTTGATCATGACCGGGCTGATATCGACGCCAATGCCGTCGCCTTCAATGAAGGGGATGATCGGGTTGTCGGGAACATTAAGAGAATGGTCTGCATTGACGGTGATTTTGTCACCGACGGCTGGAACCTGAATCTTTTGATACCCCATGCTGAACTCCATTGCTTGGATTGAACATCTGGCTGCGTTCGAGCGTACCCCAGTTGTATCGGCGCGCAAACCCTACGTTAGGCTCATCCGGGGAAAAGCGCTGCAGTTCGCGGTGTACAACCCTGAAAAACAAGGGAAAAGCGCCAAACGTGAGCATAGTCTGCTCCTCTAGCACTGCGACGTTTAGACCAATGGACGAGTACGCAAGTATATGAACCATCGGCAGATCGCCAGCTACCTATGTATAATGCCGCCGCTGACCACAGGGTCACGACGGCTGATGGCTCTATCACAAGACTTTCGGCCCGTTGAAAGCCGGACCGTTACCGCGGCCCGACCGCTTGACGCTCGACTGATGCACCCAACATCACCGCGAAGAAACCTCGACATTCGACTCACGGATGACTTTGAACGAACGCGCTTACCCGGCGCCCCTCGAGTTTCTGCGCATGCTTTAGCAAAGAAGAGAGTTAATCCGAATATGCCCACCCGCTCGAAGATCATCTACACCTTCACCGACGAAGCTCCCGCCCTCGCCACCTATTCGCTGCTGCCGATCGTCGAAGCCTTTACCGCCTCGGCCGACATCGCCGTGGAAACCCGCGATATCTCCCTTGCAGGGCGCATCCTGGCCAGCTTCCCCGAGCAACTGGGTGACAAAGCCGTCGCCGACCACCTCGCCGAACTGGGCGACCTGGCCGTGACGCCTGAAGCTAACATCATCAAGCTGCCGAACATCAGCGCCTCGGTGCCGCAACTGCAGGCCGCGATCAAGGAATTGCAGGCCCAGGGCTATGCACTGCCGGACTACCCGGAAACTGTGACCAGCGACGCCGAGAAAGACGCACGCGCCCGCTACGACAAGGTCAAGGGCAGCGCCGTGAACCCGGTCCTGCGTGAAGGCAACTCCGACCGCCGCGCACCGCTGTCGGTCAAGAACTACGCGCGCAAGCACCCGCACAAAATGGGCGCCTGGGCAGCCGACTCCAAGTCTCATGTGGCCCACATGAGCACCGGTGATTTCTACGGCAGCGAAAAAGCCGCCCTGATCGACGCCGCCGGCAGCGTGAAAATCGAGCTGATCGCTCAGGACGGCACTGCCACTGTCCTGAAAGAAAAAACCACCGTACAAGCCGGTGAGATCCTCGACTGCGCCGTGATGAGCAAGAACGCCCTGCGCGACTTCATCGCCGCTGAAATCGAAGACGCCAAGCAAAAAGGCGTCCTGCTGTCGGTCCACCTCAAGGCCACCATGATGAAGGTCTCCGACCCGATCATGTTCGGTCAGATCGTCGCCGAGTTCTACAAAGACGCCCTGGCCAAGCACGCACAAGTGCTGGAGCAGATCGGCTTCAACCTGAACAACGGCATCGGCGACCTGTACGCCCGCATCAAGGCCTTGCCGGCCGAGCAGCAGGCGCAGATCGAAGCCGACATCCAGGCGGTCTACGCGGCGCGCCCATCCCTGGCGATGGTCAACTCCGATAAAGGCATCACCAACCTGCACGTACCGAGCGACGTCATCGTCGACGCCTCGATGCCGGCCATGATCCGTGACTCCGGCAAGATGTGGGGCACCGACGGCCAGTTGCACGACACCAAGGCCGTGATCCCGGATCGCTGCTACGCCACCATCTACCAGGCGGTGATCGAAGACTGCAAGCAACACGGCGCTTTCGATCCGACCACCATGGGCAGCGTGCCGAACGTCGGCCTGATGGCCAAGAAAGCCGAAGAATACGGTTCCCACGACAAGACCTTCCAGATCAAGGCCGACGGCGTGGTCCGTGTTTCAGACAACACCGGTCGCACCCTGCTGGAGCAGAACGTCGAGGCGGGCGATATCTTCCGCATGTGCCAGACCAAGGACGCGCCGATCCAGGATTGGGTCAAGCTGGCCGTCAACCGTGCCCGCGCCAGCAGCACCCCGGCGATTTTCTGGCTGGACCCGATGCGCGCCCATGACGGCGTGGTGATCGAGAAAGTCCAGGCCTACCTGAAGAACCACGACACTGCCGGCCTGGACATCCGCATCATGTCGCCGGTCGACGCGATGAAATTCACCCTGGCCCGTACCCGCGAAGGCAAGGACACCATTTCGGTGACCGGCAACGTGCTGCGCGACTACCTGACCGACCTGTTCCCGATCATGGAACTGGGCACCAGCGCCAAGATGCTGTCGATCGTGCCGCTGATGAACGGCGGTGGCCTGTTCGAAACCGGCGCCGGCGGTTCGGCACCCAAGCACGTTCAGCAGTTGCTGGAAGAAAACTTCCTGCGCTGGGATTCCCTGGGCGAGTTCCTGGCCTTGGCCGCGTCCCTTGAACACCTGGGCGTGACCTACAACAACCCTAAAGCCCTGGTGCTGGCCAAGACCCTGGACCAGGCCACCGGTGAGTTCCTGGACCGCAACAAGTCGCCTTCGCGCAAGGTCGGCGGCATCGACAACCGCGGCAGCCACTTCTACCTGACCCTGTTCTGGGCCCAGGCATTGGCCGCGCAAAACGACGACGCAGCCCTCAAGGCCCAGTTCACTGCCCTGGCCAAGACACTGACCGACAACGAAGAAAAAATCGTTGCCGAGCTCAATGCCGTCCAAGGCAAACCGGTGGACATCGGCGGTTACTACTTCGCCAACCCGGAGCTGACCAGCAAGGCCATGCGCCCAAGCAACACCTTCAACGCGGCGATTGCTGCGCTGGTGTAAGGTTGTAAAGGAACACCACAAACCCCGGCCCTGGTGCCGGGGTTTGTGTTTCCAGACACACCATATTCCCCTGACAACACAGTATTCCCCTGTGGGAGCGAGCTTGCTCGCGATAGCGATATAACATTCAACATTGATATTGACTGACCCACCGCTATCGCGAGCAAGCTCGCTCCCACAGTGGCCCGCATTCCAATCTGAGAAATAGAGGAAACCCCATGGACTGGAACCCCCACATCACCGTCGCCACCATCGTCGAAGACAACGGCCGTTTCCTGATGGTGGAAGAATCCAAGGGCGGACGAGCGGTGCTCAACCAGCCTGCAGGCCACCTGGACCCGAACGAAACCCTGATCGAAGCCGCCGTGCGCGAAACCCTGGAAGAAACCGGCTGGGACGTCGAACCTACCAGCGTGGTGGGCATTTACCTGTACACCGCCCCCAGCAATGGCGTGACCTACCAACGGGTCTGTTTCGCCGCCAAGGCCTTGAACCACCGCCCGGACTATCCACTGGATGATGGCATCCTGGGCGCCAAGTGGCTGACCCGCAACGAGTTGCTCGAACAGCGTGACCACTGGCGCAGCGAGCTGATCATCCGCTGCATCGACGATTATCTGGCCGGTCATCGCCACAGTCTGACGCTGATCCGTCCTTCTCTTTAGCCTTGCGCGTCCGGGCCTGATAGAATCGCGTCCTTTTTCAAGACACTCATTGAACTGCTATGCGTGATCCAGCCCCTTCTGACACCACCAACAAGCGCGTCATTGTCGGCATGTCCGGCGGCGTGGACTCTTCCGTTTCCGCCCTTCTGCTGATCGAGCAGGGTTATGAGGTGGAAGGCCTGTTCATGAAGAACTGGGAAGAAGACGACGGAACCGAATACTGCACCGCCATGGACGACCTGGCGGACGCCCAGGCCGTCTGCGACAGGATCGGCATTAAGCTGCACACCGCCAACTTCGCCGCCGAGTACTGGGACAACGTGTTCGAGCACTTCCTGGCCGAATACAAGGCCGGCCGTACGCCGAACCCGGACATCCTCTGCAACCGGGAAATCAAGTTCAAGGCGTTCCTCGACTACGCCATGATGCTCGGCGCTGACCTGATCGCTACCGGTCACTATGTGCGCCGCCGCGACATCGACGGCCGCACCGAACTGCTCAAGGGCCTGGATCCGAACAAGGATCAGAGCTACTTCCTGCACGCCGTCGGTGGCGAGCAGATCGCCAAGACCCTGTTCCCAGTGGGCGAGCTGGAAAAGCCGCAAGTGCGCGCGATCGCCGAAAAACACGCCCTGGCCACCGCCAAGAAGAAAGATTCCACCGGCATCTGCTTTATTGGCGAGCGGCGTTTCAGCGATTTCCTCAAGCAGTACCTGCCGGCCCAGCCAGGCGAAATCAAGACCACCGAAGGCGAAGTCATCGGCCGCCACCATGGCCTGATGTACCACACCATCGGCCAGCGCCAGGGCCTGGGCATCGGCGGGCTGAAGGACGCCGGTGAAGAGCCGTGGTACGTGCTGGTCAAGGACCTGGAGCACAACGAGCTGATCGTCGGCCAGGGCAACGACCATCCGTGGTTGTTCTCCCGCGCCCTGCTCGCCTCCGACATCTATTGGGTCAACCCGATCGACCTCAGCCAACCGCGCCGTCTGACGGCCAAGGTTCGCTACCGCCAGAGTGATCAGCCCTGCATGCTGGAAAAAACCGCCACGGGCTATCGCGCGACGTTCGATGACCCACAACGAGCAGTCACACCCGGCCAGTCCGTGGTGTTCTACGACGGGGAAATCTGCCTGGGCGGCGGCGTGATCGAAGTCGCAGAGCCCTGGAGCAGCAAGGCATGAGCCCGACCCAGGAGCAACTGACGGCATTGGGCGGGGTGTTTCTCGCCGCCGTGCTGGTGGATCGGATCGCCAAGACCGGCCAAGCCACCGAAGCGGGCCTGAGCTGCATGCTCGGCAGCCTGCTGATTCGTGATCCCAAGGACACACTTGAAGTCTATGGCGGCGATGACCTGAACCTGCGCGAGGGTTATCGCGCACTGATCGGCGCCCTGGAGCGCGACCCCAGCACTCTGCAACGCGAGCCGCTGCGCTACGCCCTGTCGATGCTGGGCCTGGAACGTCAATTGGCCAAGCGCGACGACCTGCTGGATACCATCGGCAATCGCCTGCCGCAGATTCAGTCCCAGGTTGAACACTTCGGTCCCGCCCACGAAAACGTCATCGCCGCTTGCGGTGCGCTGTACCAGGACACCCTGAGCACCTTGCGCCAGCGCATTCAGGTACACGGCGACATGCGCAATCTGCAACAACCGAGCAATGCCTCGAAGATCCGCGCCCTGTTACTGGCCGGAATTCGCTCGGCGCGGCTGTGGCGGCAGTTGGGTGGTCATCGCTGGCAGCTGGTGATCAGCCGACGCAAATTGCTGAAAGAGCTTTACCCGTTGATGCGCAACGAATAAGTCGCCTCAACCCGCTTTTTTTGTGGCGAGGGAGCTTGCTCCCGCTGGACTGCAACGCAGTCCTTTGAGTCCGGCTGATCCAGCGGACTGCCTGGACTCAGGGCCGCTTCGCGCCCCAGCGGGAGCAAGCTCCCTCGCCACAGGTGGTAAATAGTGTTCCGTTACGCGTAATACGCCGGTCAGTTGGCGACGGACCGGCGATTGTTTTCATGTATGATACGCGCCCCATTTCGTTGCCCGACTGTCCGAGAACACCCCATGCAGCTTTCTTCGCTCACTGCGGTTTCCCCTGTTGACGGCCGCTACGCCGGCAAAACCCAGGCCCTGCGCCCGATTTTCAGCGAGTACGGCCTGATCCGCGCTCGCGTCCTGGTTGAAGTGCGCTGGCTCCAGCGCCTTGCCGCTCACCCTGGCATTGCTGAAGTCCCGGCGTTTTCCGCGCAAGCCAACGCGGTGCTGAACGCCCTGGCTGAAAACTTTGTGCTGGAGCACGCCGAGCGCGTCAAAGAGATCGAGCGCACCACCAACCACGACGTCAAAGCCATTGAATACCTGCTCAAGGAGCAGGCGGCCAAGCTGCCGGAACTGGCCAACGTCAGCGAATTCATCCACTTTGCCTGCACCAGCGAGGACATCAACAACCTGTCCCACGCCCTGATGCTGCGCGAAGGCCGTGATGACGTGATGCTGCCGCTGATGCGCCAGACCGCCCAGGCCATCCGCGAGTTGGCAATCCGCTTCGCCGACGTACCGATGCTGTCGCGCACCCATGGTCAACCGGCTTCGCCGACCACCCTGGGCAAGGAACTGGCGAACGTGGTGTACCGCCTGGAGCGCCAGATCGCCCAGGTCGCCGCCGTGCCACTGCTGGGCAAGATCAACGGCGCCGTGGGCAACTACAACGCGCACCTGTCGGCCTACCCGGACATCGACTGGGAAGCCAACGCCCGCGCCTTCATCGAAGACGAGCTGGGCCTGAGCTTCAACCCGTACACCACCCAGATCGAGCCGCACGACTACATCGCCGAGCTGTTCGATGCGATCGCGCGCTTCAACACCATCCTGATCGACTTCGACCGTGACATCTGGGGCTACATCTCCCTGGGTTATTTCAAGCAGCGCACCATCGCTGGCGAAATCGGTTCCTCGACCATGCCGCACAAGGTCAACCCGATCGACTTCGAAAACTCCGAAGGCAACCTGGGCATCGCCAACGCGCTGTTCCAGCACCTGGCGAGCAAGCTGCCGATCTCCCGCTGGCAGCGCGACCTGACCGACTCCACAGTGCTGCGCAACCTGGGCGTGGGTTTTGCCCACAGCGTCATTGCCTATGAAGCCAGCCTCAAGGGCATCAGCAAGCTGGAACTAAACGAGCAGAAAATCGCCGCCGACCTGGACGCCTGCTGGGAAGTCCTGGCCGAGCCGATCCAGACCGTAATGCGTCGCTACAACATCGAAAACCCGTATGAAAAGCTCAAAGAACTGACCCGTGGCAAGGGCATCAGCCCTGAAGCGTTGCAGACTTTCATTGATGGCCTGGACATGCCTGCCGAGGCCCGCGCCGAGCTGAAAAAGCTCACGCCGGCCAACTACATCGGCAACGCAGCGGCACAAGCCAAGCGCATCTGATCCACCGTTTTGCCCTGAGACGCCCGGCCGCGCCGGGCGTTTTTATTCGCGTCTGAAAAGTATATTTTTTCAATAGGTTACACATGAATCCTGATATTCCTCTGCAACTCCTGGGCGGCATCACGGCACGGGAGTTCCTGCGCGACTACTGGCAGAAAAAACCACTGCTGATCCGTCAGGCGATTCCTGATTTCCAAAGCCCGATCGATGCCGACGAATTGGCCGGCCTGGCCCTGGAAGAAGAAGTCGAATCGCGCTTGGTCATCGAGCACGGCGAACGTCCTTGGGAATTGCGTCGCGGCCCGTTTGCCGAAGACGAATTCAGCAAATTGCCGGAGCGCGAGTGGACCCTGCTGGTGCAAGCTGTCGATCAGTTCGTACCCGAAGTCAGCGAACTGCTGGAAAACTTCCGCTTCCTGCCGAGCTGGCGCATCGACGATGTGATGATCAGCTTCGCTGCCCCGGGTGGCAGCGTCGGCCCGCATTTCGATAACTACGATGTGTTCCTGCTGCAGGGTCATGGCCAGCGCAATTGGAAAATCGGCCAGATGTGCGACTCCGAGAGCCCGCTGCTGCAACACGCCGACCTGCGCATCCTCGCCGACTTCGAGGCCACCGACGAGTGGACCCTGGAACCGGGCGACATGCTTTACCTGCCGCCACGCCTGGCGCACTGCGGCGTGGCCGTGGATGACTGCATGACCTACTCGGTAGGCTTCCGCGCGCCGAGCGCCGCCGAAGTGCTGACCCACTTCACCGACTTCCTCAGCCAGTTCCTGCCGGACGAAGAACGCTACACCGACGCCGATGCGCGCCCGGTGGCCGACCCGCACCAGATCCAGCACGATGCCCTCGATCGCCTCAAGGGCCTGCTGGCCGAGCACATGAGCGACGAGCGCCTGCTGCTGACCTGGTTCGGCCAGTTCATGACCGAGCCGCGCTACCCGGAGCTGGTGGTAGGCCCGGAACTGGAAGAAGACGACCTGCTGGCCGGCCTGGAACAGGGCGCAGTGATCATCCGCAACCCAAGCGCCCGCCTGGCCTGGTCGGAAGTCGATGATGACCTGCTGCTGTTTGCCAGCGGCCAGAGCCGTTATCTGCCGGGCAAGCTGCGCGACCTGCTGAAAATGATCTGCGCCGCCGATGCCCTGCACAGCGAAAACCTCGGCCCGTGGCTGGCCGACGAAGACGGTCGCGGCCTGATCTGCGAGCTGGTCAAGCAAGGCAGCCTGGGGTTCGCTGATGAATAAAATCCACGTTCGTGTCGCAGACTGGCAAAAGGATAACGCCGAGATCCGGCGCATTCGTGAGACTGTGTTCATTGCCGAGCAATCCGTCCCGCCTGAACTGGAATGGGATGCCGATGACCAGAGCGCGGTGCATTTTCTGGCGTATGAAGGCGACTTCCCCATCGGCACCGCGCGCCTGTTGACTGACGGCCATATCGGTCGCGTCTCGGTCCTCAAGGACTGGCGCGGCCTGAAGGTGGGTGACGCGCTGATGCACGCCGTGATCGCCGAAGCCGAGAAGCGCGGGCTCAAGCAGCAGATGCTCAGCGCCCAGGTGCATGCCACGCCGTTCTACGAGCGATTGGGCTTTGCGGTGGTCAGCGAGGAGTTCCTGGAAGCCGGGATTCCGCATGTGGACATGGTTCGCCATTCGACCTGACCCCTGTGGCGAGGGAGCTTGCTCCCGCTGGGCTGCGCAGCAGCCCTGTATTTTGGGGTCGCTTCGCGACCCAGCGGGAGCAAGCTCCCTCGCCACAAAAGCATCATGCAGCACCACAAAACGCCCCGCCATCCACCGATGCCGGGGCGTTTTGCCGTCTAACATTCAACTTGCCCCACCCCAGGCCGACAAACTGGCAATATCAAGCCTTTGTCTCGCGGAGAAATGGACATGTCCTTACGCACCCTGCTCGCCACCCTGCTGCTCGGCTGCAGCCTGTCGGTGATGGCCGCTACTGAAATCGTCCCGCTGAACTACCGAACCAGCGCCGACCTGTTGCCGGTGGCGCAGAATTTCATCGGCAAGGACGGCCAGGTCAGCGCCTATGGCAACCAACTGATCGTCAATGCCGAGCCCAGTAAAATCGAGGAGCTCAAGGCATTTCTCGCCCAACTGGACACCGCCCCCAAGCGCCTGCTGATCACGGTCGACACCAACGAAAACAACTTGCAGGGCGACCAGGGCTATTCGATCAACGGCGCCGCTCCCAGCCAGACCCGCATCATCAACCGCAGCACCGCCAGCCGCGAAGGCGGCGTGCAGCAGGTACAAGCCAGCGAAGGCCAGCCGGCGCTGATTCAGGTCGGCCAGAGCGTGCCGTTCACCAGCACCCAGACCGACACCTACGGCCGCCTGCAAAGCCAGACCGAATACCGCAACGTCACCCAGGGCTTCTATGTCACGGCCAGCGTCACCGGCGAGACCGTTCATCTGAACATCAGTACCAACCGTGACCGTATGAGCCAGGAACGTCCCGATGTAGTGAACGTTCAAAGTACCGACACAACGGTCAGCGGCCGCTTGGGTGAATGGATCACCCTGGCCGGGGTCAATCGCCAGACTCAGGCCGATAAACAGGGGCTGAGCCGCAGCTACTCGACCCAAGGCCGGGACGACATGATTCTGCGGGTCAAGGTGGATACCCTGAACTGAAGCACCAAAAACTGACTGACGAGTCGTATTAGACCAAAGATGTAGTGCTATAAAAAAAGCACTACAAAACGTTTGACGAGCCAAAAAACCGAAGGCATGATGGCCTCGCTCCCGCTAATCAGGGGCCCTGGCAAGGGCCTTCGGGTCGACGCTTGCAACTACCCTGCGAGCCGATTCGTGTCTGTACCGCCCACAAGGTGTGTTTGACGAGGTTGCGACTGGAACGAAGTTGTCCCGAGGGACGGAAGCGTAACTAGGTAACCCGGCATCACTCTGAGTTCGTATAAAGGCCCACGACGCCCGAATGCGCCCGCAGTTCGCCTCTACCTGCTCACTTTCCCCTCGAGCCCATCGTTCATCCCGTCGCCTCCCCGCCTGAACCGACTTGACCGTCCAACCCCTGGTCGGCAGGAGCAGGAATTTTCCACCCCAGACCTATGCGACGAGGTTTATCTCCATGGCACTGACACGCGAACAGCAAATTGCAGCCCTTGAAAAAGATTGGGCTGAAAACCCGCGCTGGAAAGGCGTGAAGCGCAATTACTCCGCTGCTGACGTCGTCCGTCTGCGTGGCTCGGTTCAACCTGAGCACACTTTTGCGAAAATGGGCGCCGAGAAACTGTGGAACCTGGTCACCCAGGGCGCCAAGCCAGCCTTCCGTCCCGAGAAAGATTTCGTCAACTGCATGGGCGCCCTGACCGGCGGCCAGGCTGTGCAGCAAGTCAAGGCCGGTATCCAGGCGATCTACCTGTCGGGCTGGCAAGTGGCTGCGGACAACAACTCCGCCGAGTCGATGTACCCGGACCAGTCGCTGTACCCGGTGGATTCGGTTCCAACCGTGGTCAAGCGCATCAACAACTCGTTCCGTCGTGCCGACCAGATCCAGTGGAAAGCCGGCAAGAACCCAGGCGACGAAGGCTACATCGACTACTTCGCGCCAATCGTGGCCGACGCTGAAGCCGGTTTCGGCGGTGTACTGAATGCCTACGAGCTGATGAAGAGCATGATCGAAGCAGGCGCCGCCGGCGTTCACTTCGAAGACCAACTGGCTTCGGTGAAGAAATGCGGCCACATGGGCGGCAAAGTATTGGTGCCGACCCAGGAAGCCGTGCAGAAGCTCACCGCTGCCCGCCTGGCCGCCGACGTTGCCGGCGTACCGACCATCATCCTGGCCCGTACCGACGCCAACGCCGCTGACCTGCTGACTTCCGACTGCGACCCGTACGACCAGCCGTTCGTGACCGGCACCCGCACCCAGGAAGGCTTCTACAAGGTTCGCGCCGGTCTCGACCAGGCGATCGCCCGCGGCCTGGCCTACGCGCCGTACGCCGACCTGATCTGGTGCGAAACCGCCAAGCCGGACCTGGACGAGGCGCGTCGCTTCGCCGAAGCGATCAAGAAGGAATACCCGGACCAACTGCTGTCGTACAACTGCTCGCCTTCCTTCAACTGGAAGAAAAACCTGGACGACGCGACCATCGCCAAGTTCCAGCGCGAACTGTCCGCCATGGGCTACAAGCACCAGTTCATCACCCTGGCCGGCATTCACAACATGTGGCACAGCATGTTCAACCTGGCGCACGACTACGCCCGCAACGACATGACCGCCTACGTGAAGCTGCAAGAGCAGGAGTTCGCTGACGCCGCCAAGGGCTACACCTTCGTGGCTCACCAGCAGGAAGTGGGCACCGGCTACTTCGACGACATGACCACCGTGATCCAGGGCGGCACCTCCTCGGTAACCGCGCTGACCGGCTCCACCGAAGAAGAGCAGTTCCACTGATCCTCGGCATGCCTTGAGTCAACGGCCCTTGCGGACCGAATAAAAGCTAACCGCAAAGCCGACGTTCTACAGCCCCGACTGGTTCGGGGCTTTTTTTCGCCGTTTTTCCAGATTTCACCAACCGTTGATCGTCAAGGCCATGCGGTTTTTTGGTATGAGTGGGGATCGGAACGACCATTGCTGGAATTACCAGTTGGAGCATGGCCGCCAGACGCCCCCCTTTTCACACCTTGAAGTGACTGACCAACTGCTGCAACTGGTTACCCAGGCGCGCCAATTCGATGCTGGAGGCTGCGGTTTCTTCGCTGGCTGAGGCGGTCTGTTCGGATACATCGCGCACGCTCAGGACACTGCGACTGATTTCCTCGGCCACCGAGCTTTGTTGCACCGCGGCGGCGGCAATCTGTTGGTTCATGGCCTGAATGCCAGAAACCGCCTGGGTGATGTTGCCCAGGGATGTGCCGGCCTTGCATGCCAATTCCACGCTGCTGTCGGTCAGTTCGCGGCTGCTCTGCATAATGCTCGATACCTGACGCGTGCCGCTCTGCAAGCCCGCCACCAGGCTCTCAATCTCTTCGGTGGAATGCTGGGTACGCTGGGCCAGCCCACGTACTTCGTCGGCGACCACGGCAAAACCGCGCCCGGCGTCACCCGCGCGAGCGGCTTCAATGGCGGCGTTAAGGGCCAGCAAGTTGGTCTGCTCAGCCACCGCCCTGATCACGTCCATGATCTTGCCGATGCGACCGCTTTCTTGCTCCAGCTCGTTCATGGCGTCGACTGAACGCCCGACCTCGCTGGCCAAGCGCTCGATCTGAACGATGGCTTGCGCGACCACCTGGTCGCCAATACGGGCTTGCGCATCGGCCTCTGAGGCGGCTGCGCGAGCCTGTTCGGCATTACGCGCGACTTCATGCACGGTAACCGACATTTCGTGCATGGCGGTCGCCACCTGATCGGTCTCGATCTTCTGACTATTGACCCCGGCACTGGTCTGCTCAGTAACAGCCGATAGCTCTTCGGCGGCACTGGCGATCTGGGTGACACCATCGCGGATGCCACCGATCAGGTCGCGCAAGGTGCTGCCCATACGCTGAATACCCTGCTGCAAGACACCCAGCTCATCACGACGAGTCACGATCATGTGTTGCGTGAGGTCGCCTGCCGCAATGCGATCGACCACAGCCAATGTGTCTTGCAACGGCCGCGTAATCTGGCGGGTGATGATCAAGGCGGCACAAATCCCCAACAACATCGCCAAGGCGGTACAGCTCAGTTGCAGGATGCGAGCCTGGGCGCTGTCTTCGTCACGGGAAACCAGTTGGCTGGCATACATTTCGCCGGACAGACGGGTGATGGTTTCACCCAAATCGGTGGTGTCCTGCACAGCCTTGCCCATGGCCTGATTACTGGCCGTGAAGTCCTGTACCGAACGACGGTAAGCAATCAGCGCGGTTTCCAGCTGCTTGATGGTGTCGGCATAGGTTGGGCCGAAAGCGCTGTTGAGCGCTTCGATGCTCTTGAACGCATTTTCGAGCTGGCGGGTGGCGGCTTGTTCGGTGGTGCTATTGGGGTTGCCGGTATAGCCACGCACTTCATAACGCACCAGCGCCACGTCCTCTTTGGCCTTGAGAATAAGCTTGTAAAGGTCAAAGCGGCGCTCATCCGAGGCGGGCAGCGCTTCCACGTCAGCGATGACCCTGGCAATCAGCGCGGCGCCCTTGACCGCATTGACGCCCATTTCCTTGCGCATGGCTGCGTCATTGCGATAAGCCTCGCGCATCGTATTGAGTGCCACTTGATACTGCGTGCTGGCCTGCTCGATCAGGGCAAGTTTCTTCAGGTTTTCCGGTTTTCTCAGTTCTTTGGCGAGGCTTTTCTGCTGGGCGACAAACTGCTCCAGCGACGCTTGGATCAATGCACCTTTTTGTTCATCACCCCGGTCCAACTGGTACTGCAAGCGAGCTCTGCGCAGGTGATCAAGGCGGTTGCCCAGTTCGGTAATGCTGGTCATTCGATCCGTGCGCTCGATCATTTTTCCCAGGCTGAACCAGCCGGTCGCGGCGAGAATAGCGGTCAGAAGCAGCACAACAGCAAAGCCCAAAGCCAGCTTGAGCATAACGCTCATATTCGCGATCCAAGAGTTCATGACTTTCCTTTGGTATCAGCCACGAACGATGAAACTGACGCGGCTATCTAAGAAGGGGCCGAAAATCTAACCAGTATTGATATAGATGATTAGATGAATGAAGCATAAAGATAGCCATTTGATATCACCTCTTCAAGACCTTAAACCCAACCTCGTGCCGTTTTTTTGCTCGCACGACGCTGGTCGCTTAAACACGAAATTCCCTGGCCATAGGATTTGCGCGGGGTTAGCTGAGCGACATTGATCGAACGCCCACGGCTTTTTTGAGCCGTTTTTTTTCAAGCAATCTACTCTGTAGGAGCTAGCCTGCATCTGCGGGTGCCAAGCTTGCCCGTAATGAACGATTGCGCAGTCTGCCTCGGGACAGCGTTGCCGGCATCGCGAGCAAGCTTGGCTCCCACAGGAGCAGTCCCCATGCAAATCCAACCTTCACCGAGCCCGCCCCAAAAAAAACTGCGGCGCACGGTTAGAAAAATTGATCGAACGCAGTATTGGGCAGTCCGAAAAGGAGTAAAACGTCCGACGCTGACAATTGCAGTAGCGGCAATGTAAGGCTGCCCCTCGGACACAACACTAAGTGCGTAGCAGAAAGGCCGTCACAGATAATAATAATTATCATTTGAAAGCCATTATCATTGTTGCATTCCGCACGAAATATTATTGATCAACAGCCGGCCAACGCCCACGGGGCCGGGGCCGCAGGGTCCTGGAGGTACGCTATGTGCTTATTCCAATAAATAATTTCGCTATAGGAATTTTACTTGCCCGGTGTTTAGCCATAAAATCACCGCGATTGATTGCTGCGACATATCGTCACTGCGTTATTTCTTTTCAAGCTCAGAGACCTTTGCTCTCTGTTAAGGATTTCCAGCATGCCCGAAGCGACAGGACTCATGGCCCACAACTGGGGCTTTGCCATTTTCCTTCTGGGCGTTGTCGGCCTGTGTGCCTTCATGCTCGGCGTGTCGAGCCTGCTCGGGTCAAAAGCCTGGGGCCGCAGCAAAAATGAACCGTTCGAGTCCGGCATGCTGCCTACCGGTGGCGCCCGCTTGCGGCTCTCAGCCAAATTCTATCTGGTCGCGATGCTCTTCGTGATCTTCGATATCGAAGCCCTCTTTCTCTTTGCATGGTCTGTGTCCGTCCGCGAAAGCGGCTGGACCGGATTCGTCGAAGCTCTCGTTTTCATAGCAATTCTGTTGGCAGGTCTTGTCTACCTTTGGCGGGTGGGGGCTCTTGATTGGGCTCCGGAAGGTCGTCGTAAGCGGCAAGCGAAGCTGAAACAATGAGGCTTTGGCAATGCAATACAATCTCACCAGGATCGACCCCGATGCTCCTAACGAGCAGTATCCGATTGGCGAGCGGGAAACCGTTTCCGATCCGTTAGAAGATCAAGTCCACAAAAACATCTTCATGGGCAAGCTCGAAGACGTGCTGAACAGCACGGTCAACTGGGGTCGCAAGAACTCCCTGTGGCCGTACAACTTCGGCCTTTCGTGCTGCTACGTGGAAATGACCACCGCCTTCACGGCGCCCCACGACATCGCGCGCTTTGGCGCCGAGGTGATCCGGGCATCGCCGCGCCAGGCGGATTTCATGGTTATTGCCGGGACCTGCTTCATCAAGATGGCGCCGATCATCCAGCGTCTCTACGAGCAAATGCTCGAACCGAAGTGGGTTATCTCCATGGGTTCGTGCGCCAACTCCGGTGGCATGTACGACATCTATTCCGTCGTTCAAGGGGTGGACAAGTTCCTGCCCGTGGACGTCTACGTGCCTGGCTGCCCGCCTCGCCCTGAAGCTTTCCTGCAAGGCTTGATGCTGTTGCAGGAGTCGATTGGCCAGGAGCGTCGCCCACTGTCCTGGGTCGTTGGTGATCAAGGCGTCTATCGCGCCGAGATGCCATCGCAAAAGGAACAGCGTCGCGAACAGCGTATCGCAGTCACCAACCTGCGCAGCCCCGACGAAGTCTGATCCAGCTCTGCTCTGCATAAGAAACGAGAACCTGGCTTCATTCTTTACGTTGACCGAAAGCGATAAATAACCATGACTACAGGCAGTGCTCTGTACATCCCGCCTTACAAGGCAGACGACCAGGATGTGGTCGTCGAACTGAACAACCGTTTTGGCCCCGAGGCGTTCACCGCCCAGCCGACCCGCACCGGCATGCCGGTGCTTTGGGTTGCCCGCGCCAAACTCGTCGAAGTCCTGACTTTCCTGCGCAACCTGCCCAAGCCGTACGTCATGCTCTATGACTTGCATGGCGTGGACGAGCGTCTGCGCACCAAGCGTCAAGGGCTGCCCGACGGCGTCGATTTCACCGTGTTCTATCACCTGATGTCGATCGAACGTAATAGTGACGTGATGATCAAGGTCGCCTTGTCCGAGAGCGACCTCAGCGTGCCGACCGTGACCGGTATCTGGCCGAACGCCAACTGGTACGAACGTGAAGTGTGGGACATGTTCGGGATCGATTTCCCCGGCCACCCGCACCTGACGCGCATCATGATGCCGCCGACCTGGGAAGGTCACCCGCTGCGCAAGGACTTCCCGGCCCGCGCCACCGAGTTCGATCCGTTCAGCCTGTCCCTGGCCAAGCAACAGCTCGAGGAAGAAGCCGCGCGCTTCAAGCCGGAAGACTGGGGCATGAAACGCTCCGGGGCGAACGAGGACTACATGTTCCTCAACCTGGGCCCGAACCACCCTTCGGCCCACGGTGCATTCCGCATCATCCTGCAGCTGGACGGCGAAGAGATCGTCGACTGCGTCCCGGACATCGGCTACCACCACCGTGGCGCCGAGAAAATGGGCGAGCGCCAGTCCTGGCACAGCTACATTCCCTACACCGACCGCATCGATTACCTCGGCGGCGTGATGAACAACCTGCCGTACGTGCTTTCGGTCGAGAAACTGGCCGGGATCAAGGTGCCGGAAAAGGTCGACGTCATCCGCATCATGATGGCCGAGTTCTTCCGGATCACCAGCCACCTGCTGTTCCTGGGTACCTACATCCAGGACGTTGGCGCCATGACCCCGGTGTTCTTCACCTTCACCGACCGCCAGAAGGCCTACACGGTGATCGAAGCCATCACCGGTTTCCGCCTGCACCCGGCCTGGTACCGCATCGGTGGGGTTGCCCACGACCTGCCGCGGGGCTGGGAAAAGCTGGTCAAGGATTTCGTCGAATGGATGCCCAAGCGCCTGGACGAATACACCAAGGCCGCCTTGCAGAACAGCATCCTCAAGGGCCGTACCATCGGGGTCGCCGCCTACAACACCAAAGAGGCCCTGGAATGGGGTGTCACCGGTGCGGGCCTGCGTTCCACCGGTTGCGACTTCGACCTGCGCAAGGCGCGCCCTTACTCCGGCTACGAAAACTTCGAATTCGAAGTACCGCTGGCAGTCAATGGTGATGCCTATGACCGCTGCATGGTGCGCGTCGAGGAGATGCGCCAGAGCATCAAGATCATCGACCAGTGCATGCGCAACATGCCGGAAGGCCCGTACAAGGCGGATCACCCGCTGACCACGCCGCCGCCCAAAGAGCGCACGCTGCAACACATCGAGACCCTGATCACGCACTTCCTGCAGGTTTCGTGGGGCCCGGTTATGCCGGCCAACGAGTCCTTCCAGATGATCGAAGCGACCAAGGGCATCAACAGTTATTACCTGACGAGCGACGGCGGCACCATGAGCTACCGCACCCGGATTCGCACCCCAAGCTTCCCACACCTGCAGCAGATCCCTTCGGTGATCAAAGGCAGCATGGTCGCGGATATGATTGCGTACCTGGGTAGTATCGATTTCGTTATGGCCGACGTGGACCGCTAAGCATGAATAGCACGCTTATCCAGACAGACCGTTTCGCCCTGAGCGAAACCGAGCGCTCGGCCATCGAGCACGAGCTGCATCACTACGAAGACCCGCGCGCGGCGTCGATCGAAGCCCTGAAGATCGTTCAGAAGGAGCGTGGCTGGGTGCCTGACGGCGCGCTCTACGCCATCGGCGAGATCCTCGGCATCCCGGCCAGCGACGTCGAAGGTGTTGCCACCTTCTACAGCCAGATCTTCCGCCAGCCAGTGGGTCGCCACATCATTCGCGTCTGCGACAGCATGGTCTGCTACATCGGCGGCCACGAGTCCGTGGTCGGTGAGATCCAGAACAAGCTGGGCATCGGCCTGGGCCAGACCACCGCAGACGGGCGCTTCACCCTGCTGCCGGTGTGCTGCCTGGGCAACTGCGACAAGGCCCCGGCGCTGATGATCGACGACGACACCTTCGGTGACGTCCAGCCTGACGGCGTCGCCAAACTGCTGGAGGGCTACGTATGACCCTGACTTCCTTCGGGCCCGCCAACCGCATCCAGCGTTCGGCCGAAACCCATCCCCTGACCTGGCGTCTGCGTGACGACGGCGAAGCGGTGTGGCTGGACGAATACCAGGCCAAGAATGGCTACGCCGCCGCGCGCAAGGCATTCACCGACATGGCCCAGGACGACATCGTCCAGACCGTCAAAGACTCCGGCCTCAAAGGTCGCGGCGGTGCCGGCTTCCCCACTGGCGTGAAGTGGGGCCTGATGCCCAAGGACGAGTCCATCAACATCCGCTACCTGCTGTGCAACGCGGATGAAATGGAGCCCAACACCTGGAAAGACCGCATGCTGATGGAGCAACTGCCCCATCTGCTGATCGAAGGCATGCTGATCAGTGCCCGTGCGTTGAAAACCTACCGTGGCTACATCTTCCTGCGCGGCGAATACACCACCGCCGCCAAGCACCTGAACCGTGCCGTGGAAGAAGCCAAGGCCGCTGGCCTCTTGGGCAAGAACATCCTGGGTTCGGGCTTTGATTTCGAGCTGTTCGTCCACACCGGTGCCGGGCGCTACATCTGCGGTGAAGAAACCGCACTGATCAACTCCCTGGAAGGCCGCCGCGCCAACCCGCGTTCCAAGCCGCCCTTCCCTGCCGCCGTCGGCGTGTGGGGCAAGCCGACCTGCGTGAACAACGTCGAGACCCTGTGCAACGTGCCGGCGATCATTGCCGACGGCGTCGACTGGTACAAATCCCTGGCCCGCGACGGCAGCGAAGACATGGGCACCAAGCTCATGGGCTTCTCCGGCAAGGTCAAGAACCCGGGCCTGTGGGAACTGCCATTCGGCGTCACCGGCCGCGAGCTGTTTGAAGACTACGCCGGCGGCATGCGCGACGGTTACAAGCTCAAGTGCTGGCAACCCGGCGGCGCCGGTACCGGCTTCCTGTTGCCGGAACACCTGGACGCACAAATGTACGCCGGCGGCATCGCCAAAGTCGGCACCCGTATGGGTACCGGCCTGGCCATGGCGGTGGACCACAGCGTCAACATGGTTTCCCTGCTGCGCAACATGGAAGAGTTCTTCTCCCGTGAATCGTGCGGTTTCTGCACCCCTTGCCGCGATGGCCTGCCGTGGAGCGTCAAGCTGCTGCGCGCCATTGAAAACGGCGAAGGCCAGGCCGGCGACATCGAGACCCTGCTGGGTCTGGTGGGTTTCCTCGGCCCGGGCAAGACCTTCTGTGCTCATGCACCGGGTGCCGTGGAGCCGTTGGGCAGCGCGATCAAATACTTCCGCTCTGAATTCGAGGCCGGCATCGCGCCAACGCGCGCAGGCGATCTCAATCAGGTGGTCACGCCGACCATGGTCGGCGCGTAACGACGCTTTAAAAGGCGAAGGGTCCGTGCCCTTCGCCTTCGTCCGATGACGCCTTTGAAGGCTGTTTGGATTCGGACGAATAACAAGATTCCATTAGCCACGCCCGCTGACACCGGGCCAACGAAGAACTTTGAACCATGGCCACTATCCACGTAGACGGCAAAGAGCTCGAAGTCGATGGCGCAGACAACCTGTTACAGGCATGTCTGTCCCTGGGCCTCGACATCCCTTATTTCTGCTGGCACCCCGCCCTTGGCAGCGTAGGCGCCTGTCGCCAATGCGCGGTCAAGCAGTACACCGACGAAAACGACAAGCGTGGTCGGATCGTCATGTCCTGCATGACCCCCGCCACCGACGGCAGCTGGATCTCCATCGACGACGAAGAAGCGAAAGTGTTTCGCGCCAGCGTCGTCGAATGGCTGATGACCAACCACCCCCACGACTGTCCGGTCTGTGAGGAAGGCGGTCACTGCCACCTGCAAGACATGACGGTGATGACCGGCCACAACGAGCGCCGTTATCGCTTCACCAAGCGCACCCACCAGAACCAGCAACTGGGCCCGTTCATCTCCCACGAGATGAACCGCTGCATCGCCTGCTACCGCTGCGTGCGTTTCTACAAGGACTACGCCGGCGGCACCGACCTGGGCGTGTTCGGCGCCCACGACAACGTGTACTTCGGTCGCGTTGAAGACGGCACCCTGGAAAGCGAGTTCTCCGGCAACCTCACCGAGGTCTGCCCGACCGGTGTGTTCACCGACAAGACTCACTCCGAGCGCTACAACCGCAAGTGGGACATGCAGTTCTCGCCGAGCATCTGCCATGGCTGCTCCAGCGGTTGCAACATCTCCCCAGGCGAACGCTACGGCGAACTGCGTCGCATCGAAAACCGCTTCAACGGTTCGGTGAACCAGTACTTCCTGTGCGACCGTGGCCGTTTCGGCTATGGCTACGTCAACCGCAAGGATCGTCCGCGCCAGCCATTGCTCGCCAACGGCGCCAAGCTGAGCCTGGACGAAGCGCTGGACAAGGCCGCCGAACTGCTGCGCGGGCGCAACATCGTCGGTATCGGTTCGCCACGCGCCAGCCTGGAAAGCAACTACGCGCTGCGTGAACTGGTCGGCGCCGAGCACTTCTACAGTGGCATCGAAGCCGGTGAGCTGGAGCGCATCCGCCTGGTGCTGCAAGTGCTCAAGGACAGCCCGCTGCCCGTGCCGACGATGCGTGACATCGAAGACCACGATGCGGTGTTCGTCCTGGGTGAAGACCTGACCCAGACCGCCGCGCGCATGGCCCTGGCCCTGCGCCAGTCGGTCAAGGGCAAGGCTGAAGACATGGCCGACGCCATGCGCGTACAGCCATGGCTCGACGCGGCCGTGAAGAACATCGGCCAGCACGCGCTGAACCCGCTGTTCATTGCCAGCCTGGCTGAAACCAAGCTCGACGACGTCGCCGAAGAATGCGTCCACGCAGCACCGGATGACCTGGCGCGTATCGGTTTTGCCGTGGCCCACGCCCTGGACGCCAGTGCCCCGGCCGTCGAAGGTCTGGACAGTGAAGCGGCCGCGCTGGCCCAGCGTATCGCCGACGCCCTGCTCGCGGCCAAACGCCCACTGATCATCGCCGGCACCTCGTTGGGTTCCAAGGCGCTGGTCGAAGCCGCCGCCAACATCGCCAAGGCGCTGAAGCTGCGCGAGAAGAACGGTTCCATCAGCCTGATCGTGCCGGAAGCCAACAGCCTCGGCCTGGCCATGCTCGGTGGCGAGTCGCTGGACGCAGCCCTGCAAGCGGTGATCGACGGCAGCGCCGACGCCATCGTGGTGCTGGAAAACGACCTGTACACCCGCACTGACAAGGCCCGGGTGGACGCTGCCCTGAATGCCGCGAAAGTGCTGATCGTTGCCGACCACCAGAAAACCGCCACCACCGACCGCGCCCACCTGGTGCTGCCGGCGGCGAGCTTCGCCGAAGGCGACGGTACGCTGGTCAGCCAGGAAGGTCGCGCCCAGCGCTTCTTCCAGGTGTTCGACCCGACTTACCTGGACGCCAGCATCCTGGTCCATGAAGGCTGGCGCTGGCTGCATGCCCTGCGCGCCACCTTGCTGAACCAGCCGATCGACTGGACGCAACTGGACCATGTCACCGCCGCCGTCGCTTCGAGCAGCCCGCAACTGGCTCGCATCGTCGATGCCGCGCCATCGGCCGCGTTCCGCATCAAGGGCCTGAAGCTGGCCCGCGAACCGCTGCGCTACTCCGGTCGCACCGCGATGCGCGCCGACATCAGCGTCCACGAACCACGGACCTCCCAGGACAACGACACTGCGTTCTCGTTCTCCATGGAAGGTTACTCGGGCTCCGCCGAACCGCGCTCGCAAGTGCCGTTCGCCTGGTCGCCGGGCTGGAACTCGCCGCAAGCCTGGAACAAGTTCCAGGACGAAGTCGGCGGTCACCTGCGTGCCGGTGATCCGGGCACTCGCCTGATCGAAAGCCAGGGCGATGGCCTGAGCTGGTTCGCCAGCGTGCCGCGCGCCTTCAACCCGGCACCGGGCACCTGGCAGGTCGTACCGTTCCATCACCTGTTCGGCAGTGAAGAGAACTCTTCCAAAGCCGCTCCGGTCCAGGAACGCATCCCGGCCGCCTACGTGTCGCTGGCCAAGTCCGAAGCCGATCGCCTGGGCGTCAACGACGGTGCCCTGCTGAGCCTGAACGTCGCGGGCCAGACCTTGCGTCTGCCGCTGCGCATCAATGAAGAACTGGGCGCCGGCCTGGTGGCCCTGCCGGCTGGCCTGGCGGGTATTCCACCGGCGATATTCGGCAAAACCGTCGACGGTCTGCAGGAGGCAGCGCAATGAGCTGGTTTACCCCTGAAGTGATCGACGTGATCCTGACGGTTCTCAAGGCCATCGTGATTCTGCTGGCCGTGGTGGTCTGCGGTGCGCTGCTGAGTTTCGTCGAACGTCGCCTGCTGGGCTGGTGGCAGGACCGTTACGGTCCGAACCGCGTCGGCCCGTTCGGCATGTTCCAGATCGCCGCCGACATGATCAAGATGTTCTTCAAGGAAGACTGGACGCCGCCGTTTGCCGACAAGGTGATCTTCACCCTGGCACCGGTCGTGGCCATGAGCGCCTTGCTGATCGCCTTCGCGATCATCCCGATCACCCCGACCTGGGGCGTGGCGGACCTGAACATCGGCCTGCTGTTCTTCTTCGCCATGGCGGGTCTGTCGGTGTACGCGGTGCTGTTCGCCGGCTGGTCGAGCAACAACAAGTTCGCCCTGCTGGGCAGCCTGCGGGCCTCGGCCCAGACCGTGTCCTACGAAGTGTTCATGGGCCTGGCGCTCATGGGCGTGGTGGTCCAGGCCGGCTCGTTCAACATGCGCGACATCGTCGAGTACCAGGCCCAGAACCTGTGGTTCATCATTCCGCAGTTCTTCGGTTTCTGTACCTTCTTCGTGGCCGGCGTGGCCGTGACTCACCGTCACCCCTTCGACCAACCGGAAGCGGAACAGGAATTGGCCGACGGTTACCACATCGAATATGCCGGCATGAAATGGGGCATGTTTTTCGTCGGTGAATACATCGGCATCATCCTGATCTCGGCACTGCTGGTGACGTTGTTCTTCGGTGGCTGGCACGGTCCGTTCGGCATCCTGCCGCAACTGTCCTTCGTCTGGTTCGCCCTGAAGACCGCGTTCTTCATCATGCTGTTCGTCCTGCTGCGCGCCTCGATCCCGCGCCCGCGCTACGACCAGGTGATGGACTTCAGCTGGAAATTCTGCCTGCCGCTGACCCTGATCAATTTGCTGGTGACCGCTGCGATCGTGTTGATGAACACGCCTGCGGCCGCGGTTCAGTGAGGATTTGACCCATGTTCAAATATATTGGCGACATCGTTAAGGGTACCGGTACCCAACTGCGAAGCCTGGTCATGATCTTCGGCCATGGCTTTCGCAAGCGCGACACCCTGCAATACCCTGAAGAAGCGGTCTACCTGCCGCCGCGTTATCGCGGCCGCATCGTCCTGACCCGCGACCCCGACGGCGAAGAACGCTGCGTGGCCTGCAACCTGTGCGCCGTGGCGTGCCCGGTGGGCTGCATCTCGTTGCAGAAAGCCGAAACCGAAGACGGTCGCTGGTACCCGGACTTCTTCCGTATCAACTTCTCGCGCTGCATTTTCTGCGGCCTCTGCGAGGAAGCGTGCCCGACCACCGCGATCCAGCTCACGCCGGATTTCGAAATGGCCGAGTTCAAACGTCAGGACCTGGTGTACGAGAAAGAAGATCTGCTGATTTCCGGTCCCGGTAAAAACCCTGATTACAACTTCTATCGTGTTGCAGGTATGGCCATTGCCGGTAAGCCAAAAGGCGCCGCGCAAAATGAAGCCGAACCGATCAACGTGAAGAGCTTGCTGCCTTAAGGAAGAAAGATGGAATTCGCTTTCTATTTCGCATCGGGTATCGCGGTGGTCTCCACGCTTCGAGTGGTCACCAACACCAACCCTGTGCACGCCCTGCTCTACCTGATCATCTCGCTGATCGCCGTGGCCATGACCTTCTTCAGCCTCGGTGCGCCATTTGCCGGTGCGCTGGAAGTGATCGCCTACGCCGGCGCCATCATGGTGCTGTTCGTGTTCGTGGTGATGATGCTGAACCTGGGCCCGGCCTCGGTGCAGCAAGAACGCTCCTGGCTCAAGCCGGGCATCTGGGCGGGGCCGGTGATTCTCGCCGCGCTGCTGCTGGGTGAACTGCTGTATGTACTGTTCGCTCACCAGAGCGGCCAGGCCATCGGCCACACCACCGTAGACGCCAAGGCCGTGGGCATCAGCCTGTTCGGTCCGTACCTGCTGGTGGTCGAACTCGCCTCGATGCTGCTGCTTGCCGCAGCCGTCACGGCGTTCCATTTGGGCCGTAACGAGGCGAAGGAGTAATCACATGCCTGCTATCCCTCTCGAGCATGGTCTGGCGGTTGCCGGCATCCTGTTCTGCCTCGGTCTGGTCGGCCTGATGGTCCGCCGCAACATTCTGTTCGTGCTGATGAGCCTGGAGGTCATGATGAATGCCTCCGCCCTGGCCTTCATCGTCGCGGGCGCTCGCTGGGCGCAGCCGGATGGACAAGTCATGTTCATCCTGGTGATCAGCCTGGCAGCCGCTGAGGCCAGTATCGGCCTGGCGATTCTGTTGCAGCTGTATCGCCGCTTCCACACTCTCGATATCGACGCTGCCAGCGAGATGCGCGGATGAACCTACTCTTTCTGACTTTCGTATTTCCCCTCATCGGTTTCCTGCTGCTGTCGTTCTCTCGTGGACGCTGGTCGGAAAACCTTTCGGCGCTGGTTGGCGTGGGGTCCATCGGCCTGTCTGCCATCGTCACGGCCTACGTGATCTGGCAGTTCAACGTCGCCCCGCCTGAAGGTGGCGCGTACGTGCAGGTGCTGTGGCAGTGGATGGCGGTGGAAGGCTTCACGCCGAACTTCGCCCTGTACCTGGATGGCCTGTCGGTGACCATGCTGGGCGTGGTGGTCGGCGTGGGTTTCCTGATCCACCTGTTCGCCTCCTGGTACATGCGCGGCGAAGCCGGTTACTCGCGCTTCTTCGCCTACACCAACCTGTTCATCGCCAGCATGCTGTTCCTGGTGCTCGGCGATAACCTGCTGTTCCTGTACTTCGGCTGGGAAGGCGTGGGCCTGTGCTCATACCTGTTGATCGGTTTCTACTACCGCAACCGCAACAACGGTAACGCGGCGCTCAAGGCGTTCATCGTGACCCGGATCGGCGACGTGTTCATGGCCATCGGCCTGTTCATCCTGTTCCAGCAACTGGGCACCCTGAACATCCAGGAACTGCTGGTACGTGCTCCGCAGCACTTCCAGGCCGGCGACTTCTGGATCGTCCTGGCGACCCTGATGCTGCTGGGCGGCGCTGTCGGTAAATCCGCGCAACTGCCGTTGCAGACCTGGCTGGCGGATGCGATGGCAGGTCCTACCCCGGTTTCGGCACTGATCCACGCCGCAACCATGGTGACCGCCGGTGTCTACCTGATCGCCCGTACCCACGGCCTGTTCGCCCTGGCGCCAGACATCCTGCACCTGGTCGGCATCGTCGGCGGCGTGACATTGGTGCTGGCCGGTTTCGCAGCCCTGGTCCAGACCGACATCAAGCGTATCCTCGCCTACTCGACCATGAGCCAGATCGGCTACATGTTCCTGGCCCTGGGCGTCGGCGCCTGGGAAGGCGCGATCTTCCACCTGATGACCCACGCCTTCTTCAAGGCGCTGCTGTTCCTTGCTTCCGGTGCGGTGATCGTTGCCTGCCACCACGAGCAGAACATCTTCAAGATGGGCGGCCTGTGGAAGAAACTGCCACTGGCCTACGCCAGCTTCATCGTCGGCGGCGCGGCCCTGGCGGCCCTGCCACTGGTCACCGCCGGTTTCTACTCCAAGGACGAGATCCTCTGGGAAGCGTTCGCCAGCGGTAACCAGGGTCTGCTCTATGCCGGCCTGGTGGGTGCGTTCATGACCTCGCTGTACACCTTCCGCCTGATCTTCATCGCGTTCCACGGTGAAGCCAAGACCGAAGCCCACGCTGGCCACGGCATTGCCCACTGGCTGCCACTGTCGGTGCTGATCGTGCTGTCGACCTTCGTCGGCGCAATGATCACGCCACCGCTGGCCGATGTACTGCCGCAAAGCGTCGGCCATGCCGGCGGCGACGCCAAGCACAGCCTGGAAATCGCTTCGGGCGCCATCGCCCTGGCCGGTATCCTGCTGGCCGCCCTGCTGTTCCTGGGCAAGCGTCGCTTCGTCACGGCGATCGCCAACAGCGGCATCGGGCGATTCCTTTCGACCTGGTGGTTCGCTGCCTGGGGCTTCGACTGGATCTACGACAAACTGTTCGTCAAGCCATACCTTGCGATCAGCCACATTCTGCGCAAAGACCCGCTCGACCAGACCATTGGCCTGATCCCGCGCATGGCCAAGGGCGGCCACACTGCCCTGAGCCGTACCGAGACCGGTCAACTGCGTTGGTATGCGGCTTCCATGGCGGCTGGCGCCGTGCTGGTTATCGGCGCCATCGTGCTGGTAGCGGTCTGATATGAACCTTGCGAACTTGCGAAAGGAAACGAGCCCGTCATGATTCTGCCCTGGCTAATCCTGATCCCCTTCATCGGCGGCCTGCTGTGCTGGATGGCGGAGCGTTCAAGCTCCACCCTCCCGCGCTGGATTGCGCTGCTGACCATGTCCCTGGAACTCGCACTCGGCCTCTGGCTCTGGGCGACCGGCGACTATTCATTTGCTCCGGCCCCTGGCGCCGATCCAACCTGGGCGCTTGAGTTCAAGCACATCTGGATCGAACGCTTCGGTATCAGCGTGCATCTGGCTCTCGACGGCCTGTCGCTGCTGATGATCCTGCTGACCGGCCTGCTGGGTATCCTCTCGGTCCTGTGCTCCTGGAAAGAGATCCAGCGTCACGTCGGTTTCTTCCACCTGAACCTGATGTGGATCCTGGGCGGTGTCGTCGGCGTGTTCCTGGCGCTGGACCTGTTCATGTTCTTCTTCTTCTGGGAAATGATGCTGGTGCCGATGTACTTCCTCATCGCGCTCTGGGGTCACAGTTCTTCGGACGGCAAGAAAACCCGGATCTACGCGGCGACCAAGTTCTTCATCTTCACCCAGGCTTCCGGCCTGATCATGCTGGTGGCGATCCTTGGCCTGGTGCTGGTCAACTTCAACAACACCGGCGTGATTACCTTCAACTACGCCGACCTGTTGAAAGTGCAGATGTCGCGCACCACCGAGTATGTGCTGATGCTGGGCTTCTTCATCGCTTTCGCGGTGAAGCTGCCGGTGGTGCCGTTCCACTCCTGGCTGCCGGACGCCCACGCCCAGGCGCCGACCGCAGGTTCCGTGGACCTGGCCGGTATCCTGCTCAAGACCGCCGCCTACGGCCTGCTGCGCTTCGCCCTGCCGCTGTTCCCCAATGCCTCGGCCGAGTTCGCGCCGATTGCCATGACCCTGGGTCTGATCGGGATTTTCTACGGTGCGTTCCTGGCGTTCGCCCAGACCGACATCAAGCGCCTGATCGCCTTCTCCAGTGTTTCGCACATGGGCTTTGTGCTGATCGGGATCTACTCCGGCAGCCAGTTGGCCCTGCAAGGCGCGGTGATCCAGATGCTGGCCCACGGCCTGTCGGCTGCGGCACTGTTTATCCTCAGCGGCCAGTTGTACGAGCGTCTGCACACTCGGGACATGCGTGAAATGGGCGGTATCTGGTCGCGCATCGCTTACCTGCCGGCCATCAGTCTGTTTTTCGCCGCGGCGTCCCTGGGCCTGCCGGGCACCGGTAACTTCGTCGGCGAGTTCCTGATCCTGATCGGCTCGTTCGTCAGCGCTCCGTGGATCACCGCCATCGCCACCTCTGGCCTGGTATTCGGTTCGGTCTACTCGCTGATCATGATCCACCGCGCCTACTTCGGCCCGACCAAGTCGGATGAAGTGCTGCGCGGCATGGACGGTCGCGAACTGATCATGGTGCTCGGCCTTGCGGTGCTGCTGGTTTACCTCGGCGTCTACCCGCAACCGTTCCTCGACACCTCTGCCGCCACGATGCATGGCGTGCAGCAGTGGCTCGGCACCGCCTTCTCTCAACTCGCTTCGGCCCGGTAAGAGCGCTATGGAATTCACGATTCAACACTTTATCGCGCTTGCGCCGCTGTTGATCACCAGCGCCACGATCATCGTGGTGATGCTGGCGATCGCCTGGCGGCGCAATCACTCACAGACCTTCCTGCTGTCGGTGGCGGGGCTGAACCTGGCCCTGCTGTCGATTTTGCCGGCCCTGAAAGTCGCGCCGCTGGCGGTCACCCCGCTGTTGCAGATCGACAGCTTCGCCTGCCTGTACATGGCGCTGATCCTGGTCGCCACCCTCGCCTGCGTCACCCTCGCCCACGCCTACCTCGGCGATGGCGGTACGGGTTACCCGGGCAACCGTGAAGAACTGTACCTGCTGATCCTGATGGCCGCCGCCGGTGGCCTGGTCCTGGTCAGCGCGCAGCACCTGGCCAGCCTGTTCATCGGTCTGGAGCTGCTGTCGGTGCCGGTCTACGGTCTGGTGGCCTATGCCTTCTTCAACAAGCGCTCCCTGGAAGCCGGCATCAAGTACATGGTGCTGTCGGCCGCCGGTTCCGCGTTCCTGTTGTTCGGCATGGCCCTGCTCTACGCCGAAGCCGGTACCCTGAGCTTCGTCGGCATCGGTCAGGCCCTGGCGGCCACCGGCCTGCCTAGCCCGATCGCGCAACTGGGCCTGGGCATGATGCTGATCGGCCTGGCGTTCAAGCTGTCGCTGGTGCCTTTCCACCTCTGGACCCCGGACGTCTACGAAGGCGCCCCGGCGCCGGTGGCGGCGTTCCTGGCCACCGCGTCGAAAGTCGCAGTGTTCGCGGTGATGGTGCGGTTGTTCCAGATCTCGCCAGTGGCCAGCAGCGGTGTGCTGAGTGACGTGCTGACCATCATTGCCATCGCGTCGATTCTGTTCGGTAACCTGCTGGCGCTGACCCAGAGCAACCTCAAGCGTCTGCTGGGTTACTCGTCCATCGCCCACTTCGGTTACCTGCTGATCGCGCTGATCGCCAGCAAGGGCCTGGCGGTGGAAGCCATCGGCGTGTACCTGGTCACCTACGTGATCACCAGCCTCGGCGCGTTCGGCGTGATCACCCTGATGTCCTCGCCGTACAACGGCCGTGACGCCGACGCTCTGTACGAATACCGCGGCCTGTTCTGGCGCCGTCCGTACCTGACCGCCGTGCTGACTGTGATGATGCTGTCCCTGGCCGGCATCCCGCTGACCGCAGGCTTCATCGGCAAGTTCTACATCATTGCCACCGGCGTCGAGGCTCACCAATGGTGGCTGGTCGGCTCCCTGGTGCTGGGCAGTGCCATCGGCGTGTTCTACTACCTGCGCGTGATGGTCACCCTGTACCTGATGGAACCGAACCTGCGTCGCCACGATGCCGAGTTGCACTGGGAACAGAAGGCAGGCGGCGTGATGCTGCTGGCTATCGCCGTACTGGCTTTCTTCCTCGGTGTGTACCCGCAGCCGTTGCTGACCCTGGTTCAGCAGGCCGGCCTGACGGGTTGATCACCCGAACGCTGTAGCATCAAAAAATGCCCGTATCGCTGGATACGGGCATTTTTTTTTTTGGCTGTAGAAGTCGCCTACCTCGGGCTATCCTGAGGCGCTTGAACATACGACTCCAAGAGGGAAAGGCTTTGGGCATGGACATCGATTGCGTGGTGGTGGGCGCGGGCGTGGTCGGGCTCGCCGTGGCTCGGGAACTGGCTCAGGCCGGTCACGAAGTGCTGTTGATCGAAGCCGGCGAAGCCATCGGCATGGGCACCAGCTCGCGCAATTCCGAAGTCATCCATGCCGGCATTTATTACCCTCCGGGGAGCCTCAAGGCGCAACTATGCGTCGAGGGTCGCCAGCGGTTGTACGCGTATTGCGAGAGTCACGGGGTCGCGACCCACAGGCTTGGCAAATTGATCGTTGCCAAGGATCAGCTTCAGGTGGAGGGGCTCAAGACCTTGCTTGAGCGAGGATTGAAGAACGGTGTCGACGACCTGCGTCTGCTCGATCAACAGCAGGCGCTGGAGCTGGAGCCCGCTCTGGCGTGCGTGGCCGCGCTGTATTCGCCTTCCACCGGTATCGTCGACGCGCACGCACTGATGCTGGCCTTGCAGGGGGATGCCGAAGCGGCCGGTGCCGACATCGTATTCCACACGCCCTTGCTGAGGGCACGGACCATCACCGGAGGTTTCATGCTGGAGCTGGGTGGTACGGCGCAGATGAGTCTGTCCTGCCGCCGACTGATCAACGCCGCCGGCCTCCAGGCGCCCGCCCTCGCCCGCCGTATCGAAGGCCTGACGCCGCACTCGGTGCCCCGCGATTATCTGTGCAAGGGCAGCTACTTCAGCCTGACTGGACGCGCGCCTTTCCGGCATCTGATCTACCCCGCTCCGGAAGCTGCCGGCCTGGGCATTCACATGACCTTGGATATGGCGGGCCAGGCCCGATTCGGCCCGGACACCGAGTGGCTCGAGCGCGAGGACTACCGCGTGGACCCGGCCCGGGCCGAGGCCTTCTACCCGGCGATTCGCAATTATTGGCCTGGCTTGCCGGACCAAAGCCTGCAACCGGGCTACAGCGGCATCCGTCCGAAAATTTCCGGCCCCGATGAGCCGGCCCGGGACTTCCTCATCAGCAGCCCCGCCGAGCATCAGGTCCCGGGGCTGATCAATCTGTTCGGGATCGAATCGCCAGGGCTGACCTCCTGCCTGGCGCTTGCCGGGCGGGTGCGGCAACTGATCGTCTAGCGGTGGGGGCAGCGCAAAGTGCAATGCATTTTTCCATGCCCTCATGCAGGCTGCACGACCCGCAAAAAACAGGCCGATATAACCTGTTGTTTTAAAACGAGTTTATATAACTCCTTGGCTGGCACGACTGATGCAATTTCCCTGTAACGCGGCGTTGGCGCTTGAAGCCGGCCCGCATCCGTGAATTGCCAGGAGCTACATATGAACGCCATCGACCTGTTGAAAGCCGACCATGAACGCGTCAAGGCCATCCTTGCCCAGCTGAGCGAATCAACCAGCCGGGGCATCAAGAAACGCACCGACCTGTTGGCGAAGCTGGAAATGGAAATCTCCATTCATACCCGACTGGAAGAAGAGATTCTCTATCCGGCCTACAAGCAGGCCGGCGGCAAGGAGCAGGCCGAGATGTACTATGAGGCCAAGGAAGAGCACCGCACCGTCGACTCGCTGGTGCTGCCGGACCTGAAGAACACCGACCCGTCCACCCCAGAATTTGCCGGCCGGGTGAAAGTGGTCAAAGAGTTGCTTGAGCACCATATCGAAGAAGAGGAAACCGAGATGTTCCCTCAAGCCAAAAAACTGCTGGGCAAAGCGACGCTGGAGTCGTTGGGCGAGCAGATGGAAGCCATGAAGGCGCAGTACAAAAAAGAAATGAGCAGCTCCAGCCTGGCCGCTTGATCAGGCGCTGCCGATGCGTTCAGCCGTTTGCCACGGCTGAACGCAGCCGGGCAGCTCACTGCATCTGTTCTCGCAAGAACTCCACCAGCGCCTGCACCGGGCGCGAACTTTGCCGATGTTGCGGATAGACCGCCGACAGCGCCAAGGCCTCTGTCTCGAAGCCTTCGAGCACCTTGATCAATCGACCGTCCTTCAATGCCTCTCCGACAATGAACGTCGGCAGATACGTGATGCCCATGCCCGCGATAGCCGCGTCCCTGAGTAAATCGCCGTTATTGGCACGCATGCGTCCGGCGACCTCCAGGGTCAGCGGTTTGCTGCGTCCACCGAACCGCCATTGCACCTGACGGCTATGCCCATAGGGCAGGCAATCGTGATTGCGCAGGTCTTCGGGCCGTTCGGGCGTACCGCGTTGCGCCAGGTAGGCGGGGCTAGCGCAGTACACTCGCTCGATGGTCGCGATACGCCGGGCGATCAACGTCGAATCCTCCAGCACGCCAATGCGCAGCGCAATGTCGTAGCCTTCCCCCAGCAGGTCAACCGAGCGATCACTCAAATCCACTTCGACACTCACCTCTTGGTGGCGCTGCAAGAACAGCGGTAACAGGCTGCCCAGGTGCGCGACCGCGAACGAAAGTGGTGCGCTAAGACGAATGGTGCCGCGAGGCTCGCTGGTCTGGCCGCTGATGCCCTGCTCCACCTGTTCGACTTCACTGAGCAGGCGCAGCGCTGCTTCGTAATAGCGCTGGCCCAGCGGTGTCACATCCAGCCGTCGTGTCGAGCGATTGAGCAAACGCACGCCCAGTCGTTGCTCCAGTTCCATGAGCTTGCGGCTGACGAACTGCTTGGACAGCCCGAGCTTTTCCGCCGCCGCGGTGAAACTGCCCGACTCCATGACCTGGGCAAAAATGCGCATTTCTTCGAAGGGGTTCATTGTCATTCCAGGGTGGACAGTCAGGATGTTCTGGTGGGTATTGTGGATAGGGTGAGACAGGTTGCATAGAGGGTGAAGGTGTAGCCGTCATCGCGAGCAAGCTTTGCTCCCACAAGGATCTTGTGGTCACCCTGAATAAATGTGGGAGCGAGCCTGCTCGCGATGACGGCCGATCAGCTTGCCGAAAAGTGGATGCCAGGCACAAAAACGCCCGCACAAGGCGGGCGTCATCCAGCAGCAACCACTCAGCTTACTTGGCGGTCAGCGCCGAATAGCTGTTCATCAGGTTGCGGTAGTTGGGAATACGCTGGGACAGCAGATTGCCCAGGCCTTCGATGTCGTTGCGCCAGTCGCGGTGCAGCTCACAGGCCACCGAGAACCAGTTCATCATCTGCGCGCCAGCAGCCGTCATGCGCACCCAGGCCGCCTGTTGCACGGTTTCGTTGAACGTGCCCGAAGCGTCGGTGACGACGAACACTTCGAAACCTTCGGCCAGCGCCGACAGCGTCGGGAATGCCACGCAGACGTCGGTTACCACGCCAGCGATGATCAGTTGCTTGCGGCCGGTGGCCTTGATCGCCTTGACGAAGTCTTCATTGTCCCAGGCGTTGATCTGGCCTGGGCGCGGAATGTACGGCGCGTCCGGGAACATTTCCTTGAGCTCCGGCACGATCGGGCCGTTGGGGCCTTGTTCGAAGCTGGTGGTCAGGATGGTTGGCAGCTCGAAGAATTTCGCCAGGTCAGCCAGGGCCAGCACGTTGTTCTTGAACTCGTTGGGCGAGAAGTCCTGGACCAGGGAAATCAGACCCGTCTGGTGATCGACCAGCAGAACGACTGCGTCGTCCTTGTTCAGGCGATTGTAAGCGTAAGCAGGAACGTTGCTCATGGGATGACTCCTTTGGGATGGTTTGTGACAAAACCCTGTGGGAGCGAGCTTGCTCGCGATAGCGGAATGTCAGGCGGAGGCGATGTTGAATGTTCCGCCGCCATCGCGAGCAAGCTCGCTCCCACAGGAGAAAATCGGTGCGTTAGTCAGAAAGCAAAACAGGAACAGCCAAACGCGCCCCAGAAGCCCTGGAAATCGCTGACTGGAACGTTCGACAGCCGCGCCCGTTCATGGCTATGGGCGTGCACCGTGCACGGGCCGCTGCACTGGTGGACTTGCGCCTGCAACGGTGAAGTCGGACGCCAGTGGCCGGGCACCTTGACCACCGGCGACCAGTCCGGGAGTACCGGCACGCTGGCGGGGCCGAGTTTTTCGAAGTCGCCGGCGGCGTACACCACCTTGCCGTCGACCACTGTCAGCACCGACTCGATCCACTTGATGGCCTCTTCCTCGACGCTGAAGAAATCCGCGCTCAGTGCCGCCAGGTCCGCCAGTTGGCCGACCTTGATCTGGCCTTTCTTGCCCTGCTCCGAGGAGAACCAGGCGCTGCCATGGGTGAACAGTTCCAGCGCCGTCAGGCGCGGCAGGCCTTCTTCGTGCAACGAGAGGCCACCGACGGTGCGGCCGCTGACCATCCAGTACAGCGAGGTCCAGGGGTTGTAGCTCGACACCCGAGTAGCGTCGGTACCAGCCCCCACCGGTACGCCTTCGGCCAGCATGCGCTTGATCGGTGGCGTGGCTTCGGCGGCCTTGGCACCGTAGCGATCGACGAAATATTCACCCTGGAAGGCCATGCGGTCCTGGATTGCGATACCGCCGCCCAGCGCTCGCACGCGTTCGATGTTCTTCGGTGTGATGGTCTCGGCGTGGTCGAAGAACCACGGCAGACCGTTGAACGGAATGTCGCGGTTGACCTTCTCGAACACATCGAGCATGCGGCTGATGGATTCGTCATAGGTGGCATGCAGGCGGAACGGCCAGCGCTGCTCCACCAGGTGCCGAACCACCGGCTCCAGATCTTGCTCCATGCCCGGTGGCAGGTCCGGACGCGGTTCGAGGAAGTCTTCAAAATCCGCTGCCGAAAACACCAACATCTCACCGGCGCCGTTGTGCCGCAGGAAGTCATCGCCCTGGTGCAACTTGACGCTGCCGGTCCAGTTCTTGAAGTCGGTGAGTTCTTCCTTGGGCTTCTGGGTGAACAGGTTGTAGGCGATGCGCACCGTCAACTGCTGCTCCCGGGCCAACTGCTCGATCACCGCGTAATCATCCGGGTAATTCTGGAAACCGCCGCCGGCATCAATGGCGCTGGTCAGGCCCAGGCGATTGAGTTCACGCATGAACTGGCGCGTGGAGTTGACCTGGTACTCCAAAGGCAGCTTCGGCCCCTTGGCCAAGGTCGAGTAAAGGATCATTGCGTTGGGCCGCGCCACCAGCATGCCGGTGGGTTCGCCCTTGCTGTCGCGCACGATCTCGCCGCCCGGCGGGTTTGGCGTATCGCGGGTGTAGCCAGCAACTCGTAGCGCCGCGCGGTTGAGCAAGGCTCGGTCATACAGGTGCAAGACGAATACCGGGGTGTCCGGGGCTGCCTGGTTGAGTTCTTCAAGGGTCGGCATGCGTTTTTCGGCAAACTGGAATTCGTTCCAGCCGCCCACCACCCGCACCCATTGCGGCGTCGGTGTGCGATCGGCCTGGTCCTTGAGCATGCGCAAGGCATCGGCCAGGGAAGGCACGCCTTCCCAGCGCAGTTCCAGGTTGTAGTTCAGGCCACCACGGATCAGGTGCAAGTGCGAGTCATTGAGCCCGGGGATGACGGTACGGCCCTTGAGATCGATAACCTGGGTGCCGCTGCCGCGCAGGGCCATGGCCTCGGCGTCGGTCCCTACCGCGACGAAGCGCCCCTGGCTGATGGCGACCGCACTGGCGCGGGGTTTCTCACGGTCGACGGTATGGAACTGGCCATTGAATAGAATCAGATCGGCGTTCATCAGACTTCCTTTGGCGATAAATGTGCAGGTGAATCAATCGGTGGTGGCATTTAGCAGGGGGCTGCTCCGCAGCCAGCGGGGATAAATCCCCTCGCCACAAAATCCCCTCGCCACAACAGTGTTTGTCACAACAGCTCGGCGCTGCTTAGGGCTCCAGGTGTTCGTGGGTTTGGGAGGCTTCTAGCCACGGCGCGAACAGGCGGGTGGCCAGCGGCATGCACACGTACACCACCGACAGCACGATGGTCAGGGTGATCAGGAATGTGGCGACTACGTAGTTGGAAAGAAATGCGTGAAGTTGCAGCACAGGCCCCCAGATCAGCGGTACCAGCAAGGTGTGGGGCAGGATGACCAACAGCGTCACCACCGCCTGTTTCCAGCGTGGCGGAGGAATGGCGGCATCGGCCAGCGGGGCGAACCAGAACTCCTTGTGGGGGGCGACTTCGGTCTGGTCGCCATCAGCCAGCAGCGGCGCGGCCTCTTCCACCAGCTCGCGGCGCTGGGGCGAATCCAGCCAGCGTTGCATCGCCTCGGTGGAGCAGAAACGCAGCACGCAGGTAAACAGCGACAGCCCGCCCAGCTTGCCCCGCACCACATCCACACCCAAGTGCCCAGGCCACTGACCAGCCACCCGCACGGTGCGGCGCAACCAGGCCTCATAAGCCGCGTCCTGGCCGGACTTGATCCGGTGCTTGATCACCAGGGTGACGATTTCGTCGAAGCCGGGTTTTGCAGGGCCGCTGGTGGATTCAACGGTTTGAGATTCAGACATGACGTAGCACTCCAACAAAACGCGTGTTCATCGCCAGACGCCCAGGCCCGGCAATCAACACGCTGGTAAATACAATCAGCAGCAGCCAGCCGAACTGCCCTTCTTCCAGGGTCCACTGCGGGTGTACCACCACAAGTGCGACGGCCAGCAGAAACAGGATGGGCACGCACGCCAGACGCACGAGGACCCCGGCCATGATCAACAGGGGGCAAAGCACTTCGGCGAAAATCGCCAGCATCAGGGTGGGCGCGGCGCCCAGGTGAAACGGATCCTCGATGCGCGTCAGCTCAACGCTGTAATGCAACAGCTTGGGCAGACCGTGGACCCACAGTAAAAACAGCCCACCGCTCAGGCGCAGAAACAGCAAACCCAGATCCTGCAGGGAACGTTCGTGCACATTGCTCATCGCTGTACTCCATCCAGATCCGCATAGGCGGCGGCCGGTAACGATTGAGACATGTGGGTGGCAATGCGCGAGCGCAGCCAGCGCTCGGCCGGATCGTTGTCATGCACACCGCTCCAAACCATCGACAACTCGGCGGCATTGATCTGGAACGGCGGATCCTCCGCGCGCAACGCGCAGCCTTCCACCAGCGCGCAGGCGGCGTAGTCAGGCACGGTGGCGATCAGTTCGGTGCCTGCCAGCAAGGCTCGCAGACCGCTGAACTGCGGCACCGCCAACACCACTTTGCGCGTTCGACCGATGCGAGCCAGGTCCAGGTCGATGTTGCCGCTCAGGTCGCCCGAAAACGAAACCATGGCATGGGGCCGCGCGCAGTATTCGTCCAGGGTCAGCGGCCCAGGGCGCTGGTCTCCGCGCAAGACCTTGCAGGGAATGTCGCGCAATTTCTTGCGCTTGGCATTGGCCGGCAGGTCGGTGGTGTAACTCACGCCGACGCTGATTTCACCACTGGCCAACAGCGACGACATCAGCAGAAAATTGGCCCGGCGCACCACCACAATGATGCCGGGTGCTTCTTCGCGCAGTTGACTGAGCAAGGGTGGAAACAGGCCGAATTCGGCATCGTCGGACAAACCGATGCGGAACACGTCGCAACTGGTGGATGGATCGAAAGCCTTGGCCCGGCTGACCGCGCCCGAAATCGTATCCATGGCCGGCTGCAGTTCCTGCAGGATCGCCAGGGCCCGCGGCGTCGGCTCCATGCCGCGACCGTTGCGGATCAGCAGCGGATCGTCAAACAGATCCCGCAGCCGTCCCAGCGCAGCGCTTACCGCCGGCTGGCCCATGAACAGCTTTTCGGCGACACGGGTCAGGTTCTTCTCGAACATCAGCGCCTCGAAGATCACCAGCAGGTTCATGTCGAGGCGGCGTAAATCATTGCGGTTCATGGGTGTTGTTCCTGTTGAATACCGGTCCTGTGGGAGCGAGCCTGCTCGCGAATGTGGTAGCACAGTCGACATAAGTGCCAGCTGACCCACCGCTTTCGCGAGCAGGCTCGCTCCCACAGGCTTGCGGCTTGGTCAACCCTGGATAAACGCCAGCAGGTCCGCGTTCAGGCGGTCCTTGTGGGTATCGGTCAGGCCATGCGGCGCGCCAGGGTAGATCAGCAACTGCGAGTTCTTGAGCAACTTGGCGGCGGCGATGCCGGCGGTTTCGATGGGGACCACCTGATCATCATCGCCATGCACCACCAGGGTCGGCACATCGATATTGCGCAGGTCTTCGGACAGATCCGTCTCCGAGAACGCCTTGATGCAGTCGTAGGTGTTCTTGTGACCGGCGAGCATGCCCTGCATCCAGAACCAGTCGATCATGCCTTGGGAGACCTTGGCGCCCGGCCGATTGGCACCGAAGAACGAACTGGCCACATCTTTGTATAGCTGAGATCGGTCAGCCAGGGAGGCCTGGCGGAAACCGTCGAACACCTGCACGGGCAAGCCACCCGGGTTGGCCGGGGTCTTGAGCATCAACGGGGTCACCGCCGAAATCAGCCCAAGTTTGGCGACGCGGGCGGCACCATGACGACCCATGTAGCGGGCGACTTCGCCACCGCCGGTGGAGAAGCCCAGCAGCACCGCTTCCTTGAGGTCCAACCGCTCGATCAGCTCGGCCAGGTCATCGGCATAGGTGTCCATGTCGTTGCCGTCCCAAGGCTGGCTGGAGCGCCCGTGCCCGCGGCGGTCATGGGCGATCACGCGGTAACCGTTGGACGCCAGGAACATCATCTGCGCCTCCCAACTGTCCGAGTTCAACGGCCAGCCGTGGCTGAAGACCACCGGTTGACCACTGCCCCAATCCTTGTAGTAGATCTCGGTGCCGTCGCGGGTGATGAAGGTGCTCATGACGTGACTCCTTGAGGTGGGTGGATTGCTCAATGGTCCGGTCAGAGGGGGCATTTGCGTGAGTTAAACGTTGTTAATTTTTTTGGAGCGTTGGTGTGAAAACTGCTTTTGTGGCGAGGGAGCTCGCTCCCGCTGGGCTGCGCAGCAGCCCCAAGACTGTCACCTCGGCGTGCCAGATTGATTGGGAACGGGGCCTTGGGGGCCGCTTCGCAGCCCAGCGGGAGCAAGCTCCCTCGCCACAGAGAATGCGGCGTCTGGAAAACGTTCACCGTTGCGCTTGAAACAAAACCTGAGGAATATGCTCGGGAAAAGCCCCCTGCACCGGGACCAGAACATTGAGAGCAACATGAGCCAATACCTCAACCTGCCTGTCGAACAGACGGTGCATTTCGGCCCTTACCGCGTCCATCCTCGCCAGCGGCTGGTGCTGGAGGCCGGGCAGCCGTTGCGCCTGGGACGCCGGGCAGTGGAGATCCTGCTGGTATTGCTCGAACACGCTGGAAACGTGGTGAGCAAGCACGAACTGATGGCCCGTGTCTGGCCCAAGAGCGTGGTGGAAGACACCAACCTGCGGGTGCACGTGGCGGCGCTGCGCAAGGCCCTGGGAGACGGCCAGTCCGGGCAGCGTTACATCATCACTGTGGCGCAGCGCGGTTACAGTTTCGTCGCACCGGTGTCCCTGGAGCCGGTCGAGCAACTGGCGCGCATCCCGCACCCTTCCCTGGCCCACAACCTGCCGCCGCGCCGCACCCGGCTGATCGGACGCCAGGGGCTGGTGGAAAACCTGGTGGCCCAGCTGCCGAGAAAACGGTTCATCACCCTGGTGGGTACCGGCGGGATCGGCAAGACCACCGTCGCCTTGCGTGTCGCTGAGCGGTTGATCGGTCACTACCGCGACGGCGCCTACCTGCTGGACCTGGCGTCGCTCAACGATCCGTGCATGATTGTCCCAAACCTGTGTGCGCTGCTGGACCTGCCGCTGCATGAAGGCGACCCGCTGGATGCCATCACCCGGCGACTCAAAGAGCAACACCTGCTGCTGGTCATCGATAACTGCGAGCACCTGATCGATGCCATCGCCCAGCTCAGTGAAACCCTGCTGCGCGGTGCGCCTCACTTGCACATCCTGGCCACCAGCCGCGAAGGCCTGCGGGCCGAAGGCGAGCACGTGCAGCATCTGGATTCCCTGGCGTTCCCACCCCGGGAGATGCCCATCGAGGGGTATCCGGCCCTGGAGTTCCCGGCGCTGCAGTTGTTCGCCGAACGGGCAATGGCCAGTCATGACAGCTTCGAGCTGACGGATCAGGACATACCGCTGGTGGTCGACATCTGCCGTCGGCTGGACGGTATCCCCCTGGCCATCGAACTGGCCGCCGGTCAGATCGGGGTATTCGGACTGGAGGCACTTCACCGGCAACTGCAAGACAGCGTCGCCCTGCTCCACAACGACACCAACGTCGCCGCACCACGCCAGCAAACCCTGCGGGCCACGCTGGACTGGAGTTTTGCGCTGCTTACCGACTGCGAGCAAACCTGCCTGCGACGGCTGGCGGTGTTCATGGGCAGCTTCAATCTGGCGTCGGCCGCAGCGGTGATCGTGGGTCAACATATCGCGCCGGACCAGGTGCTGATGTCGGTCAGCCAGCTGGTCGCCAAATCGCTGCTCAACGTCGAGGTCGGCGATGAAGAGGTGCGTTATCGCCTGCTGGACACCACCCGCAGCTATGCCCTGGAAAAACTGACTGAAGCCGGGGAACTGGCTGCCAGCCACCAGCGTCACGCCGAGCGCTGCCTGACACTGATGGAGCATGCCGAAAAAGACTGGGAAACGACCCCCACGCGGCAGTGGATCGCCCGCTACGCCCTCTATCGCGACGACATCCGTGCCGCGCTCGACCGAGGGCTGGGCCCGCAGGGGTCGCATGCGGTAGCGATCCGCCTGACTGCCCGCACCCTGCCCCTCTGGCAGGAGTTGTCGCTGCTCAGGGAGCACGGGCTTTACGTGAGCAAGGCGCGGGCGTTATTGCGCCAAAGCCCCGTGCCGTGCCCACGACTGACCCTGGCCCTGGAACTGGCCCATGCCAGTTTCAATTACCATACCCAAGGCGGCACGCCTGCCACTGTCGAAGCCTTCACCACGGCCCGGGGGCTGGCGCAACAATGCCAGGACCTGGCTGGCGAGCTGCGAGCCGTGTCGGGGCTCATGACCGTCAACCTCAGCTGCGGCAACTACCAAGAGGCCTTGGAGCAAAGCCTGGATTTCGACCGACTGGGCATGCACGGCGACCCGACCCTGTCCTTGAGCACCCAACGCCTGCGGGTGCTGGCGCAGCATTTCACCGGCGACCAGACGGCCGCCCGGCGTGATGCCGAACAAGTGATCCAGCGCCTGGCCCAGAGCGGCCACCTCAGCCGTTTCTCCCACGGCTTCGGCGTGCAATACGATCAGAGCGTGGCGGCACTGACCGTGCTGGCGCGCATTCTCTGGCTGCAAGGCTTTGCCGAGAAAGCCCGGCGCACCGCCGACCTTGCGCTGCAGATTGCCTTGCAGATCAACCACGGCATCTCGATCTGCTACACCCTGGCGCTGAGCGGTTGTGTGATTGCGAACTACAACGGCGATCATTCACGCGCCCGGGAAAGGCTCGAACTGTTGAAGCACCAGGCGAAAAAACATTCGGTCATGCTGTTCCATGACTGGGCCAGCCACTATGCCCGCGCTTTCGATGACGAAACCCTGGAAGCGAGTTCGACCCACGCAGGACTGATCGAGGACATCGTCGTCACCCTGCGCATCGATTGCGTCAACCAGGCACAGGTCGAGCGCGCCCGCAACGGTGCGGCAGGCTGGTGTTCGGCGGAGATCTTGCGGGCCGATGCCGAAGCCCTGCTGGCGCAAAACGACCCCGCCCTTGAGCGCTGCGCCGAAGAGCAACTGCTGAGCGCCCTGACGGTGGCCCGGCGGCAAAATGCCTTGGCTTGGGAATTGCGCAGCGCCATGTCCCTGGCCCGGCTGTGGCAACGCCGGGGCATGGACCATGCCGCCCAGGATCTGCTCGGGCCGGTCTATCGTCGTTTCAGCGAAGGGTTCAACACCCCCGACCTACAGCAAGCTGGCGCGCTCCTGCAAAAACTGGCCCGACGGCTGGGGCCTTGAACGACGAACCTCCCAGGCTTCTTGCAGCGCGTGGCGCCGGCTGAAAACAACCCACTGACCACTGCGCCGCAATTTTTCCAGGGCATAGGCGCGCGTGGTGTGGAGCAAGTGGAACCGAACCCCGTCCACGCACTGCTCAACCATGACCAGCGATTGGTTCGCCAGCCGTGACAGCAGACCAGGCAGTTGCCCTGCTTCCAGCTCGGCACAACTGATGACGGCCAGCGCAGCCTTGAGCGTAAACGGCCCATCGAACACGGCCAGGCGCTGGAACACGGCTTGCTCATCGTCACTCAAACGCTCGAAACTCCAATCCAGCATGGCCTCCAGGCTGCGATGGCGCGCCACAGCCGTGCGGCGTCCATGGTTCAAGAGTGACAGCCCACAATCCAACTGTTCCAAGACCCCCACCACGCCCAACACACCCACCTGGGCCGCCGCCAGTTCCAGCGCCAGCGGCAACCCGTCCAGGCGTTGGCATATCTGGACAATCACCGCCAGCTCGCGGTCATTGGGCTCGAAACCCTGCTGCCGGGCAGCGACCTGATCGATCAACAACTGCACCGCCGGACACGCCAATATCTGGTGCGCCGGCTCACGGGGCGAGGCCACTGTCAGCCCCGGCAGTTGTACGACGCGCTCATCCGTCAGATTCAAGGGCTCGCGGCTGCTGAACAACAGCGAGACCTGCGGGGCCGATGCGCCCAACGCCCGGGCCAGGTCCCGGCAGGCGTCGAGCAGATGGTCGCCGCCATCGAGCACCAGCAAAACCCGCCAGGATTTCAGTTGCTGGCCCAAGGCGCCATGTCCCAGGCCCAGGGTGCGGGAAACCTGCCTCGTCACCTGCGACGGGTCGCTGATGGCGGACAGGTCCACAAACCAGGCACCGTGGTCAAAGTGTTCCAGCAACAGTTCGGCCACCCGCAGCACCACGGTGGTCTTGCCGACCCCACCCGGTCCGGTCACGGTGGTCAGGCGCTGACGGGGCACCTCGCTGAGCAACCGGCCCAGCACTTTGTCGCGACCGATCACCGGGCTCAGGCGCGCGGGCAGGTTGTGGCGCTCGATCGGCTGCTCGACGTCAGCATCCACGACCACGGGCGCGGCAAAGCAATAGCCCTGCCGGGGATGATTGAGGATGTAGCGCGCCCCCTGCGCCGCGTCACCGAAAGCCCGCCGCAGCGCCGCGATGTGCACCCGCAGGTTGATGTCTTCCACCACGCTGTCAGGCCAGACGCGCGCGATAAGCGCTTGCTTGCTGACGAAGTGACCGGCGTTCTCCAGCAATACTTGAAGAATGTCCAGGGCGCGACCGCCCAATACCAGAGGCTCGCCGTCACGCGTGACAAGTCGCTGCTGGCGATAAAAGCTAAACGGGCCGAAGCACACCGCCGGCTCGGTGTCGGGTCTGGCGAAACTGTTCATGGGCGATCCAGCGCCGGATAACCATCGCGGGCATGACACTACGGCAATCCGAACGCGTCTGCCCTGGCTCCTGCGCATCCTTTCAAGAGGGTTCGCGGTTATCTTGGCAGCCATCGCCCAGAGGACAATGCTGGCACAGGGCGCATCACGGACATTGCGGTGCCCTGGACGGACACCGACGGCTCAACTGAACTGCTGGCGGTATTGCACGGGGGTCAGGCCAAGCTTTTCGCTGAACAGCGAGCGCATGTGCCGCACACTGCCGAAGCCACTGCGAAACGCCACGGTCTTGAGGGGCAAATCCGTGGATTCCAGCAACTGGCGGGCGCGGTCGATGCGCGCACCTTGCAGGAACTCCATGGGCGTCATCTTCACTTCGCGAACGAACATCCGGGCGAAATGGCGCGAACTCATGGCGGCGATCGCGGCCATGCGTTCGATGGTGAACGGTTCCTCCAGGTGCTCCATCACATGATGCTGCACCCGGGTAATGGCAGACTCTTGAGCCGCCACCGCCGCCACCAGCGGGCTGAACTGCGCCTGGCCGCCCTGGCGCTTCATCACCACCAGCAACACCTTGGCCACATCCAGCGCGACTTTACGACCGTGGTCCTGAGCGACGATGGACAACGCCAGGTCGATGCCGGCGGTGACCCCACCGGAGGTAAACAAGCGTCGATCCTGCAGGAAGATTTTGTCGGTCTCCACCCGTGCCTTGGGGAAACGCTGGATCAGGCGTTCGGTGTAGTGCCAATGGGTGGTGACGCGGTAGCCGTCAAGCAGCCCTGCCTCGCCTAGCACAAATACGCCGGTGCAAATGGAGCCGTAGCGCGTGGCCCGCGGCGCTGCCGCGCGCAACCAGGTGTGCAATCCCGGATGCTGGTCGTTATAGGCGCCCGGCCCACCCGGCACCAGCAACACGTCATAGGCCGCCCAAGCCTGGTCGATGTGGATATCGGCCTGTACCGCCACGCCATTGGACGCTCGCAACGCGCCGCGCTCGGTTCCCAGGGTCAGCAATTGATAACGAAGAGCGGGTTCAAGGTAACGATTGGCGATGGAAAACACTTCAAGAGGCCCGGCCATGTCGAGCAATAAAAAATCCGGGAACAGCACCATTGCAACGGTTTTCATCAAAAATACGCCAAAATATTCAGGACCTGCAGATGCCACTTGTGGGAGCGAGCCAGCTCACGATAGCGCACTGGCAACCAACAAAGGGCCAAGCTGAAGCGGCTTTACGCACGCAGGCTCGCTCCCACAGGGTTTGTGTAGCCTGCAAAACCAACATTATGTCGAAGCCACGCGCCTGCGGGTAGGCACCGCTTATTGTCCACTCAAAACGGACAGTATTTCGTTTTCCACCTGCTTATTGAACAATTCAATAACCATTAACCTTCTTCTGAACCTGGCGAACGCCCAACGCCGCCGCCCATACACATCAGGAGAGCTACCATGCTGACCCTTCGCAAAGCTTCAGACCGCGGCATTGCCCGCCACGGCTGGCTGACCTCGTTCCATACCTTTTCCTTTGCCAGCTACCGCAACGTCAATGAACAAGGCTTCTCCGACCTGCTGGTCATCAACGACGACCGGGTCGCCGCGGCCAAGGGCTTCGGCCAGCATCCTCATCGGGACATGGAGATTTTTTCCTATGTACTTGAAGGCGCGCTGGAGCATAAGGACACCTTGGGTACCGGCTCCGTCATTCGCCCCGGTGATGTGCAACTGATGAGCGCCGGCAGCGGCGTGGCCCATAGCGAGTTCAACCACAGTGCCGAGGAGCTGGTGCACTTCCTGCAAATCTGGATCGTGCCCAACGTCAGTGGCGTCACACCGCGCTATCAGCAGGAGCACTTCAGCGCCGAACAGAAACGGGGTCGTCTGCAATTGATCATTTCCCCGGACGGCGCCAACGGCTCGCTCCAGGTGCGCCAGGACGCACGGGTCTATGCCGGGCTGTTCGACGGCAAGGAAAACGCCACCCTGACATTGGCGCCTGATCGTTATGCCTACGTGCATGTAGCCCGCGGCAGTGTCGAGCTCAATGGGGTGCCGTTACAGGAAGGTGACGGTGTACGGGTGCGCGAGGAACAGCTGCTGACGTTGAGCAACGGTCAGGATGCCGAGGTCCTGGTGTTTGATCTGCGTCCACAGGAATTGCCGCAGATGCCATGAGCGGTCGCCATTACCGCGGCTATAACACTTGAGCAATGGGCGCTAAAAGCGTCTAAAAAAAGTCGGGCAATCCGGCGCAATCGAGCTTTGCTATCAGAGGTAGCGCATGGGATCCAAGGGCGGCGCCCTCCTTCCATGCGCTCTTTGGTTGATGGGAAAAACGCCTGGATAAGTTCCCGTTCAACTGAACTTTCAGACCAATGGTGGGCGATGCCATCACTCTGTGATATTGACTGAATGTTACAAGCCAAGCAAAATGATCTCACTTGGCCATTAAAATCCCCTGGCTTCTGCTTATTTCATGGAAGAAAGTATGAAAACGGTTATTTCTTTCGTTGCACTATCCGTTGCGTGCTGCGCCACTGCGGACGTCCAGACAATCACCTACCAATACGACGATTCAGACGCTGAATACTCCATCGTCTCGTTTGTTGAAAGCGATTCATCCATCCAGGCCACGTTGCAAAGATCGGGCCGCTACTTTACCAACTATACAAAACTGGAAATCGATTGCGCCTCGCGCAATGTTCGCCACATGGGGATGTACAACAGCCTCGATGGCCTGGAAAAAGCCCAGTTCGACCAGATGCAAGGTCGCATTATTGAAGGCTCGATAGCCGACGAGGTTGGCAAAGTGCTCTGCAAGGGTACAACCATGACCGCCTCCCAGACCGCCTCGCAGACAGACAAGCTGCCTGCCGACGAACTGCCCGACGATAAAACCTGATTCCACGCCGCCGGTCTGCGGTGCACCTTCGCACCTGCGCCAACGCCACACGTTAGCGCAGGCCCGCGTGAACTGCGCGACCTCAGCGCAACGCTTGTTTTCGCTCAAACGTCGAACGATAACTGCCAGGCGGAACGCCGAAGAAATCCCGAAAACGACGCTGAAAGTGCGGCGAGCTGACAAAGCCCGTCGCCACGGCGATTTCTGTGACGGATCGATTGGTCTGCTGGATAAGTTGGCGCGCACGGGTCAGGCGCAGTTCCAGGTAATAACGTGTCGGGGTTGCGCCGAGGAAACTGCAGAAGCGCCGCTCCAACTGCCGCTTGGAAATCTTCACGCATGCCGCCAGCTCATCGATGGTCAACGGCTCCTCGATGTTTTGCCACATCAACTCCAACGCCAGCTTGAGACTTTCTGGCAGCGTCGGATCGGTTTCGACGAAGACCGGCGGCAGATCCGACGCGTCGCCCGACTCATCACACCGCAGGATCTCCTCGATCGCCCCCACCAGCGCTTCGCCTCCCGTCTGGCGGATCAACTGAAGCATCATGCGCAGCGAGCTGTTGGCACCTGCGCAACTGACCCGCTGCCGGTCCACCACATAAGCGCGGCTGGAAACTTTCACATGGGGAAAAACCTCCGCCATCATGGCGCGACTTTCCGGGTGAACCGCGCACTCGAAACCATCGAGCAAACTGGCATCGGCGACGAAAAAAACGCCGTTCCACAACCCGCCCAGTATTGAACCGGACGCGGCGTTGGCGCGCAGCTTGCGTCGCAGCAGCGGCATGCCCTGCAACTTCACGCGAAAGCCACCGGCGACGATCAGGACGTCCTGGTTTTCCGGCAACTGCGCCAACTCGATATCGGCCGAGATGACGATCCCCAGGTCACTGGTCACCTGACTCCCCGAGGCCCCAACCGTCAGCACCTCATACAGAGGCCTGTCGCTCATCAGGTTGGCCGTCACCAGCGCATCCACCGCACCGGTAAAGGACATCATCGAGAAGTTGTCCATCAATACGAACGCGACACGAACCGGAGCCTGGTCAGCACCTGAGGATCCGAGCGGCCGGTAAGCCATGTTTTTGTTTTTAAGTACGCTCTCGAATGCGCTTGGCATAGGGCCTCGTCAATACATGAAGGCATCAGGACTTGCATCACGCTCGCGCTTTAAGCAGCAGAGCAATTGGCACATCTTCCAGATTAACCACGACGGCTGCAATCGACTCGCGACACCGCAGGGTCATCGCCCCCTCCTCGACCTCAAGTACCGTCGATTCTGGTCGATATCGTGTAGGTACGCATGGGCGCTTCCCCCGTTCCAGAAACTCGCAACGCGCACCGCTACTGTTTCCTGTTTCCGCCGTTTCAACACCTATAAATATCCGCGGGAGAAGTCATGAATATCAAACAGAAGCTGACATGGGCGTTCGCGGCCATCGCCTGCCTGCCAGTTATCCTGGTGGCGGTGCTGGTCGTGTTGAACCTGCGCGACGCCGCACAAACCAACTTCCTGGACAGCAGCGGCCGTGAAATCCGCCAGATCGACAACGGCATGAAGCAGTTCTTCGATGGCATCAGCCAGAACGTCGAGTTCTTCGCCAAGGACCCACGGATTATCGCGGCCAAGGATCTGAAAAATTATTCCGGTGCCGACGCTGCACAAATTCCGCTGCCTGAGAACAACAAACAGCTGCTGGACATATTCGACAGATTCGCCAAAAGCCACCCGACCACCGCCTATCTTTCTCTGGGGCTGGCCGACGGCGGTTACGCCAGCTGGCCTGACGACCCCAAAATTTCCAATTACGACCCCCGCGTACGCCCCTGGTACAAGGCCGCCATCGCTTCGCCGGGCACCACCGTGCGCACAGACGCCTATTACTGGGCACCGGACGACGTGTCGCTGATCGGCATCGTCCATACGGTCTCCGACGCCGCCGGCAAGCTGGTGGGTGTGGTGGGCCTGGATGTGTCGCTCAAGCAACTGACCGAACTGGTCAAGAACATCAAGCTGGGCGATAGCGGTTACCTGATGCTGGTCGAAGCCAATGGCAACGTCCTGGTCGATCCCAGCGATGCCAAGCACAACTTCAAGCCCATGGCAGAAATTGGCCCCAACTATGCCGAACTGGCCAAAAGCGGTGATGGCGTGACTCAGATCGAGATCGACGGGGTGCCCTACATGGCCAACGTCGTCAGTTCCAAAGGCCTGGGCTGGCGCTTCATCGGCCTGATCAAACGCGACGAAGTCATGGCCGAAGCCGCGAGCCTGACCTGGTTGATCGCCATCATCGCCGCCGCGCTGGCAGTGGTGTTCGCCATCGTCGGCGCCAGTTTCGCCAGCGTGATCGTGCGACCGATTCGCGGTGTCGCCAATGGCCTGCAGGAAATCGCCGAAGGTGAAGGCGACCTCACCCGCAAGCTCTCGGTGCAAGGCAAGGACGAAACCGCCACCCTGGCCAGTTGGTTCAACCAGTTCCTGGGCATGATCGCCCAACTGGTGCAGCGCATCGGCAGCGCCTCCTCCGACCTGCAAAGCGCCGCCGCCGATACCAGCGAAGTGGCGCAAAACATGAACGAAGCCGCCGGACGTCAACGCCAGGCCGTTGAACTGGTAAGCACCGCGTTCAACGAAATGGTCGCCACCGCCAATGAGGTCGCCCGCTCTTGCAGCCAGGCGGCCTCCAGCGCGGACGAAGGTTATCGCGACGTGCACGACGGCCAGCATCACATCGGCGAAGCCACGGGCAGTGTGCTGAAATTGAGCGAGGATCTGCAAAAGTCGACCCAGACCATGCAGGCGCTGGAGCAGGACAGCAAGAACATCAACACCATCCTCGACACCATTCGCTCGATTGCCGAACAGACCAACCTGCTGGCCCTCAACGCCGCCATCGAGGCCGCGCGGGCCGGCGATCAAGGTCGTGGGTTCGCCGTGGTGGCCGATGAAGTCCGCGCCCTGGCCCGGCGTACCGCCGACTCCACCGGCGAGATCGACAGCCTGCTGGGCAACCTCGCGCGCCGGACCCAGGAAGTCACCCTGCAGATGCAGGGCAGTCTGCAGGGCTCCAAAACCAGCGTTGAACGCATCCAGCAGGCCCGCGACAGCTTCGACAAGATCCGTATCTCGGTGGACTCGATTCGCGACCAGAACACCCAGATCGCCACGGCGGCCGAGGAACAGCACCAGGTGGCCGAGGACATCAACCGGCACATCTCGCAAATCCATACCGATGCACAACTGGTGGAAGAATATGCCCACTCGGCGCAGACGGGCTCGGGGCGCTTGACGGATATTTCCGGACAGCTCAAAGGGTTGGTGGGGCGGTTCAAGTTCTAGTTGTAGAGCCTGAGACAGCCACCCCAAATGTGGGAGCGAGCCTGCTCGCGATGGCGGTGGGTCAGCTTGCATTGATATTGAATGTGCTGACGCTATCGCGAGCAGGCTCGCTCCCACACTTGCTGTGTCACCGAGTCATTGCGGCCCTGTTGTCACCGATGCGGTTTGCCCGCCAAACATGGCCTCGAAGCGCGGTTTGTTGGCTGCGTAGTACTCGGCGACCACCTTGTCTGCCGAACTGTCCCGCGCCGCCGCCATCAATCTCTCAAGGTCAGCTTGAGGAATATTGAAGTGAGTGAAGAAGCGGGCGACGTCGGGATATTCCGCGCTAAAACCTTTGCGGGCCACCGCGTGAATCTGCTCTGCGCCACCAAAAATCTTCTTGGGATCATCCAGATAGCGCAGCGACCATTTGGAGAACATCCAATGCGGGCTCCAGGCGTTGACCAAAGACCATTTGTCACGCTTGAGGTTACGATCCAACTCACTCAACATCCCGGATTCGGACGAAGCAACCATTTTGTAGCCATCGAGTTTGTATAGCTCAATGGCTTTTTCTGTCAGCTTGTATTGGCCGTTGCCCACTTCTGAAGTGAGGATTTTGCCGCCGAGCTTTTCCCGCACATCTGGTTTGTTGAGATCCTCGATGCTGGCGATCTCACTGGCGGCAATGGAAGTTGGCACCGCCATACCGATCCGACCTTCATACAACACGCCAAGGTCTTCGAGCTTGTCGCTGTACTTGTCATAGAAGGCTTTGTGAGTGCTCGGCAGCCAGACCATCGGGATCAGGTCGATATTACCGTTAGCCAGCGCCTGGAACTGAATGCCGATATCGGCCAGCACCAGTTTGACCGGTTGCTTGAGGTGGTCTTGCAGGGCGGTGCTTGCCAGCTTTACAGCGATTTCCGTATCCGACCAATTCACCCATCCAATGCGCACAGGCGCAGGCTCCTCGGCATGGGCAAGCAAGCTGCAAAAGACCATACACAGGCCTGCAAGCCAGCCGCTAAAAGTCTTACTGGATAACGTAACCATAGTGCCTCTCCGCGTTCTGTGTGAGTTGTTGTTGGCAGGACAGCAGAAGCAATTACCTTCACTCATGAGCGCAAAAGCGCCCTCATCTTCAGGCGGTTTTGATCTCTACGTTCACGTTGGGGTCAATGGCGCCGTTCACTGCGGCAGACATTTTCAGTGCCTCTAGCCCTCTTGAGCCCAAGCCTGGGTTCCCTCACCCCGAGCAAGCCAAATCACCTCGCTGCGAGCCGATCTTAATCCTGGCATTTTGACGGCGCAAGAAAAATGTACACCACTGTCTGAATAATTGACACACATGAACATCCAACTTACCGTTATGTCAAAACCACGCCTGACGTTCTGCTCCGGAGCGCAACACCATGTCCAGCGACCCCTTGCTGCAGCCTTACAAGATCAAACACCTGACGCTCAGAAACCGGATCATGACCACCTCCCATGAGCCCGCTTACCCCGTCGACGGCATGCCGAAGGACCTGTACCGGGCGTATCACGTTGAACGGGCAAAGGCCGGCGTGGCGTTGACCATGACCGCAGGTTCCGCTGCCGTTTCCCGTGACAGCCCGCCGGTGTTCAACAACGTGCTGGCGTACAAGGATGAGGTGGTCAAATGGATGAAGGACCTGACCGACGAGTGCCATGAACATGGCGCCGCGGTGATGATTCAACTGACCCACCTGGGACGGCGTACACGCTGGGACAAGGCCGACTGGCTCCCGGTCGTATCGCCCTCTCATCGCCGCGAAGCGTCCCACCGGGCCTTTCCGAAGAAACTGGAAGACTGGGACATCGACCGGATCATCAAGGACTACGTGGATGCCGCCGAACGCATGAAGGCCGCAGGCCTTGATGGATTGGAGTTACAGGCGTACGGGCACCTCATGGATCAATTCTGGTCGCCGCTGACCAACGACCTCGACGGCCCCTACGGCGGCTCGCTGGAAAACCGCTTGCGCTTCACTTTTGATGTGCTGCGTGGCATACGCCAGCGCTGCGGCGAGGACTTTCTGCTGGGAGTGCGCTACACCGGCGATGAAAACCTGCCGGGGGGCTTCGGTGCCAGCGACGGCATTCAGATATCTCACATGCTCAAGGACAGTGGGCTGGTCGATTTTCTCAACGTCGTGCGCGGGCACATCGACACCGATGCCGGCCTCACCGACGTGATTCCAATCCAGGGCATGCGCAACTCGCCGCACCTGGATTTTGCCGGCGAGATCCGCTCGGCCACCGGTTTCCCGACGTTCCATGCGGCCAAGATCCCGGACGTGGCCACGGCACGGCACGCCATCGCCTCGGGCAAGGTGGACATGATCGGCATGACGCGGGCGCACATGACCGATCCACACATCGTGCGCAAAATTATCGAAAAACGCGAAGAAGACATCCGCCCCTGCGTCGGCGCCAACTACTGCCTGGACCGTATCTATCAGGGCGGCGCCGCGTATTGCATCCACAACGCCGCCACCGGGCGCGAAACCACCATGCCCCACGAGATCCCCAAGGCACCCACCAAGCGCAAGGTGGTGGTGATCGGTACCGGCCCGGCGGGCCTGGAGGCAGCGCGGGTCGCCGGCGAGCGCGGCCACGACGTCACGGTGTTCGAGGTGGCTGACCAACCCGGCGGCCAGATCCGCTTGACCGCGCAGAGCGAACGGCGTCGCGAGATGATCAGCATCATCGATTGGCGCATGGCGCAATGCGAACGCTTGGGCGTGAAGTTCCATTTCAACACTTGGGCCGAAGCCGAGACCGTCATCGCCGAGGAACCGGACGTGGTGATCGTCGCCACAGGCGGCTTGCCGCACACCGAGGTGCTCAAGCAGGGCAATGAACTGGTGGTGTCGACCTGGGACATCATTTCCGGCGACGTCAAGCCTGGCAAGAACGTGCTGATCTTCGACGACGCCGGCGACCACGCGGCGCTACAGGCGGCCGAGGTCATTGCCAACAGCGGTGCAAAACTGGAGATCGTCACGCCGGACCGGTCGTTTGCGCCGGAGGTGATGGCGATGAACCTGGTGCCTTACATGCGCAGCCTGCAGGACCTGAACGTCACCTTCACGGTCACCTATCGCGTCGACTCCGTAGAGACGCGCGACGGTCAGCTGGTGGCCAGCTTCGGCAGCGATTATGGCCAAGTGCACAAGCAGCGCGTGGTCGATCAGGTGGTGATCAACCACGGCACCCTGCCCCTGGACGATCTGTACTTCGACCTGCGCCCGCATTCGAGCAACAACGGTGCGGTTGAACAGCACGATCTGATCGCCGGGAAAACCCAAAATATCGTGACCAACCCCGAGGGTCGTTTCCAACTGTTCCGGATCGGCGACGCGGTGTCGGCACGTAATACCCATGCCGCTATCTACGATGCACTGCGGCTGGTGAAAGACGTCTGAAGGTCATGCCCCTGACCCCATGAGTCAGGGGCATTTTTGAGACTTAACATTGACTTTCACCCCGTGCGAGCCTGCTGGCGATAGCGGTGGTTCAGCTACGTGGATGCCGGATGTGCTGTTGTCATCGCGAGCAGGCTCGCTCCCACAGGGGGTCTGTGTTGGACATGAATTTTAGATCGACTGAAGATTGAATGTGGGAGCGAGCCTGCTCGCGATAACTGCTACCCCAGCAACCGATACACACACGAGCCCCGATCGCGCAGGGGCTGCTTTTTTCAGGCTTGAAGCCCCTGACGAGCAACCGCTGCACCTGCCTGCAACGCCCTGCCCACCTGCTCCTCGAAGTGCCCATCGATCATCGCTTGCAAGGCGGCAGCCGTCACCCCACGGTAGGCCACCAGGGCGTCGATCATGTGTTGGGCATCGTGACTGGCCAACAACTGGCTGCTGCTTACCACCACATTTTTCGCGGCACGTTGGGCGATATCGCAGGGAATGCCGGCAGCCATCGCCTGATTGGCCAGCGTCGTCATCAACAAGGCAGGGAAAGCCGGGCCCGTACCCGAGAGCGCCGAGAGGTAATCGATGAAGTCCTCTTGCTGCACCTCTGCCGCCGTGCCTACACACTCGAACAAGCGCTGCACGAGGCTTTTCGTCGTTGCCGCTACCTCTGCAAAGCAATACCAAGGCGTAAAGGACTGCCCGATCTCCACCGCCGCATTGGGCATCGCCCGCACCACTGCCGCAGCCGAGGTCTGTGCAGCAATTGTCTGTGCGCCAATCCCAGCCATCAGAGAAATAACGGTTTTACCCGTCGCGTTGATGTTCAGGCTGGCGAAATGCTCGGGGCGAACGGCGATGATCACGACGTCGCTGCGATCCACCAGGTCCTGGTTGTCCGCGACCAGGCAAGCACCTTGCTGAGCCAACGGGTGGTTTCCCGAACGATTGGAAATGACCAGGTTCGCCGCCGGCAACAGTCCCTTCGCCAACATCGCCTTGGCAATCGACCCGCCCAGCCAGCCGGTACCGCCAATGATCCCCACGGTCTCATTGATCATCGGTGCTGCCTTCGAAAGTGTCGGTCAAGGGAACAAAGATCCCAGGCTCCTTTTCGGCATAGCCGAACTTCCCATAGAAGCGATCCAGCTCGCGCTGCTTGGGGACTTTGCCGGTGAAAATACTCACGTAATGCGGAATGCGCTGGAAGCGCACAGTAATCAGCTCACTCGTATTCATGGTGATATAGCCGATCTGCGTCAGATAAATCGTTCGGGCCCGGGTATCAGCGCCTTGGCTGTCATAACCGAAGCGCTTGAACATGCTCGCCAGAGCATTCATCCGCTGCTCGTCTACGGCAGCGACCTCTTGAGCCACTTCAGCGGACTGTAGCGCCCAACTGCGCACGGCAAACTCGAACTGCGAGTCGAACAACTGCGGGTTGAGCCAGCACTCGAACACATTCAGGATCGCCTCGGAAATGCTTTCGGCATAACTTTCGCTTTGCCTGATCAAGCCCCCGGTATTGGTCTCCCGCCACCGAGACAACAAAGCCGCCAGCAACTGCTCGCGGTCCTCGAAGAACCAGTAGAAGCTGGTGCGTGACAAGCCCAGGCGCTTGGCCAGCGGCATGACCCGAACAGCATCGATGCCCGACTCCTTCAGAGCCTCGTAGGCCGCTTCCAGCCACCCCTCCGGCGAACCCCGCCAGCCTGCGTCTTGAGCCTTGCCACGTGCTTTCCCTAACTGGGACATCCCATGCCTCCTTCAAAATACATAAACCAATGTACCTCTACGACCCAAAAATGTACATGTGAGTACATTTTATTGACATGAACAGACATATGTCTTGAAGTCGACCATCAGCCTTATCGCCATCGTTTCTCGGTTACACAAATTGCCTGACCGGTATCTCTGGCAGGCAAAGCCTCCATTAGCATTTGTCCTATCCTTGCATTAATCACCCACCCGGAGAGTCGAATGCCCACCTGCGAATCCACCCTCCTCCAAAGCTGGCACCACAACGCCCAATCCTGGATCGAAGCCATCCGCACCGGCACCCTCGAAAGCCGTCTCAAGGTCACCAACCAGGCCATCATACTGGCGGTGCTAGGCCGCCAACCCGAGCGTGTGCTCGACCTGGGTTGCGGTGAGGGTTGGTTGTTGCGTGCCCTGACTGAACGAGGTATCGAGGCGGTCGGTGTAGATGGCGATGCTACGCTGGTTGAGGCCGCGCGGGCCGTCGGTTCTTCGCGGGTATATTTGGCCAGCTACGAAGAGCTGGCGCAGGCCAAGGTGGACATCGGCAGCGACTACAACGTGATCTGCGCCAACTTCGCTCTGCTGCATCAAGACATCGTCCCTTTGCTCGCAGCCATGAACGCCCTGCTCGCCCCTGGCGGTACGCTGGTGATTCAGACGCTGCACCCGTGGGTCATGGCAGCGGACGACTACCAGGATGGTTGGCGGGAAGAGACTTTCACCGGTTTCAAGGGACAGTGGCAACCCATGCCGTGGTACTTGCGAACCTTATCCAGTTGGCTCAACGCACTGGACATGGCCGGCTTTCGGCTCGCCGGCCTACAGGAGCCACAGCACCCGCAAAGTGCGATGCCACAATCGTTACTATTAGTAGCCGAGCGGCGAGACTAAGGGCGTTTGCTACGGGGCAGACTTTCAACCGCACGCCGATCATCAATAAACCTCAACAACACAAAAAAGCTGCCGATACCCAAGGTAAGACCCCAGTGACTGGGTTTCAGGATTGAACGGCGGATCAGGTAATGACAGAGATTTATCTGCTGATAGCACACGGCACGGATCAGGGCGAAGCGTACGTCCTGGGTTGGTTCGATGACAGGACCAAAGCCAGGGAAGTGGCCGAGCAGAAAGAATGGGAAGCCTACCGGGCGAGCCTGAAGGCGGAGCATCCATGGTCAACCCACAAACCCCTGGCGCCGGACCAGACCGACTATCGGCGCTACTGGATCAAGACCGTTTCGAAGTTTGATCAGGTGCCTGTTCCGAGGTCTTGGGCGGTTCATTGATCACTGCGGGTGAAATTCAACGAAACGAGCGTTGTCGAGGGTGGTCTAGAAAATTAAGCCCATCCGATGAGAGCATCATTATGTTGAAATTTCTTGGCGGCACCGTAGGTATCATTTTCATAATCGGCCTGATCGTGGTCATCGCCCTGTTCAAGCTGGTCTTCTGACGGCGACAGTGTCGACCACAGGCCTGGGAACGCCGTTTCTCAAGGCGTGAAAAAAGCCCAATCTTTGCAGATTGGGCTGAACCGCTCCGGGAATTCGCTAACGGGCAAATGCATAATAGCTCTTTGCCATTTATTTCACCCACCCCGCTTTCAATCGGGTGGTGTATTCACTACATTGAGTGCAACTCTGCTCTGTTGACACGGACTGTCATGACTACCCTATCCTCGATCACTTCCGCCATTCCCCTCCAGACTCGCTCCGCTGTCGCGGCATCGCCTGCAACAGCGATAGACAGTGCTGATGTCTTCCCGGCTCGACCGTCGGCAATCGTCAGCCTGGGCAGCCCGGTGGTCGATGTTGAATCACAGACCTATACCCGCCTCGGGCAACTGCCTGGCCAGGAGAATGTTCGTGTTTGGGAAAAGGAAGGTCAGGACGCTATCACCAACATCATGGGAACCAACCCCAGATCGCTGTCGATAGCCAACCGCTTTCACCGCCTGGGTGCGGTCTTGGTGGAGCAGTTCGCCAAGAATGGTTCGAGCATTTCCCAGTCAGTGCTCCATACCACCACGGACAGGGCTTACGACGTCGCCGGGATAAAATCCGAACAGACGCTACTGCACAATAAAGCCGACAACCTGATCAGTCTCAGCATCAAGACCGCCAGCGGCAAGACGGTCACCTTCAGCCTGACAAGCCAGGACGATGGTCTTGGCGTCCAGGCTACCGTGAATGGTGGCCCGCTGAGCGAGGAGGAACTCAAGGCGATTGGCGCTCTGAGCAGTGCCTTTCAGGCGGCTGTCGACGGGTTGACCGCCGAGCCACCCAAGCTCGACCTGAGCAAGCTGACGCAGTTTGACTCCAGCGTATTGGCATCCATTGACCTGAACGCCAAGCTTAAGGGCGTGGACGGTGAAGATCTGACCCTCGCCTTTAGCGCCGACAACCAACGCCGCACCACGCAAATGAGCGGTCCGGAGGGCAAACTGAACCTGAGCGTTGACCTGAAGAACAGCGCAATCCTGGGCGATGCCAAGCAACAGGCCAACGCACTGAACAGCTACCTTGCCCAGTTTGACCGAGTGCAGGAGCGTGGCAACGCCAAGGCGGCCCTGATGGAGATGTTCAAGGATGCGTTCAGCGCCATGAACAGCCACTACCCAGAGGGCATTACCCTACCTGACCGATTGACCCGTAATGCGGCGGACAAAGGCCTATTGACCGGACTGGCAGACTTCGAGGCGTCCATCACTCAGACTAACAAGGCGTCCAACCCGATGCACCTGTCTGAACTCGATAGCTTTGCCTATACCCTCTCGCAAAAGACTGTCGTCGCAGGCTCCATCATGCGTGACCGCAAGATCGATCAAACCCAGCAATCGAGTCTATCGGCCAGCTTTCACAAAAGCCTGAAGGGCGGGAAAGCACCTGCGCTGGGCAAAGATTACGAATCGCAGAACTATCTCTACGTACAAGTGAATGACAAGGCCAGCAGCTCGGCCAGCCTCGCCTACAAGGATGGCCGACTGACCAAAGCCTCCGTCACGCAACACGCCAGCCAGGACACACGGACACAGAAGTACGTCACGGGCAAACTGATTGAAGAGACCGTGGTGCCGAAGGAGGCTTCAGCCAGCCGCAGTCACTTGGTATTGCTGGAGTACGCCGCCAAGGAGAGCAAGAAATCCAAGGATGCGCAGGAGCAATCCTTACTCAAGGAAGCGCTCGCTACCCTCCACAGGTCGGTGATGTTGCAGGAAAATCCTTCGGCGTTGATGCGTTGAACACAGTGCTTTGCGCTGGAACAACCGTGAGCCGGTTTGATTCGACCGTCGCAGTCATCTGCATTGCCTGCGGATGAGCCAGCATACACTCAGCGATCGCAGGCTCTAGCTCAACCCGCACTCGCCTTGTCAGAGCCCGAGCACCAAAGCGTGGGTCATGCTTTCGGCACAGCCAGTCGCTTGCCGCAACGTCCAGGACCAGCGTACGACGATGCTGACCGAGACGTTGGTTGAGTTTGTTCAGTTCGATCTGCAACAACGCTTCCAGCCATTGGGTTTCGATGCGCTGGAAAACCAGGATGCGATCAATACGGTTTAGAAATTCCGGTTCGAACCACGCGTGCAGCGCTTGCTCCAACATAGCCTGCTCACCTTGTGGGGCGATGCCGAGCCAGCGCCGCCAGCCGCGTGAAAAACGTTCCCTGTAGGTGGTCGCTTGCCGGGCTCCAATGTTGCTGGTCATGAAGATCAGGCTATTGCGAAAATCCAGCGTTCGGCTACCGCCCGCCAAGGTCAGTTGGCCGTTCTCAAGAATGCCCAACAAGCTGCGCACCACTTCCTTGCTGGCCTTTTCCAGTTCATCGAACAGCACGATGCCTGGGCGACTGTAGGTACCTTGAATCAATTCGCTATTGAACAGACTGACGCCCTCTTTACTCCCCACATAACCAGGTGGCGCTCCGGTGAGCGCCGCCGAGTAATGCTCCTGGGCCAGGGTGTGCATGTCGATGCGACAAAAAGCATCGGAGCGACCGTGTATGGCCAGTGCCAGCAGACGGACGATTTCGGTCTTGCCGACACCGGTCGGCCCCATGAACAGGTTCACCGTCAACGGCCTCTCACGTTCACCAATATCGACCTTAACCACGTTTAGCAACGCCTCGACCGCGCTCATGGCTTGTTCCTGGCCGACAATTCGACTGCGCAACAACGCCATGACCTGAGCGGGATTGAAGACGAAGCGTGAGGTCAACAAATCTGCTGCCGGTGATGCGTTGGTCAGGCTAGGCTGTGGGTGGTTTGGGTCGATGCGATCATTCACGAAAGGCATGGTTTAGCCTGCGTGTTTTTCTTTACCGTCGTGGGGAATCTCTCCCACCGGGCAATGAGCCACGCCGACGGTGCGACGGGTAAGTTTTTCGACGTTTTCCTGGGCTTTCTGCGCATCCAGTACCCAGGTGCGGTAAAAGTCGAACGGGCAATCAGCCACTCCCTTGTCGCCGTCCCCGGAGTTATAGACCCCGGTGTAACCGCGATGCAGCAGCTTGAACAAATGATTCTGTGATTGGTCGTTCGCTCGCGCATCGCGGATTTGCGAAACGGATAATTGTGCGTACTGAATGCCCATTTCCTCTTCACCGCATTCGCCCAGAGTGCGACCGTCGAAGCCAATGATCGCCGAGTGACCAAAGTAGGAGTAAACCCCATCGAAGCCGGCGGCATTGGCCACTGCCACATAGCAATTATTGGCCCAGGCCATGCTTTTGGACATCATCACCTGCTGCTCTTTGGCCGGGTACATATAGCCCTGGCACCGGACGATCAACTCCGCCCCTTTCATTGCACAGTCGCGCCAGATCTCCGGGTAGTTACCGTCATCACAAATGATCAAGCTGATCTGCAAGCCCTTCGGCCCCTCGCAGACATAGGTTCGATCACCCGGATACCAGCCTTCTATGGGGCACCAGGGAATGCACTTGCGGTACTTCTGGACGATTTCGCCCTGGTTATTGATCAACACCAACGTGTTGTACGGGGCTTTGTGAGGGTGTTCCTCATGCCGCTCGCCGGTCAGGGAAAACACCCCCCACGTGTCTGCCGCACGGCACGCGGCGGAAAAGATCGCAGTCTCTTCGCCTGGAATGCTGGCGGCAGTCGCCATCATCTCATCGTGGTCGTACATGATGCCCATGGTGCTGTATTCAGGAAACACCACCAGGTCCATGCCGGGGAGACCGCTTTTCATACCAGTGATGATGTCGGCAATCTTGCGGGCGTTTTCAATGACCTCGGCTTTTGTATGCAGCCGCGGCATTTTGTAATTGACGACCGCGACACCCACGGTATCCGGGCTGCTGGAAATATCACCATGACGCATGAAATTTACCTCTGTTAATGGCTGATCATCCAAGGTCTGGAGCCGGTTTTACTCTTGAGCCCCTGTGGATTGGCTTTGGTCGGGGCCAGCGGTTTGCTCGGTGCGCAACAACTGCACCCACTGGGGTGACGACGGTTCTGCTGGTACTCACCAAGGGTCTGCGGCGAGTGGGCACTTCGCTCGTTGGTCGCCATGGCCTGGCGTTGACTGCTCGACAACGTCGTCAGCGCCGGCGCAGACAACAGCAACGGCCCTCCTGGGCCCGCGCAAAACGGGCACTGGCACGGCTCGTGCCGTTGGGCCATAGGCCGCAACATTGTGAAACCGCCACAGGTTTGGCATTCGTACTCATAGGTCGGCATGGCGCTCTCCGGACATTGATCGGGCTCGGGCGTGTCTCACAGGTCCGGGGCGATCGGCAGATCGATACTGCCGTCGAGGTGTTTGATGGGGCCGTTGGCGTTGGGGTTGATGTCGAACTCGAAGATTTCGGTGGGTAACCAGAGGGTCGCGCAGGCGTTGGGGATGTCGACCACGCCGCTGATATGCCCTTGCACCGGCGCAGAACCCAACAGTGCATAGCCCTGGGCGGGCGAATAACCAAACTTGGTCAAGTAGTTGATCGCATTCAGGCAGGCCTGGCGGTACGCGATATTGACGTCCAGGTAGTGCTGCTTGCCGGCTTCATCCACCGAGATACCTTCAAAGATCAGGTAGTTCTGGTAGGTCGGGATAATCGGGCTGGGTTTGAACACCGGGTTCTTGATTGCGTACTTGGCCATGCCACCCTTGATCAGCTCGACTTTCATATGCACCCAGCCGGCCATCTCGATTGCGCCGCAAAAAGTGATCTCGCCGTCGCCCTGACTGAAGTGCAGGTCTCCCACCGACAACCCGGCGCCGTTGACGTAGACCGGGAAGAAAATCTTCGAGCCCCGGGACAGGTCCTTGATATCGCAGTTACCACCATGTTCACGCGGCGGCACGGTGCGTGCGCCGGTGGCCGCGGCATCATCCCGGGCCTGGCCTTTGAGCTTGCCCATGTGCGCGGTGGCGGCCAACGGGGCGTTGGCCAAGGGCGGCACGCGGGTCGGGTTGGTATCGATCAGCTCCTGCTCACGGCGGTTCCAGTCGGCGAGCATTACCGGGTCGGGCAGGCAACCGATCAATCCGGGGTGGATCAGGCCGGCAAAGTTGACCCCGGGAATGTGCCGCGAGCTGGTGAACATGCCTTTGAAATCCCAGATGGCTTTCTGTGCGCTGGGAAAGTGATCCGTGAGGAATCCACCGCCGTTCTGCCGCGAGAAGAAACCGTTGAAGCCCCACATGGATTCGGCCTTGGCACCGATGTCCAACAGGTCGACCACCAGCAGATCCCCTGGCTCGGCGCCATGCACGCCCACTGGACCGGACAGGTAGTGCACGGTGGACAGGTCGACGTCACGCACATCCGAGGCGTCGTCGTTGTTCTTGATCGCGCCGGCGGTCCAGTCGTAAGTCTCAAGAATAAAGTCATCCCCTGGCTTGACCCAGCAAGCCATGGGAATGTCCGGATGCCAGCGGTTATGGATCTGTTCGTTCTCGGTGGCGGGCTGGTTGAGGTCGACTTTGATCAAGGTATCGGTCATGGCGAAGCTCCTGAACATTGGGGATGTACCGCGTTGGAACCAGTCTCGAATGGCGGCCCGAATCGGCCAATACGTTGGATGACGTACCCCTGCAGGAGCTGGCTTGCCAGCTGCAACAAAGGGGGCCGATAAACCATCGCGCCGCCCGGCCGCACCTACACAGAGAGGTAGCGACTGATGGTGGCTTCGTCGACCTTGTCCCGGGTCTCTTCAATCACGAAGCGGCCCTTCTCGATCACCAGGAAGCGGTCGGCGATTTCCAGGGTGAATGACAGCACCTGCTCGGAGACCACAATGGTCAGGTCGCGCAGGTTGCGGATCTCTTTCAACGTGCGCGCGATGTCCTTGATGATCGACGGCTGGATGCCTTCGGTAGGTTCATCGAGCAACAACACCTTGGGATTGGTCGCCAGCGCCCGGGCAATCGCCAGTTGCTGCTGTTGCCCACCCGAAAGGTTGCCGCCCTTGCGTGAGCGCATGTCGTGAAGCACCGGAAACAACGCATAAAGATCTTCGGGGACCTGGCCCCGGGCCGATGCCGGCAGGCCGGTCTGAATATTTTCCAACACCGTCATGCTGGGAAAAATCATCCTCCCCTGGGGCACATAGGCGATGCCGAGCTCCACCCGCTCGTGGGTTTCCAGGTTCGAGACCTCCTGGCCATCGACGCTGACCTGCCCCCGCCACTGCGGAAGGATGCCCATCAAGCTCTTGAACAGCGTGGTCTTGCCCATACCGTTGCGTCCCATCACGGCGACGATTTCGCGTTTGGCCACAGCCAGGTCGAGGTCGTGGAGGATCTGGCTCTGGCCGTAACCACAGGACAGCTTGTCTACGTTGAACATGCCTGCTTCCTCAATGGCCTAAATAGACTTCGATGACTTTCGGGTTGTTCTGCACCGACTCCATGCTGCCCTCGGCCAGGACCTTGCCCTGGTGCAGCACCGTGACCTTATGGGCGATGCTCTTGACGAACTCCATGTCGTGTTCGATCACCAGCACCGAGCGTCCCTGGCTGATGCGCTTGAGCAGTTCTGCGGTCTGGACGCGTTCGTTGACGCTCATCCCGGCGACGGGTTCATCGAGCATCAACAGGTCAGGGTTCTGCATCAGCAGCATGCCGATCTCCAGCCACTGCTTCTGGCCGTGGGACAGCAGGTCGGCCTGTTGCTGCAACAGCTCACCGAGAAAGATCTCCCGCGCCACCTCTTCAACCCGGGCAATCACTGCGGCACTGCGTTTGAAGAACAACGCGCCCAACACCTTGCGCCCCGCCGGGTAGGACATCTCCAGATTCTCGAACACCGTGAGGTTTTCGTAGATCGACGGGTTCTGGAATTTGCGCCCGACACCGGCACGGACAATGTTGTACTCGCGCATCTTGGTCAGCTCCTGACCATCGAACTGAATACTGCCGCTGGTGGCGCGGGTCTTGCCGCAGATCAGGTCGAGCACCGTGGTCTTGCCTGCGCCGTTGGGCCCGATCACCACCCGCACTTCATTGCGGTCGATGTACAGGTTGAGGTTGTCCACGGCCTTGAAACCGTCGAAGGACACCGTCAGCCCCTCGATAACCAGCACCGGCTTGTTCATTTGAAAACCCACGGCGGTCATGGCTGCGTCTCCAGCGAAGGACGCTCAGGAGCCGAGGCTGGCGGCGCGGTGCGCGGCGACTCTGGCAGGGGTTCGGCAACGGCAGCTTGCTGCGAGGGACGCCGCAATAGACGGCCAAGGGTCTGGCGGCCATGGCTGTCCCAGAGTCCGGCCAAGCCATTGGGGAAGTACATGACCACGGCAATGAACAGCCCGCCCATCAGGTACAGCCATAATTCGGGGAACGACTCGGAGAAATAGGTCTTGCCGTAGTTCACCAGCAAGGCCCCATACACCGCGCCGAGCAGCGACATGCGCCCGCCGACAGCGGCAAAGATCACCATCTCGATGGACGGCACGATGCCGACAAACGAAGGCGACATGAAGCCCACCTGCAAGGCGAACATGGCGCCGCCAATGGCCGAGAAGGCAGCGGCGATGCAGAACACGAAAATCTTGAAACTGGCTACGTCATAACCAGAGAAGCGCACCCGTTCCTCTCTATCGCGCATCGCCATCAGCAGCCGCCCGAGCTTCGACGCGAGGACGAAACGGCCGATGAAAATGCAGCCGAACAACAAGGCCGCGTTGATGAAGTACAGCAGCAGCTTGGCGCTGTCGCTGCGCAGGTCCCAGCCGAGCAGAGTCTTGAGATCGGTGATGCCGTTGACCCCGCCGGTCAGGCCCTGCTGGCCGACGATCAGCACCGTGAGAATCAGCGCGATGGCCTGGCTGACGATAGAGAAATAAACATCCCCCACCCGCCGCTTGAACAGCGCCATGCCAATGATGAAGGCCAGCCCCACCGGCACCAGGATCACCGCTAGCAGGGTGAAGCTGAAACTGTGGAACGGCACCCAGAGCCACGGCAGTTCGGTGATCTGGTTCCAGTCCATGAAATCCGGAATGCCCGGCGTCGACTGGATTTTGGTGCTCTGCGGGTCGGAGGCTTCGAGCTTGAGAAACATCGCCATGCAGTAGCCGCCGACGCCGAAGAACACCCCTTGCCCGAGGCTGAGAATGCCGCCATAGCCCCAACACAACACCAGGCCGACAGCGACGAAGGCATAGGTCAGGTACTTGCCCACCATGTTCAGGCGAAAGGCATCCAGGGTCAGCGGGAAGACCACGAAGATCAGCAGCGCCAACAGGGCCACCCCCAACAGGTTCTGCTTGCCCGCCAGCATCTTGTCTAAAAGCTTCATTGGCTCGCCTCTACTTGCGCACTTTGATGGAGAACAACCCTTGAGGGCGCAACATCAGGATCAGAATCACCCCGGACAGGGTCAGCACCTTGGCCATCGAACCACTGAGGAAAAACTCCGAAATCGATTGGGTCTGGGCAATGACGAACGCCGACGCAATGGTGCCGAACAGGCTTTGTGCGCCGCCGAAGACCACCACCAGGAAGGTGTCGACGATGTACTGCGAGCCCGCGGTGGGACCGGTGGAGCCGATGGTGGTAAAGGCCGCGCCGGCCACCCCCGCGACACCACAACCGAGGGCAAAGGTCATTCGGTCGACCTTGCGCGTATTGATGCCCACGGCACGGCTCATCAGTCGGTTTTGCACCGTGGCCCGCACTTGCAGGCCCCAGCGTGAGCGGTAGAGCAAGAGAAAAATGGCCCCGGTGAGCAGCAGGGTCAGGGCCATCATGAACAGACCGTTGCGCGGGATCTCGATGGACTCAGTGAAGTTGAACGACCCCATCAGCCACTCCGGCGGCGTCGCGCTGACTTCACGGGCGCCGAACACCGAACGGAAGGTCTGCTGCATCACCAGGGACAGCCCCCAGGTCGCCAGCAATGTGTCCAGTGGACGCTTGTAGAGCCGACTGATCATCGCCCACTCCACCAGCCAGCCGATGGCCCCGGCCACCAGGAACGACAGGGCGATGGCGATGAAAAAATAATAGGGTTGAAACCACGGGGCGAAATGACTGGTCAGGCTCGAGCAGACATAGGTGGTGTAGGCGCCGATCGTGAGGAACTCGCCGTGGGCCATGTTGATGACCCCCATCTGGCCGAAAATGATCGCCAACCCCAATGCCATCAACAGCAGCACGCAGAACACGGACAAGCCGTTGAACCCCTGCATCGCCGCGATGGCACCAAATTCCGATAGCCATTCCATGATGATGGACTCCTGCTTGGAGGGAGGATGTGGAAAACGATGGACTTCCATCGCCGGCAAGCCAGCTCCTACAGAGTGTTGGAGTCGGCTTGCCGCGATAGGCCCAGACCTTACTGATAGCCTTTAGGAAACGGATTCGGTTCGATCAGATCGGACTCGTACACCACTTTGAACTGGCCATCGGGTTGCACTTCACCGATGCGGGTCTTGCTCCACAGGTGATGGTTTTCATGCACTTTGACGTAGCCTTCAGGCGCGGTTTTCAACTCGATGCCCGGCGAGGCTGCAACCACTTTGTCGATATCGAAGCTGCCGGCTTTTTCCACCGCAGCCTTCCACAACCATGGGCCCAGATACGCGGCCTGGGTCACGTCGCCGATCACCGAATCCTTGCCGTACTTGGCCTTGAAAGCGTCGACGAAGGCTTTATTGTTGGGGTTGTCCAGGCTCTGGAAGTACTTCATCGAGGCGTAGAAGCCGGCCATGTTTTCGCCGCCGATGCCCAGCAATTCATCCTCGGTCACCGACAGGGTGAGCAAGGTCTGCTTGGCCGAATTGACGCCCGCCGCATTGAGTTGTTTGTAGAAGGCCACGTTGGAGCCACCCACCACGGCGGCGAACACAACGTCGGGCTTCTTCAGCTTGACTTTGTTGATCAGCGAGCCGAACTGGGTGTTGCCCAGCGGGTAGTAGTCTTCGCCGACCACGGTGCCGTGCAGCACGTTTTCAATGTGTTTGCGCGCAATCTTCATCGAGGTGCGTGGCCAGATATAGTCCGACCCCACCAGGTAGAAGGTTTTGGCGCCTTTGGTCTTGGCGATCCAGTCGAGGCTGGCGAGGATTTGCTGGGTGGCTTCCTGGCCGGTGTAGATCACGTTCTTCGACTGCTCCAGCCCCTCGTAGAAAGTCGGGTAGTAGAGCAGGCCGTTTTCTTTCTCGAAAATCGGCAGCACAGCCTTGCGCGAGGCCGAGGTCCAGCAACCGAACACCGTTGCCACCTTGTCGTTGACCAAAAGCTTCTTGGCCTTCTCGGCGAAGGTCGGCCAGTCGGAGGCGCCGTCTTCCTGGATCACCTTGATCTGCCGACCGAGGATGCCGCCTGAAGCGTTGATCTGCTCGATGGCCAGGCGTTCGGCCTGGATCGAGCCGGTCTCGGAAATTGCCATGGTGCCGGTGGCCGAGTGCAACTGGCCGACCGTGACTTCAGTGGCGGTCACCGCCAGGCCGGTGCTGTTGGCCTCGTCCGCCCATACACCCTGGCTGAACACACTGGCAGCCAATAACGACAGGGCCGCCGCCCCCAGAGCCAGGCGGCGCGGCAACAGGCCTTTAGTGCGGATCAATCGTGGTTCCATGCTGCTACTCCTCTGCGGTGACGCTGACAGCTCGCCTTGAGGCGGCCGGCAACGGTGGTGGCATCAGCATGGCGGCGCGGATCGGTGACGGGTATACGCAGCCTGACGTAAGCGCATACGTCATTTGACGTAGGGAAAAATGCACCAAGGCGGCGCAGGCTATCGCCCCAGGCCCCGCCTGAACGGCACTGCGCGGACGCGCGCGCAGGCAACAGCTGGCGCGGTAAGACGGCGTGGTGCAGGGCATGAAAATTGCTCGGCTATCCGCCACGGGCACACCCGACAGGCACGGAGCGCCTTGACCCCAGGAGTCTTTCGCCGTGCTTCCACCTGGCACCCAGCGCATCGCCAAGATCCGTCGCGACTACAACAGTTGGGTCGCCGACGAAACCATGGAAGACTACGCCCTGCGTTACACACCAAAGTCCTTTCGCAAGTGGTCGGAGCTACGCATTGCCAACACCGCTTTGGGCGCGGTGTCGTTCCTGGCCCTGGAGGCGATTGGCGGGGTACTGGCCCTGAGCTACGGCTTCACCAACACCTTCTGGGCGATCCTCGCCGTGAGCCTGATCATCTTCCTCACCGGCCTGCCCGTCAGCTACTACGCCGCCCGCTACGGCGTCGATATGGACCTGCTGACCCGCGGTGCCGGCTTCGGCTACATCGGCTCGACCATCACCTCGCTGATCTACGCCAGCTTCACCTTTCTGTTCTTCGCCCTGGAAGCAGCGATCATGGCCCTGGCCTTGGAGCTGTACTTCCATATCCCATTGGCCTTTGCCTATGTGATCTGCTCCGTGCTGGTGATCCCCCTGGTGGCCTATGGGGTGACCCTGATCAGCCGCCTGCAACTCTGGACCCAGCCATTGTGGCTGGTGCTGCTGGTGCTGCCCTATCTGTTTGTGCTGCTGAAAAACCCCGAGGCCTTCAGCGACTGGACCAGTTTCCGGGGCCGTGATGCCAGCGGCGACTTCAATCTGCTGGCGTTTTGCGCAGCCTGTACCGTGGCCCTATCCCTGGTGACGCAGATCGGCGAACAGGTCGACTACCTGCGCTTCCTGCCGGAAAAAACCGCGGCCAACCGTAAGCGCTGGTGGGCCGCCCTGCTCTGCGCCGGCCCCGGCTGGATCCTGCCCGGCGCCCTGAAAATGTTCGCTGGCGCCTTCCTGGCGTTTCTCGCCCTGCAACACGAGATCCCCATCGAGCGCGCTACGGAACCGACCCAGATGTACCTGGTGGCCTTCGGTTATGTGTTCGCCTCGCCGGAATGGGCCCTGGCGGCCATGGTGCTGTTCGTCTTCGTCTCGCAGATGAAGATCAACCTGACCAACGCCTACGCCGGTTCCCTGGCTTGGTCGAACTTTTTCGCCCGGGTCACCCACAGTCACCCCGGCCGCGTAGTTTGGCTGGTGTTCAATGTGGCCATTGCCCTGATGCTGATGGAGTTGGGGGTATTCGACGTCATCGACCAGGTGCTCGGTCTCTACGCCAACATCGCCATCGCCTGGATCGGCTCGGTGGTCGCCGACCTGGTGATCAACAAACCCTTGGGGTTGTCACCGAAATACATCGAGTTCAAGCGCGCTCACCTCTACGACATCAACCCGGTGGGCGTCGGCTCCATGCTGATTGCCTCGCTGCTGTCGGTCCTCGCCCACTTCGGTCTATTTGGTGCACTGGCCCAGGCCGCTCCGCCCTTCGTCGCCCTCGGCACCTCGCTGGTCATGACCCCGCTGCTGGCCTGGGCCACCCGTAGCCGCTATTACATCGCCCGCACCAGCGATCCGTTACTGCTGCAACCGGTAGCTGCGAGCACGCAGATCACCTGCGGCCTGTGCAGCAACCCATTCGAAACCGCCGACATGGCTTTCTGTCCGGCCTACAGCACGCCCATCTGCTCGCTTTGCTGTTCGCTGGACGCGCGTTGCGGCGATCGCTGCAAACCCCACGGGCGTCTGTCGGCGCAATTCGAAGCGCTGTTGCATTGGTTGTTGCCCAATGCCACGGTGCCACGCCTGCACACCCGGCTAGTCCATTACCTGGGCCTGCTGCTCGCGCTGATCCTGATGCTCAGCGGCGCTCTGGCGCTGATCTATGGCCAGGCCTCCCAGGGGCTGCCCCACTCGCCGCAAGCCCAGGCGACGCTGTACCAGGCATTTTTCCAGGCCTTCCTGACGCTCTCGGTACTGGCGGCCATCCTCGCCTGGTGGGTGGTCCTGACGCGGGAAAGCCGCCGCGTGGCCCAGGAAGAATCGGACCGCCAGACCCTGCTGCTGATGCAGGAAATCGAAGCCCACCGCTTGACCGACCAGGCCCTGCAAGATGCCAAGGAGGCTTCCGAGGCGGCCAACGCGGCCAAGAGTCGCTACGTCACCGGACTGTCCCACGAACTGCGTACGCCGTTGAACAGCATCCTCGGTTTTACCCAGATCCTGCAGCGCGATGCGGCCATGCCGGAGCAGCATCAGGATGCCCTGGCGACCATCCTGCGCAGCGGCTCGCACCTGCTGTCGCTGATCGACGGCCTGCTCGATGTAGCCAAGATCGAGGCCGGCAAATTGCGCCTGGAACCGACGGAAATCCCCTTCCCGGAACTGATCCACGATCTGGAGCTGATGTTCACCCCACAAGCCCGGGACAAAGGGTTGCGCTTTCGCCTGGAGCTGATCGGCAAGATACCGGCGGTAGTGCGGGGCGACGAAAAGCGCGTCCGGCAGATCCTCATTAACTTGTTGGGCAATGCGGTCAACTTCACCGACAGCGGCGAGGTCTGCCTGCGGGTCAGTTACATGCGCGAGACGGCAACCTTCGACATCATCGACACGGGTATCGGCATCGACCCCGAGCACATCGAGCGAATCTTCCAGCCTTTCGAGCGCGGTGATCTGATGCGCCAGGACAAGGGCGTTGGCCTGGGCCTGACCATTACCCGCATGCTCACCTCGCTGATGGGCGGCGAGTTGCAGGTCAAGAGTCAGCAGGACAAGGGTACCTGTTTCCAGGTGCGCCTGTTTCTCTCGCAAGTACGGGTGCCGCAAGCGGTAATCCATGTCGAACACGACATCATCGGCTACCAGGGGCCGCGGCGTCTGGTGCTGGTAGTGGACGACCATGTGGACCATCGCAAGGTCCTCAGCGGCATGCTTACGCCCCTGGGTTTTGAAGTGATCCAGGCCAGCAACGGCCAGGAAGCGATTCGCCAGGTCGCCCTGCGAGGGCCGGACCTGATCCTCATGGACCTGTCGATGCCGACGATGGATGGCTGGGAAACCAGCCGACTGATCCGCCGCAATGCGTTGTCCACAGCACCGATCATCGTGATATCGGCCAATGCCTTTAACGACGAGCGCGAGCGCAGCCTGGCCAGTGCCTGCAACGACTACCTTGCCAAGCCGGTAAACACCCCGGAGCTGCTCGAACGGATCCAGCAGCAACTCGACCTGCACTGGCTGCGCCGCGAAAAACCAGCCCCTGCGACATTCCCCGAACCGGGGGTATTGCCCTCCCAGCCTGACCTCATCGCCCTCGGCGAACTCAGCGCCATTGGCTACGTACGCGGTCTGCACGAAAAACTTGACGCCATCCAGGCCGAGACGCCAGCCACCGCCCCTTTCATCAGTTCGCTACGCAAGCTGCTGAAAAACTTTCGCCTGGACGAAATCAACCGCGCCCTCAAGGAGGCAGAAGATGAATGTATTGACCACAGTCGCTGAACCCGGTGTCGTGCTGATTGTGGACGACACCCCGGACAACCTCGCCATGCTCTCCGACGCCCTCAACGATGCCGGCTACATGGTGCTGGTGGCCCTCGACGGGCTCAGCGCCCTGAACCGCATCGAACGCCGGCGTCCGGACCTGATCCTGCTGGATGCGATGATGCCGGGCCTGGACGGTTTCGAGACCTGCCGGCGGATCAAGGAGCAACCGGCCAACGCCGATATTCCGGTGCTGTTCATGACCGCGCTGACGGAAAGCAGGCATGTGGTCCAGGGCTTTGAAGTTGGTGGCAGCGACTACGTGACCAAGCCGATCCAGACCGACGAAGTGCTGGCCCGGGTCGCCGCACACCTGCGCACCTCGCGCATCCTGCTGTCGGCCCGAGCGGCGTCACAGCCAGCCGCGCCGAGCCTGGACGATGAGCCAGCGCAGAGGGTGCTGTCGGCACGCTTTCAGCTCACCGGTCGGGAAGTCGAGGTTCTGCGCTGGGTGGCCTGCGGCAAGACCAACCGCGACATCGGCACCATTCTTGATCTGAGCCCACGCACCGTGAACAAACATCTGGAGCATGTGTATGTGAAGTTAGGTGTAGAAACGCGCACAGCAGCGACCTCCGTGGCCTTGTCGGCCATGACCGATTCTCGCAACAGTGTTTCAAGGTAAGCCGCGATAACCAGACGTATTGTTGGATCTATTACCGGCCGCATCCGGCAATGGTCACAGTAGCGCCGCAGGGCTTCAGCATCGAAGCCCTTGTCAGCAAAAAAACAGCGACAGCGCCGAGCTCGGGCATCTGATCGAGGCTGCGAATACGGTATCCGCAGCCGAAGAAGTACCGCATCCCAAACTGGAACATAAACGACGAGAAAGGGCTTGGGGTCCGCGTTTGGGCTACGTTCGTGGGCGAAGACTCTCCCCCGCGAACCGACCATCTTGATGACTCAGGCGCGAACACGGAACTCGACGCTATGGGCGGACGATCCAAAGCAGCAGATCGCGTACCTGGCCCTTAAAAAATGGGCTCGCCTGTATTGCCCTGACGTGATCTTGAGCGTGTATACACGCGACGAGCTGGAGGCCAGCGCTATTGCTCGATTCTGATCTTTACGTTCGGTTCTGACTCCAGAGTTGGCCTATGCAGCTCTGGATCGTTTTCACTGAGACAACGGAACTGCAACTCCGCATTGGCATAACGACCGTATCCGGAATCCCGGGATGCCTCCTTAATTGGCATCAGATGTTTGCCTTTCCCCTCGCAGAACGCACTGGCTTCCTGGTACAGCTCGGCCTTGACCGCTCCGCCGCCAAAGGTGGTGAAGCTGCCGTCCTTCGCAATCATGTATGTGTCACGCCCCATCGGTACGACGCCCGGGCCTGAACATCCAGCAATCAGAAGGGCAATCGTTGTAACCAGCAAATACCGCATCGAAAACCGTTCCTTGCCTGTTGGTGAAGTGTTGGGCCATCACTCTGCCATACCTCAAATACCACAACCACTGTCGCATCCAGTCATGCAGGGTGGCGCTTGCCCCTGCCTCTAAGTCATCCAAGGGTTAGCAGGAGGGTCAGCTTCTCTCCACAAATTCAACATGAACGACCAGTGCAGCCGGAATTTCTCCGCCGTCGGCAGCGCGAATTGTTACTTCCTGCTCTTTCGCGATATCTGGATTCTCGGGCTCTATCGCTAGAACGCCATGCGACTCAAATTCACTATCGTCAATCCAGTAAATAACGCCTTGGTTATCAGCATACAAAGCGAAACGTTTGGCCTCATCGTGTGAACGAGTAGTGGAAACGGAGCAGCCACCATACAGTCCCGTTTCAATCTGGTGCGCTGCAACTCGGTTGGCTTCGGTCGGCCCCAATGTGAAGCGCCCATCAAGACTGAATTGCCCATCCATCCGTTCAACAACCTCTTTTTCACCATTCAAGTTCTTGGGGAAAATCTTCCCATTGTTTGAATCATGTACGGCCCTGCACTCGCCCCGATAAAGCATCGACTTTTCCTCAATCCGGCCCCATGCCGGGCCATCAACCAATAGCCTACAAACTCGAATCACGCCAACCGGCAAGTCGGAATGAAGCCAAGACGGCGAAAGCGGGATCTGGAACAGCGCCTGCGGCTCTACTTCGTCATTCTATGATGACGGGCCAGAGGAAAACGGCATGAACTTCTGCCACTCCTGCGGTAAGCACCTGGTGTTTGAGGTGGATGGACCGGAACTTGATGACGACTGGCACGTGAACCCATATAAGAAAGGACATCGCGACGTCGGCGCCTCGGGTGGCGTGGCGGCATGCAACCAGTGCGACGGGTGTATCGAGGCGGCGACCACCCAAGAAGCCTTCGAGCGCTGGAACGAAACACACCCAGCAGCGCTGCCATGAGGCGCTTCGTTCGCCGAAAGGCTGAGGCTTGGCTAATCCTGCTCGCCGCCTGGATCCTGATCGGCCGCAACGTCCACCGCGCGCCCGTGACGTCCCGCCGCGACAACAACGACATGTGGGCAATGGCTGAAAAACTCGAAGCCATCGCCCAGCGAATCAGCACCCAATACCGGTAGGCCAGTTCAGCGTCGAAGCTACACGAAAACCCAGAGGCCTTTAACATTCAGTCCGGCGAGAACCAGCGCCGTCAATAATCCAGGGAGCCGCATCAATCCCATCATGATGAATAGGATGGGGTTCATCATGCCAACCATGAAAAGGACCAGTACAGCGATTTTTGGCTGGCTGGGATCAAATAGAACCTTTGTCATGATTCCGGCCCATATCGCCCAAAAGAAATACATCGTCACGCCATCTACTCGGAAGAACGCCCGCTTAAACGTCTGTCCGACCGTATCCGTTTCATTGAGCATCTGAGCCACCGCAATAACCGATTTTATAACGATAGTAGCCGTAGCTCCAAAAACCTCTAACCCCTCCCCCTTCAAAGTTAGCCGCTATAGCGGCAAAGGAATAATTAGGCTCTATCAAAGCTTTGTAGCATCCCAGGTACAAGTACCGGACGCTTTAGTTTGCGTGTAGGTTCCGGACAAAGTATTTGGTCCTGTTACCTGCCCATCCATCTACTGGGAGCCTGACCGGCCTGAAGGCGAAGGCTGGTTCTGCCTGACCATTCCGGGCCTGTGTGCTGGTGGGCACTACAGCGACGATTGCGGTGGGTGGGATCTGATCTGCTGGCGTGGCGCCGTGTCATCGGCGTTGAAGGGCAAGCGCGACCAGGCCTTTCTGATCGAACCTCACGACGCAATGGACGCGATGCCTAACAAGCGCCTGGTGGCGGACACGCTTGAAGCTGACGGGCAGTTCTGCACCCTCGGTGTTCTCAGTGCGAAGCGCAGCATCGAAATGAGCGTCATCGATGCGCATTGCCGAGAAACAGTTTCGGGCGCTTTCAGAATAGCGCCAGCCATGGCCGCCGAGGTCGTATTTGAGAATGACGAGTGCGGCTGGAACGAAACCCCGGAGCAGCGCTGGCAACGAATGCGCAAATGGATAGGCAGCCATATCAAAGAGGTGACGCCATGATCCTCCCCCTGCTTTACAGGGCCTGTCCCATCTAGAGGAGCCATGGCAAAAAAAAGCCCACCCTGACCAGCTGCGGCCACTCAGCATTTCTCTGAAACACCTGGCAGGGCGAACTACAGAACCTTATTCGAATGAGGCTTCCTCGTATATCAGCCATACCCTGATACAAGCCCCCACCAAAGCCATATAACTACAAACCAAACCCTTACAACTCACAGCCTGCTGGTAAACGGCGGGCGGAGCTATGCCATGAACAAAGAAGACCTCGCGGATCGTATATGCGCAATCGCCTACCCTTGCCGCATCCATAAAGACCTCTTCCAGGTCGCCAAGGGCTCTGGCCTGGTGATCGTCTACGGCGCCAGCGATTCGATGGGGTCCGGGAAGCGGCGGGTTGTTCAAGGGGTCGATAGAAGAGGAAATGCCGGGCTTCCACGAAGTGCGTGCGCTGTCGCTGCACCTGTATCAGAAAGCCGGAAAGGATGGGCAGAAGATCGCCGGCCATGCCATGACCAGAACTACCAGAGGGATCACGCGGATATCGTGTGGTCGGAGGCAATCCCAGACCTGAATATCAGCGAAATCACCGGCTAGTTTTGCGCATGTTTTGCGCGAGCACAAAAAAGCCGATCCATCTGATCGGCTTAACTGTCTGATTTTACTCAGGAATAATGGTCGGGACGGAGTGATTCGAACACTCGACCCCTAGCACCCCATGCTAGTGCGCTACCGGACTGCGCTACGCCCCGACTAGGCGTGAATCTTGTTCCGTCTCTCAACGGAACGCTCAGGAATATATCGCAAGCTTTTGAAAACTGGAAGATTTAAAAGCAGAAATTTATTTCTTGAGCACCACCAGCACATCTTCAAGCTCAGCGATCATCTGGCGGATCATCTGTTTGTACTGGGTTGTATCGTCTTTGGCCTCATCACCGGAGAGGCGCAAGCGCGCTCCGCCGATGGTGAACCCCTGGTCGTACAGCAGCGCGCGGATCTGCCGGATCATCAGCACGTCTTGTCGCTGATAGTACCGGCGGTTACCGCGGCGCTTGACCGGGTTGAGTTGAGGAAACTCCTGCTCCCAATAGCGCAGCACATGCGGTTTTACCGCACACAGCTCGCTGACTTCACCAATGGTGAAGTAGCGTTTGCCTGGGATGACGGGTAGCTCGTCGTTATGACTTGGTTCCAGCATAAGCCTCAACTCGGGCCTTCAACTTCTGCCCTGGACGAAAGGTGACCACACGGCGAGCCGTGATCGGGATTTCTTCACCCGTTTTCGGATTGCGGCCAGGCCGCTGGCGTTTGTCCCGCAGGTCGAAATTGCCGAAACCGGACAATTTGACCTGTTCGTTGTCTTCCAGAGCGTGCCTGATTTCTTCGAAAAACAGTTCGACCAATTCTTTGGCCTCCCGTTTATTCAGGCCCAGCTCCTCATACAGACGTTCCGCCATCTCAGCTTTCGTCAGAGCCCCCATACGTCACTTCCTTAACGTGGCGTTCAACCTGTTTTCGAGCGAGGTGAGGATATTCTGCGTTGCGGTATTCACCTCATCGTCATTAAGAGTGCGCGATGGATGCTGCCAGGTCAAGCCGACTGCAAGGCTTTTTCTATGCGGATCAATGCCTTTACCCTGATACACGTCAAATAGCCTGAGGTCCGTGAGCCATTCGCCTGCATTTTCACGGATTACATCCAGTACGGCGCTGGATGCAACGTCGCGATCGGCCAGCAGCGCAAGGTCACGCCGCACTTCAGGAAAGCGCGATAACTCCTGGAATTTCGGCATTTTCCCCAGTGCCACTTCGCCCAGAACCAGCTCGAAAACAAACACAGGACGATCAAGACCCAGGGTCTTGGACAGTTCAGGGTGAATCGCGCCGACATAGCCGACTTCACGCCCGTCACGCTCAATGCGTGCTGTCTGCCCCGGATGCAGCGCCGGATGCTTGCCCGGCACGAAGGTGAACGCATCGAGCGCACCGGCGAAGCCCAACACCGCTTCCACGTCAGCCTTGACGTCGAAGAAGTCGACGACATCGCGACCTTGCGCCCAGCCTTCCGGCAAACGACTGCCGCAAACGACACCGGCCAGCATCGGCTCTTGCTTCAAGCCTTCCAACTGACCAACGAAACGCAGGCCGCTTTCGAACAGACGTACGCGGTCCTGTTGGCGGTTCAGGTTGTGCTGGAGCGACTTGACCAGGCCCGGCCACAGGGACGAGCGCATGGCGGCCATGTCGTTGGAAATCGGGTTGGCCAGCAACAGCGGCTCGACACCCGGATTGAACAGCTCGAACTGGCGTGGATCGATGAAGCTGTAGGTGATCGCTTCCTGATACCCACGAGCCACCAGCAGACGGCGCAGTTCCGGCAGGTCGCTACGGGCTTCGGCCTTGGCCTGTGGGGCCAGGCGCGCCTGCGGGTAGCGAACCGGCAAACGGTTGTAGCCGTACAGACGGGCCAGCTCTTCGATCAGGTCGACTTCCAGGCTGATATCGAAGCGATGGCTTGGCACTTCGACACGCCACTGCCCTGCCCCGTCGGCGCTGATGTTCAGGCCCAAGGCGCTGAGCAGGCGTTCGACTTCAGCCGGGTCCATTTCCATGCCGAGCATCTGCGTAATGCGCTGGGCACGCAGGGTGACCGGTGCGATTTTGGGCAGGTGCTGTTCGCTGACGGTTTCGATGATCGGGCCAGCTTCGCCGCCAGTGATTTCCAGCAGCAGGCCAGTGGCGCGCTCCATGGCTTCACGGGCCAGTTGCCAGTCCACGCCGCGCTCGTAACGGTGCGAGGCATCGGTGTGCAGGCCATAGGAACGGGCCTTGCCAGCCACCGCAATCTGGTCGAAGAACGCACTTTCAAGGAACACATCACGGGTCGTCGCGGAGACGCCGCTGTGCTCACCACCCATCACGCCGGCAATCGCCAGGGCACGGGAGTGGTCGGCGATGACCAGCGTATCGCTGCGCAGGGTCACTTCCTGGCCATCGAGCAGTACCAGCTTCTCGCCTTCCTCAGCCATGCGCACGCGGATGCCGCCGTTGATTTCGGCAAGGTCGAACGCGTGCAGCGGCTGACCCAGCTCCAGCATCACGTAGTTGGTGATGTCGACGGCAGCGTCGATGCTGCGCACGTCGGCGCGACGCAGGCGCTCGACCATCCACAGCGGGGTCGGCTTGGACAGGTCGACATTACGGATAACGCGCCCCAGGTAACGTGGGCATGCCGCCGGCGCCAGCACTTCAACCGAGCGCACTTCATCATGCACCGCGGCAACGGTCGCGACCGCTGGACGTGCCACTGGGGCGGCATACAACGCACCCACTTCACGAGCCAGACCGGCCAGGGACAGGCAGTCGCCACGGTTCGGGGTCAGGTCGACCTCGATGCTCGCATCGTCCAGGCTCAGGTACTCACGGATGTCCTGGCCGACCGGTGCGTCAGCTGGAAGCTCCATCAGGCCATCGTTGCCTTCGCCAATCTGCAGTTCAGCCTGGGAGCACAACATGCCGTTGGACTCGACGCCACGCAGCTTGGCTTTCTTGATCTTGAAGTCGCCCGGCAGTTCGGCACCGATCATGGCGAACGGGATCTTCAGGCCCGGGCGCACATTTGGCGCGCCGCAGACCACCTGGAAGGTTTCCGCGCCATTGCTGACCTGGCACACCCGCAGCTTGTCGGCGTCCGGGTGCTGCTCGGTGCTCAGCACCTCGCCCACCACCACACCACTGAATTCACCGGCGGCCGGCGTCACGCTATCGACCTCAAGACCGGCCATCGACAGACGAGCAACCAGCTCGTCCCGGCTTACCTGCGGGCTTACCCAGCCGCGCAGCCATTGTTCACTGAATTTCATCCTGCTCTCCTATTAGATTCGTTACGGGTCTGCGGCTTAGCGAAATTGCGCAAGGAACCGCAAGTCGTTGTCGAAGAACAGGCGCAAGTCATTTACACCGTAACGCAGCATGGCCAGACGCTCGACGCCCATGCCGAAAGCAAAACCCGAGAACTCTTCCGGGTCGATCCCGGACATACGCAGCACGTTCGGGTGAACCATGCCGCAGCCCATGACCTCCAGCCAGCCGGTCTGCTTGCAGACGCGGCAGCCTTTACCGCTGCACATCACGCATTCCATATCGACTTCAGCGGATGGCTCGGTGAACGGGAAGTACGAAGGACGGAAACGCACCGCCAGTTCTTTCTCGAAGAACACCCGCAGGAACTCTTCGATAGTCCCTTTCAGGTCGGCGAAATTGATGTCGCGATCCACCAGCAGGCCTTCGACCTGATGGAACATCGGCGAGTGGGTGATATCGGAGTCGCTACGGTACACACGGCCTGGGCAGACGATGCGGATCGGCGGCTGCTGCGATTCCATGGTGCGGACCTGTACCGGCGAGGTATGGGTGCGCAACAGCATGTTCGCGTTGAAATAGAAGGTGTCATGCATCGACCGGGCCGGGTGATGGCCTGGGATGTTGAGCGCCTCGAAATTGTGATAGTCGTCTTCGACCTCAGGGCCTTCGGCAATGCCGTAGCCGATGTGGGTGAAGAACTGCTCGATACGTTCCAGGGTCCGGGTAACCGGATGCAGACCACCGGAAGTCTGGCCGCGGCCAGGCAGGGTCACGTCGATGGATTCGGCGGCGAGCTTGGCAGCCAGATCCGCTTCCTCGAACAAGGCCTTGCGCGCATTAAGGACTTCTGTAACACGCTCCTTGGCAACGTTGATCAGCGCACCGACCTGCGGACGCTCTTCGGCCGGCAGGTTCCCCAGGGTCTTCATCACCTGAGTCAACTCGCCCTTCTTGCCAAGGTAGTGAACCCGGATTTGCTCCAGGGCATTGATATCTTCAGCGCTTTGCACAGCCTCTAGTGCTTGAGAGACCAGCGCGTCCAGGTTTTCCATGTACAGACTCCAGATACAAAATAGGGGAAGAGCTTGAAGGCTCTTCCCCTATTTATGACGTTTAACACCTGGCCCCACAGAGGTGAGGCCGGGTGACTGTCGGGGGTACTTAAGCCAAGGTGGCTTTAGCTTTCTCGACAATCGCAGCAAACGCCGCTTTTTCGTTCACTGCCAGATCAGCCAGAACCTTACGGTCGATCTCGATGGACGCTTTTTTCAGGCCGGCAATGAAACGGCTGTAGGACAGACCGTTAACACGAGCACCAGCGTTGATACGAGCGATCCACAGAGCGCGGAACTGACGTTTTTTCTGACGACGGTCACGGTAGGCGTATTGGCCTGCCTTGATTACCGCTTGCTTGGCAACACGGAATACGCGGGAACGCGCGCCGTAGTAGCCTTTAGCAAGTTTCAGAATTTTTTTGTGACGCTTACGGGCAATGACGCCACGCTTTACACGAGCCATGAGTTACTTCCTCTATTCTTGATCCAAAAATTAACGAAGGCGCAGCATGCGCTCGACTTTTGCCACGTCAGACGGATGCAGCAAGCTGCTACCGCGCAGTTGACGCTTACGCTTGGTCGACATTTTGGTCAGGATGTGGCTCTTGAAAGCGTGCTTGTGCTTGATACCGTTAGCAGTTTTCAGAAACCGCTTAGCAGCACCACTTTTAGTTTTCATCTTTGGCATGTTCGGATACTCCGCATTCAGTTGATAAACATAATCGCAAGGCCTGCCGTGCCCTGTTGATTACTTCTTCTTTTTCGGGGCGATGACCATGATCAGCTGGCGTCCTTCCATCTTAGGATGCTGTTCGACCGAACCGTACTCGAGCAGGTCTTGTTCAACCCGCTTGAGGAGTTCCATCCCCAGCTCCTGGTGGGCCATCTCACGGCCGCGGAATCGCAAGGATACCTTGGCCCTGTCCCCGTCACTCAGGAAACGTACCAGGTTGCGCAGTTTTACCTGGTAATCCCCTTCCTCCGTCCCTGGACGAAACTTGATTTCTTTTACCTGAATCTGCTTCTGGTTTTTCTTCGCCGCGGCAATCTGCTTCTTCTTTTCGAAGATCGACTTGCCGTAGTCCATCACCCGGCAAACCGGCGGGACTGCGTCTGCGGAAATTTCTACCAGATCAAGCTTGGCTTCTTCAGCAATACGAAGCGCTTCATCAATCGAGACGATGCCAATCTGCTCGCCGTCAGCGCCAATTAACCGAACCTCGCGTGCCGAGATATTCTCGTTGATCGGGGCTTTCGGTGCAGCTCGTTTATCTTGTCTCATTTCACGCTTAATAATAATTACTCCAAATCTGGGCGACCACGCCGGGAAACCGCTTGCGCGAGGAACTCAGCGAATTCGGCGACGGGCATCGAGCCCAGGTCAGCACCTTCACGAGTACGCACAGCGACAGTCTGCATCTCGACCTCCCGATCTCCAATAACCAAGAGAAAGGGAACCTTGAGCAAAGTATGCTCGCGGATTTTAAAGCCGATCTTTTCATTTCTCAAGTCGGACTTGGCACGAAATCCGCTTTGGTTGAGAGTTTTTTCGACCTCGGCGGCAAAATCTGCCTGTTTATCAGTGATATTCATGATCACTGCCTGGGTCGGCGCCAACCACGCGGGGAACGCGCCCTCGTAGTGTTCGATCAGAATCCCGACGAAACGCTCGAACGAACCGAGGATCGCGCGGTGAAGCATGACCGGGTGCTTGCGGCTGTTGTCTTCGGACACGTATTCGGCGCCCAGACGGATCGGCAGGTTAAAATCGAGCTGCAGGGTACCACACTGCCACACGCGACCAAGGCAATCTTTGAGCGAGAACTCGATCTTCGGCCCGTAGAAAGCCCCTTCGCCCGGTTGCAGATCGTACGCAAGGCCCGCGCTATCGAGTGCGGCGGCCAGCGCTGCTTCGGCGCGATCCCACAACTCATCGGAACCAACGCGTTTTTCCGGACGAGTGGACAGCTTCATCTCGACTTCGGTAAAGCCGAAATCCCGGTAGACGTCCATGGTCAGCTTGATGAAGGCAGCGGATTCGGCCTGCATCTGCTCTTCGGTGCAGAAGATATGCGCATCGTCCTGGGTGAAGGCACGCACGCGCATGATGCCGTGCAGCGCACCCGATGGCTCGTTACGGTGGCAGGCACCGAACTCAGCCAGGCGCATCGGCAGCTCGCGGTAGCTTTTCAGGCCCTGGTTGAACACCTGCACGTGGCAAGGGCAGTTCATCGGCTTGATGGCGTAGTCGCGGTTTTCCGACTGGGTAGTGAACATGTTGTCGGCGTAGTTGGCCCAGTGCCCGGATTTCTCCCACAGGCTACGGTCAACCACTTGCGGCGTCTTGATCTCCAGGTAGCCGTTTTCACGCTGGACCTGGCGCATGTACTGCTCGAGCACCTGGTACAGGGTCCAACCGTTCGGATGCCAGAACACCATGCCCGGGGATTCTTCCTGGGTGTGGAACAGGCCCAGGCGCTTGCCGATCTTGCGATGGTCACGCTTCTCGGCTTCCTCGATACGCTGGATGTAAGCCGCCAGTTGCTTCTTGTCGGCCCAGGCAGTGCCGTAGACGCGCTGCAACTGCTCGTTCTTCGCATCGCCACGCCAATAGGCGCCGGACAGCTTGGTCAGCTTGAAAGACTTCAGGAAGCGGGTGTTCGGCACATGCGGGCCACGGCACATGTCGACGTATTCTTCGTGGTAGTACAGGCCCATGGCCTGCTCGTCCGGCATGTCTTCCACCAGACGCAGCTTGTAATCCTCGCCACGCGCCTTGAACACTTCGATGACTTCGGCACGCGGGGTCACTTTCTTGATGACGTCGTAATCTTTCTCGATCAGCTGCTGCATGCGCTGTTCGATGGCCGCCATGTCTTCCGGCGTGAAAGGACGCTCAAAGGCGATGTCGTAATAGAAGCCTTCGTCGATGACAGGCCCGATGACCATCTTCGCGCTCGGGTACAGTTGCTTGACCGCATGGCCCACCAGATGCGCGCAAGAGTGGCGAATGATCTCCAGCCCCTCTTCATCCTTTGGCGTGATGATTTGCAGCGTGGCGTCGCTGTCGATGACATCACTGGCATCGACCAGTTTGCCGTTGACCTTGCCGGCCAGGGTGGCCTTGGCCAGGCCTGCGCCGATGGATGCTGCGACCTCGGCTACGGAAACCGGGTGATCGAATGAACGTTGACTGCCGTCGGGAAGAGTAATAGTTGGCATGGCGCCTCCTCTCCTAGTGGTGACCCCTACCAAAGGTCACGTGGGTTGGGATGAGCCAGTACAAGATCCAGTCCAGGCCATTCAATGACGAACGCCTGCCTTACAGCGGCAGGAGCCTTACGGCCAACCGGGAAAACCGAACCAGAGTGACTGGGATTCAAATCAGGGTTAATCGAACATTTGCCGCAGCCGGGACCTGTTGTCCTCCGGAGCCTGAAAATACCCGAGCCCGGCATGCTAGCACAGATGAACGGTCATCGCCGCGCCCGGATTGAAGCGGACGTAAATCCTCGGTTTTTATGCCAGAGTGCTGAACTGTACCGCCCGCTACGCCTCAGATAACAAGACATCGACCCGAAAGGAGCATCTTCGCATGCGTCTGAACACATTATTTGCAGTAGTCGCCCCCCTCGCCCTGCTGCTCCCGCTGACCGCCCACGCCGAATGGCCCAAGGGGGAACGTGAAAAATACATGGCCCAGTGCACCGAGGCAGCCACGCCACAGATCGGCGCGGCAGCGGCCAAATCCCATTGCGCCTGTGGCGCCGATGCGATCAAGTCCTACCCGGCAGCCGACATTCAAGCCTTGATGGACAATAAGGCGACCCCTCAGCTGCAGCAAAAAGCACTGGGGCAGATTGCAAAATGCAAGGCCAATAACAAGGCCAAAAAGTAAGAAAACAGGTCTTTGCACGGAGCCGTGCATCGATAAAAAACGCTGATTTCGGGCCTTTTTGACCGATTTATTCAGGTTTTACAGCTTTTTTTATCGTCTTTACGTTCGGCTGAAAGCCTTTAAAACCGGGCCTTTCAGCCGGATCAGGCAGTAAAGAAAACACGACTGATTGGCAAACAGCGCGTGCGGGGGGCTCCCAAATCGAACATTTCGACTATGATACCCCGGTGTGCCCAGTTGGCCTGAGCAGCACAGTACACTGAAAATATATGTTTCTTGGAGATACACCATGTCTAATCGCCAAACCGGCACCGTTAAATGGTTCAACGATGAAAAAGGCTTCGGCTTCATCACTCCTACAGGTGGCGGTGACGACCTGTTCGTACACTTCAAAGCTATCGAAAGCGACGGTTTCAAAAGCCTGAAAGAAGGCCAGACCGTTTCCTTCGTGGCTGAGAAAGGCCAAAAGGGTATGCAAGCTGCACAGGTTCGCCCAGAGTAATTACTCGGCGAGCACAAAAAACCCCGTCCATGTGACGGGGTTTTTTATGGGCGATTGAAAAATCAATCAGCCGCAGTTCACCCGATTGATGATCAGATTGGCGTCAGTGTTGAGATTCAGGCGATCCGAGCGGTACTCAAGCGTCACCATATCGTTGGGCTTGAGGATCCGCGCATATTGCGCACCGGCGCGGGTGCGGGCTTGTTCCAGCAGTTGCGGCGAGGCCTTCTTGCCGATGGCGAACTCGGCAGCTGTTGCTTCGCAGCGGCTGTAGCCTGTTTCTGTTGCTACCGGATCAGGGGTCGATTCAGAGGTGCTGCTGCAACCGCTCAAGAGCGCGACGGCCAGCAAAGTACCCAATGACGCGAGCTTCCAAGGCATGAAGCCTCCTTTTGTTGATGATTAAACAGAGAGCGTGCGACAGCCCAAACGAAGCTTGGTTTCAACCCAAGGGCTATCATGGTGCCCTCATCAGGAAAACAGGCAGTTTGCCTGAGCCGATATCCCGCTTCAGGGGTGAATCGTGACTGAATATGAATGGTGTTCAGTAAACGTCGATGTAGTCAAAGGGCGGATTGGGCCAGTTGTCCTTCAACGCATTGTAGATCTGCATGACCCAGACCTCGTCACTGGCGGCGACCAGCCCGACGTAGCCTGAACCTTTTGCCCACGTTTCCAGCCGAAACGATAGCCCGTCGATGTCCACACCGCCCACCACGCCCGAAGACAAATAGGCGATACCCGCCTTGGTCACGCGCAGTTGGGTGTGCTCGTCATCACTGGCCGAAGCCAGCAACTGACGAACCGCGTCGAGGGTCAACCCGTCAGGAGCGTTCAAATCGATCTGCACGGCGGGGGCCTCTTCAGAAAGTCAAAAAGCAAGTGTCGCACAGCCCTTCCCTGATGCCTAAGTCGCAGTGCAAAACCCCAGGCAAAAATGGTTAACTCACCCTACAGACCTCCCAACTCGCGAGCCCGACCATGAGCACCGTCAGCATCGAAGCCACCATCAATGCCAAATGGTCGGAGGGCCACAGCTCCTACAGCCCTGGCAGCCCCGAAGAACTGGCAATCATCGGTATAGAACTGTTGGTCAAGGAGCTGGGAACGAAGGCGGCCCTGAACTTTATCCAGCAAGCGTTCGAACGATACCCCAGCAGCATTGAAGCAGTGGATTGAAACACACCCGCAGGCCTTGACCTGCGAGTGTTCGGCAAGACCGATTACTTCAGACGCGCCAAGCGCTCGGTCAGCAGGTCAAAAAAGCCCTGAGCGTCGCCATCCTGCACCCAGTAGGCATTTTTGGGTGCCTTCAGGCCGTCGTACCAGTCAACGATGGTCTGGCCAAAGGTCGGCCCTTCACGGCTGTCCACCACGACGTTGACCGAACGCCCGGTAAACAACTCTGGCTTGAGCAGGTAGGCAACCACCGTGGCATCGTGCACCGGCCCACCCGTCATGCCGTAGTGCTCCATATCACCTTTGACGTATTCGTTGAGAATGTCGCCGACGATCTTGCTGGCCTTGTTGTTCACGGCAGCGATCTGCTTCAGGCGTGCTTCGCTGGTGAGGATCTTGTGGGTCACATCCAGCGGCAGGTAAGTGAGCTTCACACCGCTCTTGAGCACCACTTCTGCGGCCTGTGGGTCAGCGTACAGGTTGAACTCGGCCACCGGGGTGATGTTGCCGCCATTGAAGTGCGCACCGCCCATGATCACCACTTCCTTGATGCCCTGGACAATTTCGGGCTCCTGTATCAATGCCAGGGCCAGGTTGGTCTGCGGGCCAAGCATGGCAATGGTGATGCTATGGGGCTTGGCAGCCTTGAGGGTGTCGATCAGGTAGTTGACGGCGTTGCCCTTGGCCAGACCCTTCTTCGGCTCATACACCTCGACACCCGACAGGCCTTCCTTGCCATGGATGTTTTCCGCGTAGATGGGCGTGCGCATCATCGGCTTCGGCGCGCCGGCATACACCGGCACGTCTTCGCGCCCCGCCCATTCCCGGGCCAGGCGAGCGTTGCGCGATGTCTTGTCCAGACGCACGTTGCCAGCGACGGTGGTCAACGCGCGGATATTCAGCTCTTCGGGGGAAGCCAGGGCAAACAACAGGGCAACCACATCGTCGGCCCCCGGATCAGTGTCGATGATCAGGTCGATTTTTTCCGCCGCCTGGGCGCTCGTAGCAGTGATCAGTGACAAAAGCAGCAGACTCCGGAACAGTTGACGCATTTTCTGAGCATAGCGGTGCATGGCGCATTCCTTGTGCAGGGTTGAGAAGGTTAGAACGTTACTCCGGCAATCAACACGATGTTGCAATATGGGGAGCATTCTCCCGTGCGAATAATCGCCCGAGCTTGCCTGCTGACCGCCTTGAATTGTTCATGGCTGACCAGCTCCCGCGCCCCCAGCGCGCCATCGGCATGCAGTGCCTCCAATGTCGCCAGGGCCGCAGGTTGTTTATCGAAAATCTCTTCAGCGAGTACGTGGCTTTCCACCTGCATTTCGCTGAGCAGCACTTTCAGGGTGCTGACAAAATCCGGGATGCCGTGGGTCAGGGCCAGGTCGATCAACTCGACCTGTGGAGGCACCGGCAAACCCGCATCACCGATGACCACCTTGTCGCCATGGCCAAGGGAAGCGATCAGTCGCGACAGCGCGATATTCAACAACGGCGTCTTTTTCATGATTTGAAAGCCTGTACTTCCAGCAAGGTGGGAATGGAGGGCTGCGCCCCCGCACGGGTGACCGACAACGCGGCGGCGACCTGACCAAAACGAATCGCCTCGACCTCGCTTTTGCCGTCAGCCAAGGCTGCCGCGAAGCCGCCGACAAAGGTGTCTCCGGCCGCCGTGGTGTCCACCGCCTTGACCAACGGCGCCGGGAAGTGCTGGAAACTCGCGCCGTTGGCGAACATCAGACCCTGGGCGCCCAGGGTCACGATCACCTTGCCGGCACCGGCGGCAAGCAATTGCGTCGCGGCCGCTTCGGCGGTTTCCAGAGAGTCCACCGCCAGCCCGCTCAGCACGGCGGCTTCGCTCTCATTGGGAATCAGATAGTCGATACAGGCGTACCAGTCGGCCGGCAAGGGCCGGGAGGCCGGCGCCGGGTTCAGGATGACGGTTTTGCCCAGTTCCCGACCGCGCTTGAGTGCATGCCCGACGGTCGCGTCCGGCACCTCAAGCTGGCAGATAATGACGTCGGCGCTACGCAGCACCTCATCGAACCGGTCCAGGACATCAGGGGTAAGCACGCCGTTGGCCCCGGCCACGATAACGATCGCATTCTGGCTGTTGTCGTCGACAACGATCAGCGCTACGCCGCTGGAGCCGGCCACGACACTGACCGACTGGCAATCGATGCCCTCGGCCAGCAGCGCCCCGCGCAATTGCTGGCCATAGGCATCACTGCCCACGCAACCGACCATGGACACCTTCGCCCCCAGGCGCGCCGCGGCCACAGCCTGATTGGCGCCCTTGCCTCCCGGGATGGTGCAGAACGATTCACCAATCAGCGTTTCACCGCCCCTGGGCAGACGGGGTGCACGGGTCACCAGGTCCATGTTCAGGCTGCCTACTACCACTACTTTTGCTGGCATACGTCTTCACTCATCAATTCGGTTCAGCGGTATTGGGCGAATGTACCTGACAGCGGTGCAGTCGACTCTCGCAAGACAATGCTGGGCGTCACGATGCGCTGATCGGTGGCCAGCCCCGGCGTTGCGATCCGCCGCAACAGCACTTCAGCGGCCATCTCACCGAGCTGCAGGATCGACTGCCCCACCGTGGTCAGCGCCGGATAGACATAACGGCTCATCTGAATGTCATCGAAACCAATGACCGACAGTTCACTGGGCACGCGCACGTTGCGCTCGGCGGCGGCGCGCAGCACACCGATTCCGATCATGTCGTTGGCCGCAAAAATCGCACTGGGCGGCCGTTGTTCGAGCAGCCTGGCCGCCGCCTGATAACCACCGGTGCTGGTGAAATCGCTTTCGAGCATGCGCTCGACGGGCAGCTCGATCCCGGCTTCTTTCAGGGCGCGGCAGTAACCGGCCAGACGCATCTGCGCCACGCTGGTGTCCGCCGGGCCACCGATAAAGGCGATATCACGGTGGCCAAGCTCCAGCAGGTGTCGGGTGGCCAGGTAGGCGCCGTGCTCATGGTCGATGCGCACCAGGTCCGCGTCGACACCGTCGAGCCCACGGTCGACGATGACCATGGGCGTACGCACGCTGGTCAGCCCTTGGGCGAGACCGGCGTCGCCGCCGGCGGAAGCGACGATCAGACCGTCGATGCGTTTTTCCAGCAGCACCCGCAGATAACTGCGCTGCTTATCCGGGTTGTCGTCGGAGTTGCACAGGATCACGCAGTAGCCGTTGCGCTCACAGTAATCCTCGATCCCCCGGGCCAGTTCGGCAAAGTAGGGGTTGAGGCTGTTGGGCACCAGCAAGCCGATGGTTGCAGTGGTCTTGGCCTTGAGCGAGCGGGCCACCGCGCTGGGCACGTAGTCGAGCTGCTCGATGGCGGCCTCGACCTTGCGCCGCACCTCTTCGCTGACCGGTCGCGTCTTGTTTACTACGTGGGAGACGGTCGTGTAGGAAATTCCCGCGAGCGCCGCCACATCCTTGATCGTTGCCATGGTTCAGGCCCGCCGATTGGCGCGCTGGCTGCGGTAAGTGTCGAGCACCACCGCAACCACAATCACCGCGCCGGTAATGATGCGCTTGGTCGGTTCGGTGGCGCCAATCTGCGCCAGGCCCGCGGCCAGCACGGAGATGATCAGCACGCCAAAGAAGGTGCTGATGACCGAACCGCGCCCGCCCATCAGGCTCGTGCCGCCGATGACCACAGCAGCGATGACCTGCAGCTCGAGCCCCGAACCGGCGTTCGGGTCGGCCGCTTCCAGACGGGAAATCTGGAACAGCGCGGCCAGACCGGCCAACAACCCCATCAGGCTGAACACCAGGATCTTGTAAGGTTTTGGATTGATACCCGCCAATCGCACGGCTTCTTCATTGGTGCCGATACCGATCAGATAACGGCCAAACACGGTGCGGGTCAGCACAGCCTGGGCGATGAAGATCACCAGCAAGGCAATGATGAATGACGGTGAAATACCGAAGGCGATCGGATTGGACAGCCAGGCGAAGGAATCCCCGATGTAGGCCGTCCGCGAGCCGGTCATCTGATACGCCAGGCCTCGGGCCATTTCCAGCACGCCGAGGGAAACGATGAACGATGGGATCCGCCACGCCACGGTAATCGAACCGGTAACGGTGCCGGCCAGGGCCGCCACGGCCATGCCCAACAACGCCGCCGGCCAGACGCTCCAGCCCCAGCCCAGCACCGCCACGCTCACCGTCGATGCGGCCAGGGCCAGCACCGACCCGACCGATAGATCGATACCGCCGATGATCAGGATGAAGGTCATGCCGACCGCCAGCACCATGAGGTCTGGGATCTGGTTGGCCAGGGTGCTGAAGGTGTCATACGAAAGAAAATGGCTGCTCAGGACCGAGAACAACGCGATCATCGCCAACAAGGCCCCGGCCAGTCCCAGGTAGGTGCCCAGGCCATAGAAGTTGCCACTCGGTTTGCCGACGGCCGATACGGTTTTCATGAGAAGTCCCTAGGCGCTGCTTCGTTGAGCAACGCATCACGTTTCTGATAGCCGGCGAATGCGGCGGCAAGCAAGTCATCCTGGGTCCAGCTGTCGCGCTCGAAGGTGTCAATCAGGCGGCCGGCGGACAGCACACCGATCCGGTCACAGATCAGCATCAATTCCCGCAGGTCGCTGGACACCACAACCAACGCCTTGCCCTGGCGCGTCAGCTCACCGAGCAGCGCATAGATGTCGAATTTGGCGCCGACGTCGATGCCTCGGGTCGGCTCGTCGAACAGCAATACCGAGCAATCGCGCTCCAGCCAGCGGCCGATCACCACCTTCTGTTGATTGCCGCCCGACAGTTCGGACACCAACTGTGTCGGACTGGAGCTGCGGATTCGCATGGCGTCGATCTGTCGCTGCGCCAACGCGAACTCTTCGCTGCCATTGACGAAACCGCCGCTGGAGATTTCCGGCATGTTGCCCAAGGCAATGTTGGCGGCGATGGATTGAGTCAGTAGCAGGCCTTCGCCCTTGCGGTCCTCGGTGATCAGCGCGATGCCGTGGGCCACCGCATCGGACGGCGAGCGAATGCTGACGACATTGGCCGGCGAACCCAGCGCCACCGTGCCGCTGTCGGCCGCATCGGCGCCGAAGATCAACCGCAGCAGCTCGGTGCGCCCTGCCCCGATCAACCCGGAAATACCGAATATCTCGCCGCTGCGCACCTCGAAGGACACATCGCGGACCTTGTCCGAACGGCTCAAGCCGTTGACGGTCAACGCCGGCGCGCCGATCTGGCGCGGGCCCAGGTCGATGTGCTCGCCCAGCTCCCGCCCGACCATCAGCGTCACCAACTGCTCGCTGTTGTAGTTGGCCATCGGCTCGACGCAGACCAGGTTGCCGTCGCGCAGTACCGCAATGCGCTGAGCCACCCGAGCCAGTTCTTCGAGGCGATGGGAAATATAAATGATCGACACGCCCCGCGCCTGCAGACGAGTGATCTGCTCGAAGAGCATCTCCACCTCACGAGCGGTCAGCATCGCAGTCGGCTCGTCGAGAATCAGCACATGGCAATCGCCGATCAGGTTGCGGGCGATTTCGACCATCTGTTGGTGACCGATGCCCAACTCACTGACCAGTGTGTCAGGGTCGATTGCATCGAGCCCCACCTGGGCCATGGCCTCGACCGCCGCTTTGCGCAGTTGCTTGCGACTGATCCAGCCGCCACGACTGGGCAGGTTGTGGAGGAACAGGTTTTCGGCCACGGAAAGTGTCGGCAGCAGGTTGAGCTCCTGCATCACCATGCGCACGCCCAGCTCTTCAGCCTGGGTACGACTGCCAGGACGATAATCCTGTCCCTGGAATTGCATCTGCCCGGTGGTCGGCGTCACCAGTCCGCCGATGATCTTGGACAGGGTGCTCTTGCCGGCGCCATTTTCGCCGGTCAGCGCCAGCACTTCGCCGCGCATCAACGTCAGGTCGATGTCGCTCAGTACCGGTTGGGCATAGGTCTTGCCGATGCCGCTGACCGAAAGGACAGCGTTCGGGTCGCGAACGGACATAAAAAACTCTCCAATACGCTCGCCAGCAAGGGCGAGCGTCGTTGTGTCGCCAGGATAACTACTGGGTCACCAGCTCGACCGGAGTTTCGATAACGCCGTTAGTGCCGCTGTCGACGGCTTCGCCCTTGAGGATCTTCAGGGCCGTCTCGATGCCGAAAACAGCCTGTTTGGCGGCGAACTGGTCGGCAGTCGCCAGGACGCGACCGTCCTTGAGCATGGGCTTGATGGCGTTGATGTTGTCATAACCGACCACTTTTACCTTGCCCGCCTTGCCCGCAGCGCGGATGGCCGATACCGCGCCGACCGCCATGCTGTCGTTACCGGCCAGCAGTGCCTTGATGTTCGGGTATTCGCTGAGCATCGAGGCGGCAACCTGATTGCCCTTGTTGATTTCCCAGTCGCCCGATTGCAGGGAAACGACCTTGATCTGCGCCGCCTCCATTGCATCCTTGAAGCCGGCGGTGCGTGCCTGGGCATTGGTGGTGGTGGACACGCCTTCAATGATACCGACCTCATCACCAGCCTTGAGCTGCTTGGCCAGGTACTCACCCACCAGGCGCGCGCCCTTGCGGTTGTCCGGGCCTACGAACGGCACAGTGATGTTTTTGCTTTTGACCACGTCCGGATCGAGCTGGTTATCGATGTTGATCACGGTGATGCCGGCGTCGACGGCTTTCTTGATCACCGGCACCATGGCCTTGGAGTCGGCTGGTGCGATGATGAGGGCATCGACCTTGGACACGATCATCTGCTCGACAATGCGGATCTGGTTGGCGGTGTCGGTTTCATCCTTGATCCCATTGGAGATCAGGTCGAAATCGGCGGAGTGTTCCTTCTGATAGGCCTTGGCGCCATCTTCCATGGTCAGGAAGAACTCGTTGGCCAGGGATTTCATGACCAGGGCAACCTTGGGTTTTTCCGGGGTCTGGGCAAATGCCGAAGAGAAAGGCAGCGCAGCGGATGCGGCCGCGAGCATGGCGACGGCGAGAAGGCGTCCAGCGAATGGCAACTTCATGGGTTCACTCCGATTTTATGATTATTTTGAGCAAAATCGTTGCACGGGAAGTCGTTCCACAGGCCGTCGCCAAGCATCAACGAAGGCTGCGCAAACGTTTGCGTGAAGGGAACTATGGTAAAGCTTCCGGGTTTTGTCAACGTGCGGATTTCACCGCAAGGCTGGGGATCAGACGGTCGTGTTGACCAGCGCACCCGAACCGGAGCCCTTGGCCAGCTCTGTGATCAGATGGCCAGTGACTTCCAGCAATGCACCGCTGGTGTCGGCAATCTGGCCTTGTATCGCCATGACCGCAGTGGTTTTGGCTTCGGGTGTCGGATAGACCTGCTTCTGCGCAGCAGACAACTGCTGTTGCTGTTCTCTGAGCTGCTGTTGCAGCTCTTGCATGCGTTTGAGCAACACCTGCACGGCAATGCTCTGGGTGCTCCCGCTCTTTTCGGTCTTGCCTTCGGACGCAGGGCTCATGCTCGTACGAACCTGGCCTGGCGCCTGCGTTTGACCAAGGGTCTCATCGGCTGCCTCAGCGCTCGCTTGGCTCAAGGCCTTGAGCGTGGCCGCGGACTGGCCGCCGATGGTGACGGCAGCTGCATTTGGAAAGCCGACGGAAAACGACATAACAAAACTCCATGGATAAGATTCCTACGAAGGCCATCGACTGCTTGAGCGGCTTCTTTAGCTTAATTTTTCCTACACCAAAACGGAAAAAGCGTTGTCAGAGGATTTTCTTGAATTTTAAGCAGTTGCGTAAATGCCTACGGTTAAATACTGTACGCACGTACAGCTCAATAAGGATAATCCTGTGGCAACGCCGTCCGCTGCAACTACCCCCTTAGATTCCTATACTCGCCTCGGCCTGCGGGTCTCGAAAATCATCAACTCCCCCACCGCACAAAAAGCCAAGGCGGCCCTGATCTTCCGGCTTCCCGAGGAGCCGGTGGATGAGTGGGAACGCCTGCTGGAAGAAATCGACGAGAACGACAATGTGACCCTCGCCTATCGCGACGATGGCGGTGTGCAGGTGTTCTGGGTTGTGCCGAAGGAAGATTGAGCCTGATGAGTGTTCGTTGTTTTGCTTTATTGCTTGCGATTGTCGCCATGGGCGCGCAAGCCGATGCGCCCCGTACGTTCAGCGAGGCCAAGAAAGTCGCCTGGAAACTCTATGCCCCCCAATCCACCGAGTTCTACTGTGGCTGCAAATACTCAGGCAATCGCGTGAACCTGGCAGCCTGCGGTTATGTGCCGCGCAAAAACGCCAATCGCGCCGCGCGTATCGAGTGGGAGCATATCGTCCCGGCGTGGCAGATCGGTCATCAGCGTCAATGCTGGCAACAAGGCGGGCGGAAGAATTGCACCCGCCACGACCCGGTCTATCAACGGGCCGAGGCCGATCTTCATAACCTGGTGCCCAGCATCGGGGAAGTGAACGGCGACCGCAGCAACTTCAGCTTTGGCTGGCTGCCGGCGCAGACGGGCCAGTACGGCTCATGCCTGACCCAGGTGGATTTCAAGGCCAAGAAAGTCATGCCCCGCCCTTCCATCCGCGGAATGATCGCCCGGACGTATTTCTACATGAGCAAACAATACGGCCTGCGCCTTTCGAAACAGGACCGGCGCCTGTATGAAGCCTGGGACAAGACCTACCCGGTACAGAGCTGGGAGCGCCAGCGCAACCAGAGCGTGGCGTGCGTGATGGGGCGTGGCAACGAGTTCGTGGGCCCGGTGAATTTGAAGGCCTGCGGTTGATCTCGCATGGGTGAACAGCGCCAATCAACTGTGGGAGCTTGTTTGCTCACGATAGCGGCAGCGCCGTCAACGTCAACGTTGGCTGAGCCACTGCTATCGCGAGCAGGCTCGCTCCCACAGGTGTTGTGGCTTATCTGACTGTTCTATTCTGCGGGGTTTATTGAGCGCTTGGGTAATCCACCACCAGCGACTCGATGTTGCGCTTTTTCGCTCGAACCAGGGCGGCGTTCAATTGCTCCTGCTTCGCCTCGGCTTCAGCCTTTGAATTGAAAGGCCCGACCAGAACCCGGTCCTTGCCATTGTCTTTCACCACACTCGATACAAAACTGTGCTCGATGAGCCAGGCGGTCAGGTCGCTGACCGCTTGCGGGATTTCGCCCCGGACCTCGACGCCCCATTGCGGCGCAGCGGCGGCGCTCGGTGCAGTGGTTGCCGCCACCTTTGGCTTCGGTGTGTCGACGTCACGCCCTTCACCGCATCCTGCCAGCGCCAATACCGCGATTACCCAAGCCAATTTGCGCACAACGTTTTACCCCGGAAGACATGGAGTGGGGATTTTAACACTCCAGCCCGTCAATAACGCCGTAAACAGCGCTCAAAACACGAGAAACCTGCACGGCGTCTCTGTATAGTCGCACCCTGGGAATTAATGCTGCGTCTGCGCGTCAGAAAGAGGCACCCACATTGTGACACTTGGCACTAATCTATAAGCAGTACCGACATCTGCACTGCCTGAATCAGGTGCCCTATAAAGCAATCAAGGAGAACACCATGCTGATACTCACCCGCAAAGTCGGTGAAAGCATAAACATTGGTGACGACATCACGATCACCATTCTGGGCGTTAGCGGCCAACAAGTCCGTATCGGCATCAACGCTCCGAAAAACGTTGCGGTGCATCGCGAAGAGATTTATCAGCGCATTCAGGCGGGCCTTACCGCCCCTGACAAGCCGCAAACGCCCTGAGCCCTGTAGCAGTCCGTAGCCAGCCCTTCTGCATCGTCGCAAGGCTGGCTAAAGATTCATGCCGACTGTCCCTCATCATCCCCGCTTCATCTCGCCTTTGATTTTTTCGTTCATCCCGTCAAACCGATACTAATGACATGGCTCATAGCATGGCTGTCAGACGTTTCGTTTTAATGGCGATGAAGCAGGTATTCGTGACGGCTCAACCCAGCCCCACGCCGCGGGCCATTCCTGTGGCAGCGACCACCATCAGCACCAGCAACAAAGCTTCAATGTGACTGATCCGCGCAAACCGGCCGGCTTTCGAAGGATCGATCGCACGCCCTTTGCCCAGTGCCATCCGCCATTTGATCAGCGCGATCATCGGCGCGATTTCAAGCAACAGGATCAGCACGAACAACGTCATCTTCAGGTGAAACAGCGGTTGGTGCAGGTAATAGTCCGTGCCTTTTTCAAACCCACCAAAAGCACGCATCCCGCCGGTCACCAGCAGGACCACCGCCGATAGCCCCCATAGGTTGTCCGCCATCAAGACATTTCGAACCGCGTCCGTACCGCCCGCCAGACGTCGCAACGCCGTGCCACGGGTAAGTACCGCCCAGAACCCCAGGGCGAAAGCCAGAAGATGAATTGCCGCAAGAGACCAATGAGCCAACATGGAAGATTCCTGTCAGAGGATGTCGAATCGACCTGACAGTACTAGCTCATAACAGGATGATTGCCAGGATAGGCATACAAAAAACTGTGGGAGCGAGCATGCTCGCGATGGCGGTGTATCAGCCGACAACAATGTTGTCTGACACTCCGTCATCGCGAGCAGGCTCGCTCCCACAGGGGTATTGCGAACGCTAAAAGATTTTAGTCAGCCAAACGCCAGGTCGTCCCGCCCTTGCCGTCTTCCAGCACCACGCCCATGGTGGTGAGCTGGTCGCGGATGCGGTCGGATTCTGCCCAGTCCTTGTTGGCCCGCGCAGTCAGGCGCGCCTGGATCAACGCTTCGACCTCGGCGGCGTCCACGCGACCTTCGGCACCGGCCTGAAGGAAATCATCCGCCTCGAGCTGCAACACACCCAGGACGCAGGCCAGTTCTTTCAGACGCGCCGCCAGGCCCGCCGCCGCGTTGAGATCACTCTCCCGCAGACGATTGATCTCGCGCACCATCTCGAACAGCACCGCGCAGGCTTCCGGCGTGCCGAAGTCGTCGTTCATCACTTCAGTGAAGCGCGCGACGAAGGCTTCGCCACCGGCGGCCGGGACCTTCGGCAGGCCCTTCAACGCATGGTAGAACCGCTCCAGGGCGCCCTTGGCGTCCTTGAGGTTGTCTTCCGAATAGTTGATGGCGCTGCGATAGTGACTGGACACCAGCAGGTAACGCACGACTTCCGGGTGGTACTTGTCGAGCACGTCGCGGATGGTGAAGAAGTTGTTCAAGGACTTGGACATCTTCTCGCCGTTGATCCGGATCATGCCGCAATGCATCCAGGCATTGGCGTAGGTCTTGCCGGTGGCCGCTTCACTCTGAGCGATTTCGTTTTCGTGGTGCGGGAATTCCAGGTCGCTGCCGCCGCCATGAATGTCGAAGGTCTCGCCCAGGCAGCAGGTCGACATCACCGAGCATTCGATGTGCCAGCCCGGACGCCCGGCGCCCCACGGCGACTCCCAGCTCGGCTCACCCGGCTTGGCGGCTTTCCACAGCACGAAGTCCAGCGGGTCCTGTTTCGACTCGTCGACTTCGATGCGCGCGCCGATGCGCAGGTCTTCGATTTTCTTGCGCGACAGCTTGCCGTAGCCCATGAACTTGGCGACGCGGTAATACACGTCGCCATTGCCCGGTGCGTAGGCATAACCCTTGTCGATCAAGGTCTGGATCATCGCCAGCATGCCTGGGATGTGGTCCGTGGCACGGGGCTCCAGGTCCGGCTTGAGGATATTGAGGCGCGCCTCGTCCTCGTGCATGGCCTTGATCATGCGCTCGGTCAGCGCATCGTAAGGCTCGCCGTTTTCCCGGGCACGGTTGATGATCTTGTCTTCGATGTCGGTAATGTTGCGCACGTAGGTCAGGTCATAACCACTGAAACGCAACCAGCGGGTCACCAGGTCGAAAGCGACCATGCTGCGACCATGGCCGATGTGGCAGTAGTCGTACACGGTCATCCCGCAGACGTACATGCGGACCTTGTTACCGTCCAGCGGCTTGAAGACTTCTTTGCTCTTGGTGAGCGTGTTGTAGATCGTAAGCACAGGGTTTCCCTTAAGACTTGATCACTGACCCCAGGAATCGCGCAAGGTCACGGTACGGTTGAACACCGGAGCACCGGGTTTCGAGTCCTTGATATCCGCGCAGAAGTAACCTTCGCGCTCGAACTGGAAACGGTCTTCCGGCTGTGCGTTGCCCAACGAAGGCTCGGCACGACAACCAGTGAGTACTTGCAGGGAGTCAGGGTTGATGTTGTCCAGGAAGCTGGCGCTATCCTCGGCCTTTTCAGGGTTCGGCGAACGGAACAGGCGATCGTACAAGCGCACTTCGCACTCGACGCTGGCAGCGGCCGGCACCCAGTGGATCACGCCCTTGACCTTGCGACCCTCCGGGTTTTTGCCCAGGGTCTCGGGATCGTACGAGCAATGCAGTTCGACGATGTTGCCGTCGGTGTCCTTGATCGCTTCGTCGGCGCGGATCACGTAGCTGCCGCGCAGGCGCACTTCACCGGCAGGCTCCAGGCGCTTATAGCCTTTTGGCGGCTCTTCCATGAAGTCTTCACGGTCGATGTAGATTTCCCGGGCGAACGGCAGGACGCGCACGCCCATGTCTTCTTTCGGGTGGCAAGGCAGTTCGAGGTTCTCGACTTTGTCTTGCGGGTAGTTGGTGATCACCACTTTCAACGGACGCAGCACGCACATGGCGCGTGGGGCGCTGTGGTCCAGGTCGTCGCGGATACTGAATTCCAGCATGCCGAAGTCCACCACGCCGTCGGAACGGTTGGTGCCGACCATCTCGCAGAAGTTGCGGATCGATTTTGGCGTGTAGCCACGACGACGGAAGCCCGACAGCGTCGACATGCGCGGGTCATCCCAGCCGTTGACGTGCTTTTCGTCCACCAGTTGCTTGAGCTTGCGCTTGCTGGTGATGGTGTAGTTCAGGTTCAGGCGGCTGAATTCGTACTGGCGCGGCTGAGCCGGCACCGGCAGGTGCTCCAGGAACCACTCGTACAAAGGACGATGGCTTTCGAATTCCAGGGTGCAGATCGAGTGGGTGATGCCTTCGATGGCGTCCGACTGACCGTGGGTGAAGTCATAGTTGGGGTAGATGCACCATTTGTCGCCGGTCTGGTGGTGATGGGCGTGACGGATGCGGTACATGATCGGGTCGCGCAGGTTCATGTTCGGCGAGGCCATGTCGATCTTGGCACGCAGCACCCGTGCGCCGTCCGGGAACTCGCCGCCGCGCATGCGGGCGAACAGGTCCAGGTTCTCCTCGACGCTGCGATCACGGAACGGGCTGTTCTTGCCCGGCTCGGTCAGGCTGCCACGGTATTCCTTGGCCTGCTCGGGGGTCAGGTCGCACACGTAGGCCTTGCCAGCCTTGATCAGCTCCACCGCCCAGTCGTGCAACTGGTCGAAATACTGCGAGGCATAGCGCACCTCACCGGCCCATTCAAAGCCCAGCCATTTAACGTCGCTTTCGATCGCGTCGATGTACTCCTGGTCTTCCTTGGCCGGGTTGGTGTCGTCGAAACGCAAGTGCGTGACGCCGCCAAACTCCTGGGCCAGACCGAAGTTCACGCAAATCGACTTGGCGTGACCGATGTGCAGGTAGCCATTGGGCTCCGGCGGAAAACGGGTGACGATCTGCGTGTGCTTACCCGAATCCAGGTCCGCCTGGATGATCGGGCGCAGGAAATTGACCGGCACGGCCGGGCCGGTCTTGGAATTCGAGGTAGGGTCGACAGTGGGCTTGCTCATAGGATCCTTGAACGTACAAGTGCGCGGCCGGGTGCGGCCTGATAAATCAAAGCCCGTATCATAGCCGATGCTGTCAAGCACCTGACAGGCCAGGTCGGTAAACGATTGAATTTAATCGACGACCCGATGAAAAACAGCCTCGAAAAACCCGCTCGGCGCGCTAAACTGCCCAGCCTGGCCGATTACAGCCAGACCGGTTGCGGGCAGCAAAGCCCCGAAACCCACGAATTCCTTGAAAGAGTAGCGATCATGACTCAAGTCAAACTGACCACCAACCACGGCGACATCGTCCTGGAACTGAACGCCGAGAAGGCACCGATCACCGTTGCCAACTTCGTTGAATACGTCAAGGCCGGCCACTACGAAAACACCGTTTTCCACCGTGTCATCGGTAACTTCATGATCCAGGGCGGCGGTTTCGAGCCAGGCATGAAAGAAAAGAAAGACAAGCGCCCAAGCATCCAGAACGAAGCCGACAATGGTCTGGCGAACGAGAAGTACAGCGTCGCCATGGCCCGCACCATGGAACCGCATTCGGCTTCCGCGCAGTTCTTCATCAACGTGGCCGACAACAGCTTCCTGAACCACAGCAGCAAGACCACCCAGGGCTGGGGTTACGCGGTGTTCGGCAAAGTGGTTGAAGGCACCGACGTGGTCGACAAGATCAAAGGCGTTTCCACCACTTCCAAGGCCGGCCACCAGGACGTGCCAGCAGAAGACGTGATCATCGAGAAAGCCGAGATCATTGAGTGATACTGCTGATTTCAGATTTGCATCTGGAAGAGGAGCGCCCGGACATTACCCGGGCGTTTCTGGATTTGATCGCCACACGCGCCCGCTCGGCGCAAGCGTTGTACATCCTGGGCGACTTTTTTGAAGCCTGGATCGGCGACGATGCCATGACGCCGTTCCAGCGTTCCATCTGCCAGGCCCTGCGCGAATTGAGCGACAGCGGCACGGCCATTTTCCTGATGCACGGCAATCGTGACTTCATGCTCGGGCAAGCCTTCTGCAAAGCGGCCGGCTGCACCCTGCTCAAGGACCCCAGTGTCGTGCAGTTCAACGGCGAGCCGGTGCTGCTGATGCACGGCGACAGCCTCTGCACCCGCGACGAAGGCTACATGAAGTTGCGGCGCTGGCTGCGCAACCCGGTCACGCTGTTCATCCTGCGTCACCTGCCATTGGCCAGTCGCCAGAAACTGGCGCGCAAACTGCGCAGCGAAAGCCGCACGCAGACGCGAATGAAAGCCAATGACATCGTCGACGTCACGCCCGAAGAGATCCCGCGGATCATGCAGGAATACGGCGTGAAGACCCTGATCCACGGCCACACCCACCGCCCCGCTATCCATAAGCTGCAACTGGGCGAACACGCCGCCCGGCGCATTGTGCTGGGGGATTGGGACAAGCAAGGCTGGGCGTTGCAGGTGGATGAACAGGGATTTGCCTTGGCGCCGTTTGGTTTTGGCAATGCGCAGTTGGCGTTGCCAAGCCATTAAAGAACCCATGAGATCCCTGTGGGAGCGAGCTTGCTCGCGATAGCGATGTGTCAGTCGACATCAACGTTGACTGTCATGCCGCTATCGCGAGCAAGCTCGCTCCCACAATGGATTGCATTTCACCTCTGAATCAATGCCCCGCCGACGCAGGCCCCGCCTTCGCCGCAAACGGCGGCTTCGCCAGCCACACCAGCACAATCAAGCCCATGAACGCCCAACCCAGCAGCGTGAAGTAATCCACGGTGGAGAGCATGTACGCCTGGCTGTTGAGGATCTGGTCGAGCTGGGCATAAGCCGGTGTGCTCGCGCCACCGAGATGGTTAAGCGCTTCGCGGGTGGCCGGCTCATAGGTGCTGATGCTTTCACTCAGGTAGGCATGGTGCTGGTCGGCCCGGCGTATCCAGATCCAGGTGGTCAGGGACGCGGCGAAGCTGCCGCCCAGGGTGCGCAGGAACGTCGCCAGTCCCGCACCATCCGCGATCTGTTGTGGCGGCAGGTCCGACATCAGGATGCTCAAGGTCGGCATGAAGAACAGCGCCACGCCGATCCCCATGAACAACTGCACCAAAGCGATGTGCTGGAAATCCACTTCGTTGGTGAACCCGGCGCGCATGAAGCAGCTCAGGCCGATGGCCAGAAACGCCAGCCCGGCCAGCAGGCGCAGGTCGAACTTGTGGGCGTATTTGCCAACGAAGGGCGACATCAATACCGGCAGGATGCCAATGGGTGCCACCGCCAGCCCGGCCCAGGTGGCGGTGTAGCCCATCTGGGTCTGCAACCACTGCGGCAGGATCAGGTTGATGCCGAAGAACCCGGCGTAGCCCCCCACCAGCACAATGGTGCCGATGCGAAAGTTGCGGTAGGCGAACAGCCGCAGATTGACCACCGGATGGCGGTCGGTCATTTCCCAGATCACAAACACCGCCAGGGCAATGACCGAAATCAGCGCACCGATAATGATGAAGTTCGACTCGAACCAATCCAGGTCGTTGCCTTTGTCGAGGATCACCTGCAGCGCACCGACACCGATGATCAACGTGATCAAGCCCACGTAATCCATTGGCTGGTGGCTGGTGACCACCGGCCGCGCCTTCAGTTGCTGGCGCACCACCATCACGGCGAAGATCCCGATGGGCACGTTGATGAAGAAGATCCACGGCCAGCTGTAGCTGTCGGTGATCCAGCCGCCGAGGATCGGCCCGGCAATCGGCGCCACCACCGTGACCATCGCCAGCAACGCCAGGGCCATGCCGCGCCTGGCCGGCGGATACACGGCAATCAGCAAGGTCTGGGTCATGGGGTACAAAGGCCCGGCCACCAGCCCCTGAAGGACACGAAAGCCAATCAGCTCCGGCATCGAAGTCGAGATACCGCACAGAAACGAGGCGAGCACGAACAGCAGGGTTGCCCACAAGAACAGCTTCACCTCACCAAACCGACGGCTGAGCCAGCCGGTCAGCGGCAGCGCGATGGCGTTGCTCACCGCGAACGAGGTGATGACCCAAGTGCCCTGCTCCGAACTGACACCCAGGTTGCCGGAAATGGTCGGCAAAGCGACGTTGGCAATGGTGGTGTCGAGCACTTGCATGAACGTCGCCAACGACAGCCCGATGGTGCTGAGCAACAGGCTGGGCGGCGTGAAGGACGCGTTATTGCTCATTGCGAAATCCTATGAAGCAGAGATGGCGAAATCCCTTAGGGCCAGACACAAACCCTGTGGGAGCGAGCTTGCTCGCGATAGCGGTGTATCAGTCACCACCGATGCTGGCTGGGCCAATGCCATCGCGAGCAAGCTCGCTCCCACAGGTTCATGCCCATAACTGACTAGCGCTGCGCGGTCTTGCTCGCCGCGGCACTGTTTTCGTGGATCAACCGGCTGATCATCGCGTCGGCGTCGACCAGTTGCCGGTCATAGACCTGGGTGCTGAAAGAGGCTTGTTTCGGTGGTTGCTGGGCCAGCACCGGACCACTCTGGTCGCGCAGGTTGACGTCGACCTGGGTCGACAGGCCGACCCGCAGCGGATGCTTGGCCAGTTCCTGGGCGTTGATATGAATACGCACCGGCACCCGCTGCACGATCTTGATCCAGTTGCCGGTGGCGTTCTGCGCTGGCAACAAGGCAAACGCGCTGCCGGTGCCGGCACCGAGGCTGTCGACGGTGCCGCTGTACTTCACGTCGCTGCCATAGAGGTCGGTTTCGATGTCCACCGGCTGGCCGATGCGCATGTCCCGCAGCTGGGTTTCCTTGAAGTTGGCGTCAATCCATAACTGATCCAGCGGAATCACCGCCATCAGCGCCGTGCCCGGCTGCACCCGCTGGCCCAACTGCACCGTGCGCTTGGCGACGTATCCGGTGACCGGCGCGATCAAGGTGCTGCGGGCGTTGGTCAGGTAGGCCTGACGCAATTGCGCGGCGGCCGATTGCACGTCTGGATGGGAAGCCACCACGGTGTCATCCACCAAGGCACTGGAGGTCTTGAGTTGCTGTCTGGCGTTGGCCAACGCATTCTGCGCCGAGGTCAAATCGTCACGGGCGTGGGACAGTTCCTCCCGGGAAATCGCCCCGCCGGCCGCCAGGTTCTTGCGTCGGTTGTAGTTCTCCTGGGCCTTCTGTACTTCGGCCTCCTGGGCTTTGACCTGGGCGCGCATGCCATCGACGTTGCTGTACAAGCCACGCACCTGGCGCACGGTACGGGCCAGGTTGGCCTGGGCACTTTGCAGCCCGACCTCGGCGTCGTTCGGGTCGAACTGCACCAGCACCTGGCCTTCACGCACCAGATCACCGTCGTCGGCACCGATACTCACCACGGTGCCGGTGACCTGAGGTGTGATTTCCACCACGTTGCCGTTCACATAGGCATCGTCGGTGCTCTCACTCCAGCGGCCATACAGTTCGTGCCAAGCCCAGACGCCCAGGCCACCCAGGACGACAATCAGTGCCAGTCCCAGCAGCATCAGCTTGCGCTTGCGCGGGTTGCTGCTGTCCTGGGCAGTTTCAGAGGGTTGGGTAGTTTCGGCAGTAGCCATGACAAGTACCTCGAATCAGTTGTGCGACGTGGTGGAGGCCGGCGCGGCCGAAGCCAGGGTGTCGGCCTCGAAGCCACCGCCCAGGGCCTGCATCAGTTGGATCGACAGGTCGATCTGCTCGGCATTCAGGTTCGCCAGTTGGCGCTGGGCCTGGAGCAATTGCTGCTCGATGCTCAGCACGTCCAGGTAATTTCCGATGCCGGAGCCATAGCGCTGGACCACGGTGTCGTAAGAGTTCTGCGCGATATCGGTAGCGTGTTGCTGCGCGGCGATCTGCCGAGCGATGTCGCGCAACTGGTTGATGGTGTCGCTGACATCTCCAAGGGCCTTGACCAGACTCTTGTTGTACTGCGCCACCGCCATGTCGTAATCAGCATCCCGGGCATCCAGGTCCGCCCGCAGTCGCCCACCGTCGAAGATCGGCAGCGACACCGTCGGCGCTACGTTGAAAAAGCGGCTGGCCGAACCGAACATCGCGTCTCCCAACAACGACTGCACCCCCGCCGCCGCGCTCAGGTTGAGGTTGGGGTAGAACTGAGTCTTGCCGGCTTCAATGTCCTTGCCCGCCGCCTCGACTCGCCAACGACCGGCGACCAGATCCGGACGACGGCCCAGCAATTCGGCTGGCAGGTTCGACGGCAGGGCAACGGCGCTGGCTTGCAGCACGTGAGGGCGAGCAATTTCATTGCCGCGGTCCGGCCCCTTGCCCAACAGCACCGCCAAGGCGATTTTTGCGCTTTGCAGGCGTTTTTCTGCGTCGATCCGGCTCGCATCGGCGCTGGCTTCCAGGCTTTCGGTCTGCTGGAACTGATATTCGCTGTCGATCCCGGCGCTGAGGCGGCGCTCGCCCAGATCGAGCATTTGCCGGGTGCGCTTGAGGTCCTCGGAGGCCAGGTCATAAATGATATGGGCCTGCCCCAGATCGCTGTAGGCCCTCGCCACGTCAGCGGCGAGTGTCAGGCGAGCGGCCTGCCGGTCGATCTCGGCGGCGCGGGCCTCGCCCAGGGCCGCTTCCCAGGCCGCACGCTGGCCGCCCCAGAGGTCGAAGTTGTAATTGAAATCCACGCCCAGCGAACGCAGGGTGCTGTACGCCCCGCCCTGCCCTTGCGGGTCCTGGTCACGGGCCAGCCGCGAACGGCTGACACTGGCGCTGGCGTCCAGGGTCGGCATGCGCGCCGCATTGGCGGCGTAGGCAGCGGCACTGGCCTGATGCACCCGAGCGCTGGCGATCTGCATGTCCGGGCTGTCGCGCAACGCTTCGTGGATCAGACCGTCGAGTTGTGGATCGCCGAGGCTTTTCCACCAATCGCTTTTCGGCCAGGAAGCGGGTGACAGCGTGACGCCGTTGAGAGATTGCCCGGCCTTGAGGTTTTGAGCCTCAAGGCGGACGCCTTCGGTGTTCAGGCCGCTGTAACTGGCACAACCGGCCAGGCTCATGGCCAGCAACACCAGGCTGATGCGGGTACGCAAGGTTTTACGACTCATTTGTCCCCCAACCGCAACACGGTGATGGGATCACCGGCGGCAAGCAGAATTTTCTTGAGGATTTGTTCGAGGATTTGCAACTCCTCGCGGCTGATGGCGCCCGCCAGCTGGTTCATGGCATCGGCGCCGATAACAGGCAGGCGATCGGCCAGGGCCTGGCCGGCGTCGGTCAGCACCAGTCGCACCTGCCGGCGGTCATCCGCCGAGCGCTGGCGGATCAGAAAACCTTTCTGCTCCAGACGATCGACCATTCGCGTCATCGAGCCGCTGTCCAGGGACAGGTACCGACACAGCTCGACCGGCGTGTCGATGCCGTGCTGGGCCATGATGATCAACACCTTGAACTGCGCGGCGGTGATGCCGACGGGTTCCATGTGGGTATCGATGATTCGGTCTTTGAGCAGCGCGGCACGACCGAGCAGCATGCCGAGGTGGCAATTGTGGAAATCGTCCGGGGTGAAATGTTTCATCTGACCACCTTTTACTGCCTAGGCAGTGAATGTATGTCGAGATGTTACTGCCTAGGCAGCAAATGTCAAACAAATAGTTAGCTTGCTATGCACAACCCGACAAACGCAGATAAAAAATGTGGGAGCGAGCCTTTCCGCGTTAGCGTCGCAACAGTCAACATTGAGTCGGCTGATACATCGCTATCGCGAGCAGGCTCGCTCCCACAGGAGGTGGCGCGAAGGCTTAGAAATCGCGCTTGTAGAAGATATCCAGGGAGCTGGCGACGCCGCTGGCGGCTTCCAGGTACACCCGCTTGCTGAGTTTGTAGCGCAGGGCGATGGTGTTGGCCGGTTCGAACACGCCGACGCCGTAACGCAGGCTGAGTTTTTCCGTCAGATTGCCGCTGGCCACGACGCTGGTGGCATCGCCGCTGCCCTGGGTGTCGAGCTGGAAATCCTCGATCCCTAAATTGTTGGCAAGGCTGGTGGTCACCCCCGCACTGCCCATCAGCCCCAGGCCCAGTGCCGCCTGGGCGAGCATGTTGTTGTCCTCGCCCGTGGTGCTCAGCGGCCGGCCGAGTACCAGATAAGACAACGCCTGTTCCTGGCTCATGGCCGGTTCAGAGAAGATTTGCGTGGTCGGCTGTTCGGCGCTGCCGCTCAAACGAATGCCGGCGATCACGTCGTCGGTCTGGCGAATCGCTTCGATATCCAGGTAAGGCTGGTCGATGGGCCCGGCGAACAACAGCCGCGCCCGACGCACCGTCAGCCGTTGCCCATAGGCCCGGTAGCGACCGTCGTTGAGCCAGAGTTCACCGCGGGTATCCATGTTGTCGCCGATGTGCACCTGGCCTTTTACGTTGGCCGTCAGGCCGAAGCCCGAAAACGCGAGCTTTTCCTGGCCCACGATCACATCGATGTCCATCGCCATGGCCATCGGTGTCTTGCCCTCCTCGGTCTGGTGGCCGACGATCACCGTATCATCCGACACCTTGACGGTAGACGGCGGCAGTTCGCGCACGGTGATTTCGCCTTTGGGCACTAGGACCTTACCAGCAATGGAAAGCCGCTCGCCCTGCAACGTGATGGTCAGGTCCGGCGCCACCTCCAGCACCGCGTAAGGTTCGACGGTGACCGGCAATTGCGAACCCTTGAGCGCCAGGTCCATGCTCAGGGCTTCGCCCCAGCCAATGTCCCCGGTCAGGCTGCCTCGGCCGCCCTTGCCACTTTTCCAGTCACCGTTGAGGCGCACCGTTTCACCGGCAATGGTTGCGCGCATCTGCAAGTCTTCGAGGCTGACGGGCAGTTCCGGGCCGGACACTTCGCCATCGCTGATCAACAGGTTGCCGTTGACCTGGGGCGCCAACAAACCACCCGACAGCGTGCCGCTGCCATTCAGGTGACCGGTGAGGGTTTCCACCATTGGCAGGAATGGCCGCGCCACGGACAAGTCCAGGCCGCTCAGGCGGAATGAGCCGCTCAGCGGTTTGCTGGCCGGCAACGGGTTGATCTGCGCCTGGAGCATCAGTTCGCCCAGCTTGGCCCCAACGAAATTCAGGCTGGTGTCGATCCGCTTGGGCGTCAGGCGACTGTCGAGGGTCAAGGTCTGGTAGGGGAAGTCCAGCCATTGCTCAGTGTCGCGGTCCTTGTCCCGGATCCGCAAAGTGCCGCCGCTGGCGTCCACCAGGATGCGCCCGTTCGGGCCGCTGGCCGGCAGGTCCAGTTGCAGGTCGGCGTTGAGTCGGCCCTGCCAGGCAAAATCCTTGGGCATCCACTGGGCCAGGCTTTCGATGGGGAATTGCTTGAGGTGATAGCGCAGCTTCGGCTCCGGCATCAGGCGCTGATCCTCACCACACAGGCTGGCCTCGCCGGAACGCCAACAGTGGGCCCCCAGGTTGAGCGTGCCATTGGCCAGGCGCTCCAGCTTGGCCGGGGCTTGCAGCCGCCAGGCCTGGCCGCCGGCCTGCACATTGCCGCTGCTGAGGCGCCCGCGCCAGTTGCCTTGGTCGAGCACGCCATCGAGCGCCAGGGCCGTTTCCAGCTGTGGCCCTTGCAGGTCGAGGGTCAGTTTTTGCTGCCTGATGTCGCCCTGCCCGCTCACCGTCAGGACACCGAGCGACGTATCGCCCGCCCGAATGCCGCTGGCCTTGAGGTCAACCTTGCCGCGCTGCGCGCTGTCGAGGGTCGCATCCAGGTTCAGGCTTTGCAGGCGGTTGTCCTGCAACGCCAGTTGCGTGCCTTGCAGATCGAGCTTGCCCTGGGGGGCCTTGAGTGTCCCGGCCACGTTGAGGCGACCGACCAGTTGGCCGCGCAATTGCGGCCAGAGCTGGGCCAGGCGCGAGAGTTTGATATCGATCTGACCACTGAGTGTTTCTTGCAGGCTGCCCGTACCGTTGATGCGGTTGTCACCCAGGCGAATGTCCAGCGCGCTGAGGTTCCACTGCTCGCCAACACCGTTGGCCTTGGCCTGGAACAGCGCCGGTTGGCCGCGCAACTTGCCTTTGAGGTCCAGGTCCGCATCAAGCTCCAGGCGGTCATTTTTCATCGAACCCTTGCTGCGCAACGGCCCGGCTAGGGTGCCGGGCAGCTCCCCCAGCCAGTACGCCGGGTTGATGGCCGACAGTTCCAGCGCCGTGTCCCAGGCGATGCCGTCGGCAAACTCCAGGTTCAGATGGCCTTCGGCCTTGCCCTGCCCGGCGGCGAGTTTGAGTTCCGGCAAATGGATTGTCGTCAGGTCGCCGCTGAATGGGCTGTCCAGGCTGAACGCTCCGGCGGGACCGTCCAGCGCCGCCTGGAAATTGCCCAGGTACTTGCCATCGGTATACGACACTTCACCATTGAAACTGCGCAGCGTCACTTGTGGCTCGTCGATCAGCGGATAGAGGCGATGCCAAGGGAAGTCCAGCCAGGCGATTTTCGCCTCGGCGCTCAGACCTTCGCGCCAGTCCAACTGGCCGGTGAGCTTGAGGTATTGCTGATCACTGGCGTTGAGGTCCAGGCCGGCGATCTGCGCACCGTTGGCGTCCACCTTGCCTTGCAGCAGCAAGGCCACCGGGCCTTTTTCGGCGGGCAACGTTGCCTTGCCAAGCAACTGGTAGCCGCTGTTCAGATCGCCTTCGCCCGTCAGCTCCAACTGATTGAGCATCAGGGTATCCGGCAGATCGGCGTCGGCCCTGAAGCCGTCAGCGGTGATGCGTACCTTGGCCGGCAGGTTGTCCGCTAGCGGTTGCAGCTCACCGACCAACCGGCCTTGCAGATAACCACTGCTGTCGGCGTTAAGGTTGAGGGTTTTGAGCAGATTGCCATCGATGTTCAGGTCCAGCGTCCAAGGCGTGGCGCCTGGCGCCGGCAAGGTCAACCGGCCCTGGGCCTTCAGCGGCCAGTCGCCACCGGGTTGCAGCAAACCGGACAGCGTCAGGCTCAGCTCGTCGCGCTGCAGCTGCACCGAGTCGATCTGCAGACCCTGGGCGGTCCAATGCGCGGCCAGTTGCAAGCCCTTGAGCTGTTCGCTGCCATTGAACAACAGGCTGCCGACCTGCACGTCGCCCAGTTCCAGGGCAAGCGGCAAGTTCAGGTCCGGCAAGGTGATCGGACCGCTGCTCGGTTCGTCAGCGGACGGAGGAAATTGCAGGCTGACCTTGTCGGCCTTGAGCTGATCAATGCACAGGGTCATGCGCGCAAGGCATAGCGGCGACCAGGCGAAAATCACCTGATCGAGTTCCACTCGGCTGCTGTCCTGCTGCCACAACAGGTGGTCGGCACTCCACTGGCCGCCCAACCGTCCCTGAAAATTATCCGTACTCAAACCCGGCACAACACCAAGCGCCCAACGGCTGCCCCATTGCGTGCCGAGCACGATGCTCAGGGTCAGCAAGACCACCAGCAGCAACGTGCCGAGCGCCAGCAGCGCTATTTTCAAACCACGATTCACAACTCGGGCCCCATGGAAAAGTGCAAGCGAATGCCGCCATCGTCATCCAGCGCATGGGCGAGGTCGAGGCGGATCGGCCCCACCGGCGACACCCAGCGCACACCGACGCCGACACCCGTCTTGAGGCTCGGCAGCTCAAGGCTGTTAAAGGAGTTGCCTTGGTCGACGAAGGTCGCCACCCGCCATTTTTGCGCAATCGAATACTGATACTCGAGGCTGCCGGCGACCATGTAGCGACCACCGATGCGATCACCTTCGGAGTTTTCCGGTGACAGGCTCTGATAATCGTAACCGCGCACGCTCTGGTCGCCACCGGCGAAGAAGCGCAGGGATGGCGGGATGGATTTGTAGCCATTGGTGGCACTGCCACCGACCTGGGCACGGGCCAGCAGACGATGCTTGTCGAACAAGGTGGTCAGGCCCTTGACCATGGCCGTGCCATATAAAAGGTTGTTGTCCGACCCAAGCCCTTCCTTGGCGACCTTGGTGTCGAATTGAATGCGATAGCCGTTGCGCGGATCGATGCGGTTGTCACTGCGCAGGTAGGAATAGCTCACGCCCGGCATCAGCAAGGTGCTCAGGCCCGAATCGTCGCCGAGCCGATACTCCTCACGCTGCCACTTGAGCGACACCACCCGTTGCCAGCCACTGGGCAACTTGCTGTGCCATTCGGGGCCCACGGTCAGCAGCTTGCTGAGGCTATCGGTGCCGGACAGCTCTTCATATTGATAGCCACCGGCGTAGCGCATCTTGTCGGTCAAGGGCGGGTCCAGGGGTACGTCGTACCAAAGGCCAACGTTCTGCCGGGGCGCCGACACTTCCGCTTCCCAGCCATAACTGTGGCCCTGGGGATTGACCCAGTGGCGCGTCCAATTGGCCTTGGCCCGCGGGCCGACGTCGGTGGAGAACCCCAGGCCCAGGCCCATGGTGCGCGGCTTTCGGGTCTCGAGCTTGACCGCCACCGGGATCACGTTATCGGTGGCGGCGGTCGGTGCCGCGTCCACCCGAACGCCTTCGAAATATCCGCTCGATTGCAGGGCCTGGTTGAGTTCTGCGATGAGTTCCGAGTCGTACGCCTCGCCCGCCTTGAACGGCACCATGCGCTGCAACAACTCTTCATCAAAGGGCGTGTCACCCTCGAAACTCACCGGGCCCAGGGCGTAGCGCGGGCCGCTGTCGTAGACCAGTTCGATGTCGGCCACGCCGGCCTGGGGGTCCACCAACAGCTTCTGGCTGACAAATCGCCCGCTGAAAAAACCGTAGCGCGAGGCCTGGTTCTGGATGATCCGTTTGGCGTCTTCATAGCGCCCATGATTAAGCACCGCGCCAGGTTTGAGCGCGGCGTTGTCCGGTACACGAAAAGCCTTGAGGGAAGCGGCCGGGCCATCGATGCGCACGGTGACATTGCGCAGGTGCACGGGCTCGCCAGGGTCGATGGTCAGGATCAGGCGCGGGGTCTTGCCGCCCTCGACCTCGCTGTCGATCTGCGGCTGGTAGTAACCCAGCGCCTGGGCGGCTTTGCGCGCCTGTTCTTCGGCACCCCGACTGAAACGCAGCAAGGCCTCTTCGTCACGATCGCCCACGCCGCCGATATAGCCTTCTACGTTAGCCTTGAGCTGGTCGTTGGACGGCTTGACCCGTACATCCAATTCACTTTGTGCCAGTGCCGCGCAGCTGAGGGACAGCAAGAGCGCACCACTGGTCATTCGTCCTGGGAAATTCATGGCGCGGATGCTATCACGAGCTTGGAAGCCTGATAGAGCCGGACATGTCTCAAAAGTTTCCCCGGATTACGCCGTTGCGCTCTGCAATACCTGCGGGTTGGCGTGAAAGAAGACATGTTCGCGGACGGGTCCTACCGCAATCTCGCCGATTTCCTCATAACCCTGACGTTTATAGAACTCCAGGTAACGTGGGTTGCCGGTGTCTAGCACCACGCCCTGGGAGTTCTCGTCCACCGCACACCAGTTATGCACCGCCGCCAGTAACTGTTCGCCGAAGTGTTGGCCTTGGAACTGTGGATGAACTCCCAGCAGGGGCAATACATGGACAGAATCCGACGGCAGGCAAGCCGTCACTGCGGCATGGTAGTCCAGGTAGCGCCGGGTGCAGCGAAAGCCGGTGCTCAACACCATGCGCAGGCGCCAGGCCCAGCTTTCAGTGATACCCAGGCGGCGCTGCGGTGGAGCAATCAAGGCAATGCCGATCAGGCGGTCGTTGACCAGCAAGCCGATGGCCGGCAGATCCTGGAGAAAATGCTGTTTGACCAACTCACGCACCGTGGCCCGTACCCGATGTTCATAACCGGGCCGCTCGGATTCGAACAGGAAGCTGAAGGTCGGTTCATGACGATAGGCCTGGTAGAGCAATGAACGTGCCTCGCGGGAATAACCGCTGTCGAGCATATGGATGTCGGCGATGGCGGTGGCGGTTTCTGGCATGACGGTCAATCTCCTGGGCGAGGCTCGGTGAGGCCCCGCTCTTATTGAGTACGAACCCGATTGGGCTCTGATCGTTCCTACATGCACAGGACATTAGCAGCGCATTTGTCCTACTGCCACGCTGGCCGTGCTCCTACATGTCAGCTAGCATCGCAGTTTTGCCAGGACAGCCGACCATGAAGATCGTCTCCTTCAACATCAACGGGCTGCGCGCCCGCCCCCATCAGCTGGCGGCGCTGATCGAGAAGCACCAGCCGGACGTGATCGGCCTGCAGGAAACCAAGGTCCACGACGAGCAATTCCCCCTGGCCGAGGTGCAGGCCCTGGGTTATCACGTGCATTACCATGGGCAGAAGGGCCACTACGGCGTCGCCCTGCTCTCCCGCCAGGCTCCACTGACGTTGCACAAAGGCTTCGAGAGCGACGATGAAGACGCCCAACGGCGGTTCATCTGGGGCACCTTCGCCGATGCCAACGGTGTGCCGGTGACCATCATGAACGGTTACTTCCCCCAAGGCGAAAGCCGCGATCACCCGACCAAGTTCCCGGCCAAGGAGCGTTTCTACAACGACCTGCAACAACTTCTGGAAAGCCGTTTCAGCAACGACCAGCCCGTGGTGGTGATGGGCGACGTGAACATTTCCCCGGAAGACAGCGACATCGGCATCGGCCCGGACAACATGAAACGCTGGCTGAAAACCGGCAAATGCAGCTTCCTGCCGGAAGAGCGCGAATGGATGGCCCGCCTGAAGAACTGGGGCCTGGTGGACAGCTTCCGGCACCTGAACCCGGACGTCACCGACCGCTTCAGCTGGTTCGACTACCGCAGCCGCGGGTTCGAAGACGAGCCCAAGCGTGGCCTGCGCATCGACCTGATCCTCACCTCCCATGGGCTGCTGCCACGGGTCAAGGATGCCGGGGTGGATTATGAACTGCGCGGCATGGAGAAACCTTCGGACCATGCGCCGATCTGGCTACAGTTGAGCTAAATCCAGGGCATACACAAACCTTGTGGGAGCGAGCCTGCTCGCGATGACGGCGGCACATTCAAAATCAATGTGGCAGTTGCACCGCTATCGCGAGCAGGCTCGCTCCCACAAGGGATCTTCGGCGAACTGCGGCTGACAAGTCGCACGCCTGTCACTTTTCAGTAACCTGACTGACTTAATCTTCCGGCACGTTCTTAGGTTCAGAAGGTGTCGGCATGCGGCTGCGCGTTGTTTTTTTCATGGGCCTCTGGCTGCCGCTCACGGCATGGGCCAGCGGCCTGCCGATTCCCGAACACGGCCCCGCGCTGCGCCTGCAAGGCTCGAACACCATCGGCGCTACGCTGGGGCCGGCGCTGGCCAAGGCGCTGATGGTGGATCAGGGGCTGCTCAAGGTCCGCACCGAAATCACCAACCGTGAGAACGAGCAGCGTATCGTCGGCCAGGCCGCCGATGGTCGACGGGTAGAAATCGACATTGCCGCCCATGGCTCCAGCACCGGTTTTTCCGCTCTCAAGCACGCCAGCGCCGAACTGGCGGCCTCTTCGCGACCGATCAAGGACAGCGAGTTGCAGGAACTGGCACATCTGGGGGACCTGAAAAACCCCAGCGCCGAACAGGTCATCGCCATCGATGGCCTGGCGATCATTCTTCATCCACAAAACCCGCTGCGCCAGCTCGACACCCGGCAACTGGCGAAGATATTCAGCGGCGAGGTAAACACCTGGGAATCGGTGGGCGGCGCCGGCGGCCCGATTCATCTCTACGCCCGGGATGAGCAGTCCGGCACCTACGACACCTTCAAGGAACTGGTGCTCAACCGACAGGGAAAACGCCTGGCCCCTTCTGCCCGGCGCTTCGAATCCAGCGAACAGCTGTCCGACGCTGTCAGCCAGGATCCGCAAGGCATCGGTTTCATCGGTTTGCCCTACGTGCGCCAGGCCAAGGCGCTGGCGATTGTCGACGGCGACTCCCAGCCCATGATGCCGCTGACCCACCTGATCGCCACGGAAGACTACCCATTGTCGCGCAGGCTGTTCTTTTACTTGCCTCCGCAAGAAACCAACCCGTGGGCCGAGGCACTGGTTGAGTTCACCCAAAGCGAAAAGGGCCAGGCCATCGTCGCGGCCAACGGGTTCATCGCGCAAACCGTCCAGGCCATGGCCGTCACCCCCAATGCGCTGATGCCTGAGGGCTATCAGGCCCTGAGCCGCCACGCGCAACGGCTGTCGGTCAACTTCCGCTTCGAAGAAGGCAGCGCCAGCCTCGACAACAAGGCCCAGCAGGACCTGGGGCGTGTGCTCGCCTATATAAAGCAGCACGACAAGCTCGACCGCCGAGTGACGCTGGTTGGGTTTGGCGACGCCAAGGACGACCCGGCACGCGCCGACCTTCTGTCCCGGTTGCGGGCCATGGCGGTACGGCGCGAATTGGTCAAACACGGTGTGGCGCTGCGCGAAGTACGCGGCTTCGGCGCCCTGATGCCGGTGGCGGCCAACAGCGAGGATGAAGGCCGGGTCAGGAATCGGCGGGTGGAGGTTTGGGTTTACTGACACCGAAAAGCCAAATGTTTATCCCGCCAGCCACGGCGTAGGACCTGACCACCTCGCCTTGCGCCGTTGCCTACAACTACGCCAGAATCCGCCGGCTTGTGCGCCTTGGGGTCGGGCTTTATCGTTTTCCGGTCGCTGACGAATCAGCGATCGGGTTTGGTAGCCCGGTTTTCCTGGTGCACGTGCAACCTGACGCAGGGGATTTCTATGCCCTCTGTTTTATGGTGGTCATGCGCAGGGCGTCCTCGGACGCGCCGGGTTGCCAGGTAACCGGTCTACCAACCTTCGTATGGCCACCTCCCTTCGTTTGGTAGCGAAAGGGATGGCTCCAATTTCTTACCTGGAGTTTCATCTATGTTCAAACCAACACCTAATCCGCCAGACACCGATCCAACCACGCTTAACACCAAAGAATTCGGCAAAGCCGCCGACCGTGCCCTCGACTTCTACCTCAAGCCCAAACCCACCAAGCCCGAGCCTGCTCCAAGCCAAGTCTTCACCGTCGTCAACGGTATCGACACCGAAGCCCTGCTCGCCAACCTCAGCGAAACCCTGGCCTCGGCCAATGCCATGGTCAGCGACCTGGCCTTCGATCTGGAAGGTTCCCGGCGCCACGTCGCCCTGGGCATTCAGCAACTGATCGAACTGGGCGGCTTGCTGGCGAACCGAGCGCTGGATAACGTCGACCCACGCTAGCCGCTACCACACGCTCCCACTGTGGGAGCGGGCTTGCTCGCGAAAGCGGTCTGCCAGTCAGCACTTGATTGGCAGACAGATCGCATTCGTGAGCAAGCCCGCTCCAATTGCATCGCGAATTCATTTCCAACAAAAGCAAACTACTAAGTGCAACAAAAATTCTTCAGGCAACCCCCGCTCCACGACAACACTTATCGCACTTGTTTACACATCACTTCTTGCCAACTTTTATTCCAAAATCCATAGTCCGGCGCCTCACACAAAACCAAGTACGAGCAGTTCGCCATGAAGTTCACCACTATCACCACCGCAGCCGCCATGCAAAAAATGAAGAACTTCATTATTGCCTGCCCTACGGAAAAACTGACTTACGCAAAAAATCGCTTTCAGCAGCTTGGGTATCATTCCGCCTTGGAAATGGCTGACGAACACATTCTCAGCGCATTAAAATTCAATGAAAACAACATGCAGGCTTTTATTCAACAATACGAGGCCGTTAAAGATACACCCCTTATAGATCTGCCCCTTGACACTCGACTTCTTAGCTTGAGCAACAGTTTTATCAACACTGCCGTGCCCCCGGCGATAGAGTTGATTCTCGCCACCCTTGACGACAAAACACCCTCACCAGCCTGCATCTCCCAGCACATCAGCACGCATATAGATGAACTGTTCAATGACCGGGAGCATCTGCGAGAAAAGCTCCGCTTGATATTGTCACTGATCCAGCAACCAATGCTCCAATCAGAAATCATCTACACAGACCTGAACACTTTCCGTCATGTTTACCAGCCCATTACATCCCCTGACGCAACAGAGTCTGAAGAAACCTACGGCCTGGCCTTCCTGGATCTCATGGGAGTTGAATTGTGCATACTGATCAATCATCCCTGCCTTGAGTTGAACGCACGGCATACACCTAAGATTGCAGGATTCCAGAACGAGTCTTATCTATACACCCTACTGCATGAGCTGACGCATTTACTGATTGGATCGAATGACGACTCCTACAATACGCCCACCGAGGAAGCAGAAGACATCAACCTCTATTCCACTGCCAACCTCAAACCACACGAAATCGACAACGCGGACAACTATTGCACCTTAATATTCATCACCCTCGCCCTTATGCATAAACAGGGTTGTCTGGACCTCACCCAATTTTAAGAAAATCAATCCACCACGCGGGTGCAATCGACCGAGCGAAGATGCTGTTGCGTCGATAGGAACCGATGTCAGCCGCGCTACCTCCAGCGTGAAACGCACCTGCGGCACGTTGCCGGAGTGGCGGTTGACGCGGAACTGGCAGTCGTAGAAGCGAAAATTGATCAGCGACAACCAATGGGACAGATTTATTTAACTCTGGCCCAACCGATTGGCGCACCCGATCCTCGCCATCCCACTGCTGTTAAACTGCGCTCCCGTCGCATTTTTCACCTCAGATTCTCATGCCCTCACACACAGCATTCTCCCAAGCCCTCTCCCGCCGCTTCAGCGTGGCCCCCATGATGGATTGGATGGATTAATCGCTGAACCTACCGCTCCGCTTGCTTTTAAGCGCTTGCTTAACCTCTCCTGTAGCAAATATTTAGCAAACTCGATTTAGCTTTCTTAATCGGTGCGCCGCTGGGCGAGAATCACACCGCTATGTGGGGTGGGTTCTGCTTGGTGGTCAGAAGTAATGAAATCGGGGACTTTGTACTTAGGGTTGCCTGATTTTTCTCACCAAAATGCAACGACTGGTACAGAAATTGGTAAAAGAACCCATGCCGCCCAGCCCCCCCCGCATCAGCTGTTACGAGACGGCCCCTTTCTTAGCTGGAGCCCCTTTTCTCTCGCTCAATATCGATTTTCGGGTCAGAAGCGGATAATGAATGATTACTCGCGAAGGGACTTAGTCGCGCTTATCGTTAAGATTGACTTATTTCCTTACTTTCCTCAATAGCTTACTTGAAACATATCCCTCTATAAAAAAACCTTCGTGCTCATATGAAACGAAAAGCCAAGTGCGATTATTTTTTTCTAACACAACAACCGGTGCATATTTAGGAAGCTCCATAAGGACTTCTGACTTAAGACCTGGAGCCGACCTCAGCCGCACATCGGAACGCATTACCAAACGAACATCCCCTGGCTTACCAGCAAGCTCAGCGCGTATGAAATTTCGTATTCCTACAAAGGTGATGGTTTGGGGGATACGAGCATTGATATCCACTATACTTGCCCGAATATCCTCCCAGCTTGCAAGTGCCGTCAGCATCGGCAATACAGCTAATAACCACAAATACAATAACCAGGTGGGAACTGACGAAAGAGGCTGTCTCTTAATGGGCGCGAAAACCTCGCCATCGACGTAAGAGCTCTCAGTAAACCGTGACGAAGCTAGATCCTTACTCTTCTCGGCTCGCGCAACAAGCTCGCCGACAACGCCGTCGAACGTCAGCCCTAAAGTTAGAGCTTGCTCACCAAGCTGCCTTAGCTGATAGCTGTCACCCCATGCCTTGGTCTGTTCAGCGAGCCGTCTCAGCTGATCACTGCCGCTCCACACTCTAGCTTGGTCAGCAATCTGCCTCAACTGATCGCTGGCGCCCAAGATATCTGCGTATTTAGCAAGCTGCCTCAATTGATCGCTGCCACTCCAAGCCTTGGCCTGTTCGGCAATCCGCCTTGACTGATTACTGACGCCCAAGGTCTTTGCCTGCTCCGCGAGCTGCCTCAATTGATCGCTGCCACTCCAAGCCTTGGCTTGCTCAGCAAGCAGCCTCATCTGATCATCACCACTCCAAGCTTTGGCCTGCTCAGTAAGCTGCCTTAACTGATCGCTCGCACCCAAGATCTTCGACTGCTCCGCAAGTTTCCTCAGTTGATCGCCGCCACTCCAAGCCTTAACCTGCTCAGCAAGCCGCTTCAACTGATCGCTGGAGCCCCAAACCTCAGCCGGACCAGAAAAAAACATATGCTCGTGCTCTGACTTCTTCACTCTAGAATCCTCTACTCGACGTAAATCGGCATATGAGAGCCTAGATTGCCATTTTTCTCGCAGCTAAATCATGGATTGAACCCTACCTGAAGGAGCAAGAAGAGAACGGATTTTCACAGGCTGATAGCCACGATGCTTTAAGCAAATCGATATCATCAGCATTGTCCAGATCCTACGGGATAGCCATACTACGAAAACGGCGTTTTCGTAATGGCCACCACCAAGAAAGGAGCTTCCAGTGCTGACCGAGCTACGAGTGCAAAATTTCAAAGCATGGAGCGATACAGGCAAAATCCGCCTCGCCCCCCTGACCGTAATCTTTGGGACCAATAGCTCGGGGAAATCCAGCCTAGGCCACTTACTCTTAGCACTCAAACAAACCGTCCAAATGGCTGATCGCAAACGTGCTTTTCAGCTAGGTGATGACCACTCCCTCATCGATTTAGGCACGTTTGCAGACTGTTTACATGGCCATGATTTGTCGAAAGAGCTTGAGTTCACATTACGGTGGAAGCTACCTCGTCCAATTACCGTTAAAAACGCCTCGGTTCATGGAGAGGTCTACAGTGGAAATGAGCTTTCTTTATCAGCATCTTTATTGTCGGATCGTTCTGGTCAGCCACGAACAAAAGAAATTCGTTATGTGTTGCTACAAGGGAACGAAAAGACACTCGATGTGGTTCATACCGGAGCAGGCTCCCGGGGAAGTCTGGAATGCTCTCCTCTGCGGTTAATGCATGCAAGTGGGAGAAAGTGGCCTGCCGAGCCTCCAGAGAAATTTTATCGATTTGCTGACCGTACATTGTTACGGTATCAAAATGCTGATTTTCTGGCTGACTTTGCCCTGGAAACCGAAAGAGTTTTGGATGCACTGTACTACCTAGGACCACTTCGAAGCCCAGCTAAAAGAGTCTATCAATGGTCTGGAGATACTCCTCCTGATGTTGGCGCCCAAGGTGAGTCAAGCATCGCAGCGTTACTAGCTGCAACTGAACAGAATCGAGAACTTAACCGAGGCTATCGGAAGCATCGCCAACGCTTTGATACATTCGTGGCAGGCTGGCTAGTTGACTTGGGAATTATCAAAGAGTTTCGCGTAAAACCGGTAGCAAAAGGGCGAAAAGAGTACGAGGTGTTAGTACGTACCTACGCCGACTCGCCAGAAGTTAAATTAACCGACGTTGGTTTCGGAGTTTCTCAAGTTTTACCTGCGCTTGTTCAAGCATTCTACTGCCCCCCGGGCTCTACACTTTGGATGGAACAGCCGGAAATCCACCTACACCCAATGGCGCAATCTAACTTGGCAGACGCTTTGATTAGTGCGGTTCAATCATATGAAAATGGACAACCTCGCGGCACCCAGTTAATAATAGAAACGCACTCAGAGCACTTCCTAAACCGTCTACAACGTCGCGTTGCTGAACGAGCAATTCCAAAAGAAGATATTGCCGTATATTTTGCAAAAAATAAAAAAGGCGGAGCCGAACTTGAGGAACTGAAACTAGATGAGTCGGGCGAAATACTTAATTGGCCTGAAAATTTTTTTGGCGACGAGATGGGCGACATAGTAGCGCGAACACTCGCTGCGATGGAGAATACGAAAGCAGGAGCTAAATAATGTCCGCAACGGTCATTGACACTAATGTTCTCCTAGTCGCAAATGGAAGTCACTCAGATGTATCAGAGGCCTGCCGAACCGAATGCATTACTCGCCTGAGAGACCAACAAAAATCCATTACTGTAATTGACAACAAGGGAAGAATACTTCGCGAGTACCAAAACAAAACACGCCCCAATCAACCCAAGGGAGTTGGCGACGTGTTCCTAAAATGGCTACTACAAAACCAACGCAACACAAAATATGTTCATCAGGTAGATATTACTGAAATTGAAGAGAACTCCTTTCTCGAGTTCCCCTGCGATAACTTGCAGGCTATTTTTGATCCACCTGACCGAAAATTTGCGGCAGTTGCTAATGCCCATCCTGAAAAGCCTGTCATTTTGCAAGCCGCCGATTGTAAGTGGTTAGACTGGTGGGAGAGCTTAGAACGTAAAGGAATACAGGTGAAATTTTTATGCGTCGACGATGTGTGCCGCTTCTATAAAAACAAATTTCCTAAGAAAAAACAGCCTGAACTGCCTAAATCATGAACTATTTTTTTCGTTTTCCACACACTCCTCATTTAGCATGGATCGCGCATGGATCCCCGCGAGGGGACAAGATCTTAAGTCCGCACGAAGTAGACTTCCTTATTGATACCAATGTGATAATTGAAGAAAAACTTGACGGTGCAAATCTAGGAATATCTCTAGACGCTAATGGAAACCTCCAGGTCCAGAATCGTGGCCAATATCTTCATCCACCTTATTCAGGTGAATTTTCACGCCTGAACTCTTGGCTGCCGCAGCACAGGGAAGGGTTACTAGCCACATTAAAACCCGGCCAGATAGTTTTTGGAGAATGGTGCGCAGCCAGACACTCCTTAAATTATACAAAGCTTCCTGACTGGTTCTTGGTATTCGATGTTTTCGATAATGAAAATAAAAAATTCTGGAGCTGTTCTAAGCGCGATAAACTTGCATCAGCACTCGAACTAAATATTGTGCCCCGCATATTCAACGGACATGTAACAATTAAACAACTGATAGAAATAGTCATGAACCAAGACAGCAGATACCGCCCCGGAAAACTCGAGGGAATAATTGTACGACGAGACTCTAAAAATTGGTGCGAAGCCAAAGCAAAACTAGTGCGCCCTGATTTCACACAATCAATTGAAGACCATTGGCGCAAACGACCGATTGAGTGGAACCATGTTCAACCAACGAACTAAACCCTATTAGTATATATATCTTTCATTGCTGAAAAGCGAGTTATACCTTTAACATCTTCTGAACGGACAGTCATACAGCGCACTGCTTTTCATAACTGCCTTTCAATTAACCGTTAGCAACAAGCTCTAAGCAATCGCACTTAGGACTGCGGATAGTCTCGTCGCAAAAATCACAAATAAAATAGACACGTCGCTTCCTGGGATGGGCCCTCTAAATCAGTGGCACCTCAGCGCAACAGAATAGACAATCTCTACAACTCTACTCACATGAAACACTCCATAGTTGGTCCAAGCGAGTAGTGTAACTTTTGCTCATCATCTCCCGACGCATGTCCCAGTCTGGGTTGGCGGGCACGCTGGCTGCTCGTAGCGTCCCCCGGCCCCATCGCCCATTGATCTGGTCCAGCACCGTCATCAACTTCGTGGCATCGGCTGGTTGGGAGGTGGCAAACAGGTCGTCGGTGTACTCCCCTTGCTGACAAAGATTCATCAACAGCACCTCAGCCTTGCTGTAATTGAACCCCGGCCGGAAGACCCGGTCGAGCGCGTCCACCGCCGCCTTGGTCAATAGCCGCACATCATCAGTCGGGTACGGCATATCGATCAGTACACCGTTGGCGTACTTCGCCTCCTCCGGGTTGAACATGCCGGTGCGGATGCTGACGCGGATCTTCTTGCACAGCGACTTTTGCGCTCTGAGCTTTTCCGAAGCACGCATCATGTACGTGGCTACCGCCTCCTTGATGGGAGCCAATTCCGTGAGCCGCTTACCAAACATCCGGCTACAGCAGATCTCCTGCTTCGGCGGGTCCGGCTCGTCCAGGTCCAGGCACGGCGTGCCGCCCAGCTCGCGGGCAGTCTTCTCGATCACCACACTGAATTTCTTGCGTAGCGTCCACGGGTCGGCCTTCGCCAGGTCCATCGCGGTCTTGATGCCCATGGCGTCCAGGTGAAGTTTCATCTTGCGACCGACTCCCCAGACTTCGGACACGTCGGTGTTGCGCAACACCCAGTCGCGCTTGAACGGGTCGCAGATATCGACCACGCCGCCCGTTTGTACTTGCAGCCGCTTGGCGGTGTGATTCGCCAGCTTCGCCAGGGTCTTCGTGTGAGCGATCCCTACCCCGACTGGGATACCGGTGCAGCGCAGCACGTGGCTGCGGATCTTGCGACCGAGGGCATCCCGGCCGTCGATGCCGGTGAGATCCGCGAAGGCTTCGTCGATGCTATAGACCTCGACGGCCGGAACCATCGATTCAATGAGCGTCATCACGCGCTCGCTCATATCCCCATAGAGCGCGTAATTCGACGAGAATGGGACGATGCCGTGTTTCTGCAGCTTGTGCTTGATCTGGAAATACGGCTCGCCCATCTTCACATAGGGCTTGGCGTCGTAGCTGCGGGCGATCACACAGCCGTCGTTGTTGCTCAGCACCACGATGGGCACGCGGGCCAGGTCGGGTCGAAACACGCGCTCGCAACTGGCATAGAAGCTGTTGCAGTCGATCAGGGCGAAAACTGGCTGGGGTTTAGACATGGCTGCGCACGCTGCATGTAATGACGCCCCAGATCACCAGCTCGTCGCCCTCAAGCACGTACCTCGGTGGATACTTTGGGTTCTCCGAAAGGAGAATCACCTCCCTGCCGCGAACGCAAAGCCGCTTGCATACGGGCTCGTTGTTCAGCAGTGCTACGACGATGTGACCGTGCGCAGGCTCCAAAGCGCGGTCCACGACGGCGAGATCGCCTTCAAAAATACCAGCGCCCTGCATGCTCTCCCCAGCGATTGAGACCAGGTAGACATGCGGGGCGCGAATGTTCAGAACCTCATCCAATGAGATGTGCGCTTCGATGTGGTCCGCTGCCGGGGAAGGAAACCCGGCGGGTACTCGAAACGAACACAAAGGCAGCTTCAAGCCACCCGTAGCGATAGGGCCTAGAACTGAAAAGCTCATGACGCACGACTTCCAAAATACTGTACGAACATACAGTTAACTTTGTACAAGTTTCTTGGTCAATTTGTATAGGAAAAATCTGACAGGCGGGTCAGCCCATCCGCGGGAGATTCTTGCAGTACGGGGATGACGGGGTCATCGATTTAACTCTGGCCCAACCGATTGGCTCTCTCCATCCTCGCCATCCCATTCCTGTTAAACTGCGCTCCCATCGCATTTGTCACTTCAGATCCTCATGCCCTTACACACAGCATCACCGCAAGCCCTTTCCCGCCGCTTCAGCGTGGCCCCCATGATGGACTGGACTGACCCCCACTGCCGGTTCTTCCTACGCATCCTCTCCAAACACGCCCTGCTCTACACCGAGATGGTCACCACTGGCGCGTTGCTCAACGGCGATCATGAGCGTTTCCTGCGTCACCATGAAGCCGAGCATCCCCTGGCGCTTCAACTCGGCGGCAGTGTCCCGGCCGACTTGGCCGCGTGCGCGCGGATGGCTCAGGAGAATGGTTACGATGAGGTCAATCTCAACGTCGGCTGCCCAAGCGATCGCGTGCAGAACAACATGATTGGTGCATGCCTGATGGGGCATCCTGAGCTGGTGGCCGATTGTGTGAAGGCGATGCGTGATGCTGTGTCGATTCCGGTGACGGTCAAGCATCGGATCGGGATCAACGGGCGGGACAGTTACGAGCAGTTGTGTGAGTTCGTCGGGACGGTGCGTGACGCCGGTTGTACGAGTTTTACCGTGCATGCGCGGATTGCGATTCTGGAGGGGCTGTCGCCCAAGGAGAACCGTGAGATCCCGCCGCTGCGGTATGACGTGGCGGCACAGTTGAAGAAGGATTTCCCGGAGCTGGAGATTGTGCTCAACGGCGGGATCAAGACGCTGGAAGCCTGCCACGAGCATTTGCAGACATTCGACGGTGTGATGCTGGGGCGCGAGGCGTATCACAACCCGTATCTGCTGGCCGAGGTGGATCAACAACTGTTTGGCAGCAGCGCGCCTGTCATCAGTCGGGCCGAGGCGTTGGCGCAGTTGCGGCCTTATATCGCCAAGCACCTGGACGCCGGCGGGGCGATGCATCACATCACTCGCCATGTACTGGGGTTGGGTACCGGGTTTCCTGGGGCGCGCCGTTTTCGGCAGTTGTTGTCGGTGGACATCCACAAAACCAAAGACCCGCTGGCGCTGCTGGATCAGGCGGCGGGCATGCTGGAAGGACGCTAACTGTCACTTGCTTTGAACCTGAGTCCTGTTTTGGCATCGTATCTACCGATACCCGCCCCGGCCTTTCAAACATCCGTTTTCAGGTTGTTGCCGCTGGGGCCATCGATCCCCCTTCACGCCCTTGAGTGGCTGCCGGCCCTCGGGTAATGTCAACAGACCCATAGGACAGAGCACGCTCATGACTTCCAAGCTGGAACAACTCAAACAATTCACTACCGTAGTGGCCGATACCGGCGACTTCGAAGCCATCGCCCGCGTTAAACCCGTGGATGCCACCACCAACCCTTCCCTGCTGCTCAAGGCCTCGGCCATTCAAGGCTACGCCGAGCTGCTGAACGCCTGTGTGGCCGATTGCAAGGGCGATGTAGGCCTGGCCAGCGACCGTTTTGGCGTGGCGGTCGGGCAAGAGATTCTCAAGGTGATTCCGGGGCGTATTTCCACTGAAGTGGATGCGCGTCTGTCGTTCGACACCGAGGCCATGCTGAAACGTGCGCATCGCCTGATCGACCTGTACGAAAAGGCCGGCGTTGGCCGCGATCGCGTGCTGATCAAGATCGCGTCCACCTGGGAAGGTATTCGCGCCGCCGAGCAGCTGGAGCGTGAAGGCATCCAGTGCAACCTGACGCTGCTGTTCTCCTTCGCCCAGGCTGCGGCTTGCGCCGATGCCGGCGTGTTCCTGATTTCGCCTTTTGTCGGCCGCATCTACGACTGGTACAAGAAGGCCAACGGCAACGACTACACCGGTGCCGATGATCCGGGCGTGCAGTCGGTGACGCGTATCTACAACTACTACAAGGCCAATGACTACAAAACCGTGGTCATGGGCGCAAGCTTCCGCAACCTCAACCAGATCGAGCAACTGGCCGGCTGCGACCGTTTGACGGTCAGCCCGGATCTGCTGGAGAAACTGGCCGCCGACGAGGGCAAGCTGGAACGCAAGCTGGCACCTGGACAAGCCGGCGAGGCGCGCTTGAGCCTCAATGAAGCGCAGTTCCGCTGGTTGTCCAACGAGGACGCCATGGCGACTGAGAAACTGGCTGAAGGCATTCGTCAGTTCGCGCGGGACCAGGAGAAGCTTGAGGCGTTGCTGCAAGCCAAGCTTTGAGGTGATATCGGAGGCATAAAGAAGGGCGAACCTGGGTGGGTTCGCCCTTTTTTATAGGCTTGGGAAGGTGGCGGCTGGCCGGGAGCCATCGCGAGCAGGCTCGCTCCCACAGGGGGCGCTGGGCAGATAAACATTGTGGGAGCGAGCTTGCTCGCGATGAGGCCCGCTCAGTCTACGCAAAACCTGTGAATCAAGGCCGCTCCAGCGCACTCACCAGGTCATGGAACGCGTCACGATTGGAGTCGTTCAGCCCCATGAGGATCTTATGGGCCTCAAGCACCTTGATCCGCACTTCCTCTTCCGATTGATCCTGATCGGGCAGATCGTCCAGGCACTCCGGGCATGGCACGGGATCGCCGACGATATTGAATACCTGGTCAAAGCCCATGGATTGCAGCAACCGGGTGATGTCGTTGTGGGTGGTGACCACGGTCGGCAGCAGGCCGACCTTTTGCCGCGACAGGATCGACAGCTTGGCCAGCAGGCCCAGGGTGGTGCTGTCGATGCTGCGGGTTTCGGTCAGGTCGATCACGATGGCGTTGAAGTTCAACGCGGTGAAGATCCGCTCAATAGTCGCATCCAGCGCCGAACAGAGGGTCAGGCGCACTTCACCGACAAACTTCAGGACAAAGGTGCCGTCCTGCTCGGCGAACTGGATTCTACCGGTACTCATCAAAGATTCCTGCTCAACACTAACAGGGCGATATCATCCGGCATCTCCCCTAGCGTGGCTAATCCAAACACTTGACGCAAGCCTTCCAGGCTGCCGCCCGCTGCGCTTACCCGTTCAGGCAAGGCCGCTTCTTTCTCTTTGAGTGTAGGTTCTGACAAAAGGTCCAGAATGCCATCAGACATCAGCGTCAAACTGAAGGTCGGTGGCAGTTCCAGTACGTGGTCTTCGTAGGTGGCCTCATTGAACAGGCCCACCGGCAAACCACGCCCTTCCAGGTAACGAACACTGTCAGGCGTATACAACACAGGCAACGGCAGATGACCGCCGATGCTATAGGTCAACAAACCCGTCTCCTCGTCGATGACCCCACCGACCATTGTCACGTGTTTGCCCAGCTTACAACTGATCAGGCCCCGGTTGATATGACCAAGGACTTCTGATGGCTTGAACTCAGGCAACGTGCCGTTGCGCTTGGATTCGAACAACAGACGCGTGGTCATGAACTTCAACAGTACCGTGACGAACGCTGACGAAGCGCCATGGCCGGAAACGTCCGCCAGATAGAACGCCACTCGACGTTCATCGACCCGGAAATAGTCGACGAAATCCCCCGACAGATACAAAGACGGGATGATCTGGTGGGCAAAACGGAAATCGTCAACGGTCCAGGGACTGACCGGCAACATGTTCATCTGCACCTGGCGGCCGGCGTTCTGGTCTTCCTGCAACAGGTTCAGGCTGGCTTCCAGCTCGCGGTTGGCGGTTTCCAGCTTCTCGCGATAACGCTGGTTCTCCACCAACAGGCGCGAACGGTCCAGGGCCCGGCGCACCGAGTGCTCGAGCACGGCCAGGTCTTCAAGGGGCTTGATCAGGTAATCGGCCGCGCCCAGGCGCAACGCCTCAACCGCGTCGTTCATCACGCCCGCGCCCGAAACCACGATGACCGGGGTCTGCGAGGAAAGCTCGGTGACTTGGCGAATGAGTTCGAGTCCGCCCATCTGCGGCATGCGCAGGTCGCAGATGACCAGGTCGGGCTTGTCTTGCTCGAATACCTGAAGACCCTGTTGACCGTTGCTGGCCTGCAGGACGCTGAAACCACTGTCTTCCAAGTAGGCTGCGAGGCTGGCTCGCACCACTTCGTCATCATCGATTATCAGCAGCGTGGCACTGGTTTTTGGCATGTGGGCAAACGGCGCCAGAATTAGGTTGGCGTAGCGGGCTGGGCAACTGGGCCTGGCGCTCACTACTGGATTCGCTTTCTAGCCTCTCTGTCGTACCGGATGTAGGCCCTTGTCCTACACACAGTTACATCAGAGGTGCCCTTCTAAGGCGCAGACGGTACTCCCATCCGCGGGGCGTTTCAAGCTCATGCAGATAGCCGCTTGCCGTCTTGGTTTGTCAAAGTACAGAGAGTTATAAGAACCGAGCGAAGCGTAACTCAATGGAAGGTTCGATCCCTGCTTAAACAGTGCCTCAAAACAAAGAAGGCGGCCCTGAGGCCGCCTTCCTGGGGTTACCGGGCGAAATTAAAAATCATCTTCGACCTGGCCATCCTTGACCTTGAATTCACGGTTCTGCAGGAAGGCGTTGCGGATAAACACATACTTGTCGCCACTCACCAGTTTTTCGGCGGACAACAAGCTGGCGCGGGTATCGACGATGTTCAGACCGAAGATCGAGTTACGCACCGAGACGTTGTCGATGTAACGATAAGGGGCCGTGTAGTCATCGACAAGCTTGGCCGGCGCGTCACGCAAGGTGCTTGGCCCCAACAACGGCAGCACTACGTACGGGCCACTGCCGACTCCCCAATAACCCAGGGTCTGGCCGAAATCTTCATCGCTGCGTTGCAGGCCCATATGGGTGCCCACGTCGAAGAACCCCAACAGGCCGAAGGTGGTGTTGAAGATCAACCGGGCCGTGTCGACCCCGGCTGCGGCCGGTTTGGCCTGCAGGACATTGTTGGCCAGATTGCCCACGTCGCCGATGTTGCGGAACATGTTGTGGATGCCGTCTTCGAGAAACTGCGGCGTCACGTACTGATAACCCTGGGCCAGCGGCTTGAGTGCGTAGGTATCAACGGTGTCGTTGAAGGTAAAGATCGGGCGGTTGATGCTTTCCCAAGGATCGTCTTCCGTTGCGGCCTGGGCGGCGAAGGGGACTAGCAGGACGCAGGCAGACAAACACAGCTGAGCTAGACAATGGCTCCAGCGCATAGGGAAAACTCCTTGGATTATTCAGGCAAGGGCGCCGAGCCCAGGCGGTAAGGGCGCTAGTATAAAGCGGAACGCTTGGATAGACAGCACTGAAAGAGAAGCTGCTCGTAGGATTTTTCCGCACCCGGCGCCTTCATTTCACTGTCATTGGACTGTCATTGAGGCACGTTAGGCTGCGGGATATTTCAAGGACGTTCCCATGCCCCGCGCCGAAACCCTGCCCCTGCCCGCCCCCAGCCTGACCGCCGTACTGTTTGGCTTGAGCGGTTGTCTGGTGGATTTCGGGGCAAGGGCGCGACAGGCAGGCGCAGTGCCCACCGAGCATTCGCAACCAACCCCCGGCGCCCTCGAAAGCCTGCGCCTTTTGCAGCTTCAGGAGATTCCCTGCGCCTGGCTCGACGAACTGCCACCTGCCATCAGTCATAGCCTGGCAGCTTCGTTACCAGCGTGGATCAAATCACCGCAACTTCCAGCAACAAATTATCCGTGGCCGGCCCCGCATGCCTGCTGGCAGGCCTTGATGGCGTTGAACGTCCAGCAATTGGACGGTTGCGTGCTGGTCAGCGGCGAGCCGCGCTTGTTGCAGTCGGGGCTCAATGCCGGCTTGTGGACCATCGGCCTGGCGTCCTGCGGCTCGCTGTGTGGCCTGGCGCCGAACGAATGGCAGCTCCTGAGCCAACAGGAACGAGAGACCAAGCGCGCCAAGGCCACCGTGCAGTTGTTCGGCCTGGGCGTGCATTCGGTGATCGATCACCTGGGTGAACTCGACACCTGCCTGGCGGATATCAGCCTGCGTCGGCTCAAAGGTGAAAAGCCCTGACCGAGATCATGCAGGGTGCACGAGGGTGGATTACTCTTAAGGCAAGCCACGGACTTTTGACGCATCGTCGCGGTCCATGGCTGTGCCTATCAATAAAGGGAGTACGCCAATGCCTGCCCGCGAATTGCAGAAACAACTTGATGAACTGCGCGAGCAATTGGAACAGAACCCGCCGCTTTCCGAACCGGAGCGCGAGAATCTGCATCAACTGATGATTCAGCTCGAAGCCGAGATCGAACTGGATAATTCGCTTCAGAATGCCGACCTGGTCGATGGTGTGAACCTGGCTGTCGAGCGCTTCGAACTGGATCACCCCACTATTGCCGGGACGTTGCGCAATATCGTACAAGCCTTGGGCAACATGGGAATCTGAACCCCCAGATGCAAAAAAGCCCCGCTATTGATAGCGGGGCTTTTCATTTTTCACGATATGAAATGCAATCCCCTGTGGGAGCGAGCCCGCTCGCGATAGGTGGCTCAGCCAACATCAATGCTGAATGTGCCTGACTCATCGCGAGCAGGCTCGCTCCCACAGGATTATTTATTGCCGGACCAGGCGATGGTTCGGCAGCTGTACCTCTTCGGTACTGCGATACGGATTGATGTCCAGCCCACCCCGCCGCACATAGCGCGCATACACCGTCAATTTTTCCGGTTTGAGCAAGCGTTGCAGGTCGAGAAAGATCCGCTCCACGCACTGTTCGTGGAAATCCGAATGCTGGCGGAAGCTGACGATGTAGGCCAACAGGCTGGCAGGGTCCAGCGCCGCACCGCGATATTGCACCGCCACGCTGCCCCAGTCCGGCTGGCTCGTCACCGGGCAATTGGATTTGAGCAGATGGCTGTGCAGGCTTTGCTCCACGATGCGCGAATCATCGCAGCGCAGCAGCTCCGGGCGCGGATGCTCGTAGGAGTCGACGGTGATGTCCAAGTCATCGATGCACACGCCGGGTAATGCCACGACCCCTTCACTTTCCACGTCCTTGAGGCTGCGGATGCGCACGCCCACCGGTTTACCGGCGGCCGCCGACAGGTCCTGACGCAAGGTCGCTTCCAGGCTCGCGGTATCAGCGAATGGCGTCTGGTTCAGCGAGTTGAGGTACAGCTTGAAGGATTTGGATTCGATGATGTTTGGTGAATCCGCCGCGATTGCGAATTCACCAATGGCCACCACCGGTTTGCCAGACGGCAGCAGCCATGACAGCTCGAAACAGTTCCAGAAATCCACGCCCTTGTACGGCAGGGTCTCGGCCGTCAGGCCCAGTTCCGCCCATTTCGCGGTGCGCGGGATCGGAAACAGCAGTGACGGCGTGTACGTGGCGATGTATTCGCTGGATTTGCCCAGCGGCGAATGTTCGGCTGCGGGATGCATGACGGAAACCTGACTGAAGAATCAGCCAATTCTATCAGCCTTTGCCCCAGCCTTTGAGTGCTTACTGACTGACTGTCAGCTTGCCTTTCATCCCGGCCTGGTAGTGGCCGGGCACATTACAGGCGAACTCCAGCCGCATGGCCTTGTTGAAGGTCCAGGTCAGCTCGGCGGTTTTGCCCGGCTCCACCAGCACACTGTTGGGGTCTTCATGGCGCATGCCGGCCTGCCCGTGCCCCATGGAGCCATGGGCCATCCCTTGCTTCATTGCGGTCGGGGTCAGTTGTCCGCTCTGTTGCATCTTGAGCATTTCCTGCTGATGCTGGGCGTGCATCGCGGCATTGCCCAGGTTGAACTCATGCAGCAACTGACCTTTATTGATCAGCACGAACCGAACGGTCTCCCCAGCCTTGATATCAAGTGCACCGGGGTCGAAGGTCATGTCCCCCATCACCACATCGATACTGCGACTGGCCTTGGCCGCCGAGGCAGGCTGGCCGAAATCAAAATGACCCGGTGAAGCCCACGTGGGCGTACTGAGCACCAGTGCAAAGGCGGTCAGGATCAAGCGGTTTGCCATTAACATGTCCATACTCCTGTCAGATTCAGCGTGTGAGAACTCTATCTCTGCACACCTGCCAATCGGCTTACGGCTCGATTACAACTTTGTCAGGTAGAGCCACGGCCACGTCCGACGCGGTATAACGCCCTCGTTCCAACAACGCCTTGAGCTGCCCATGAAACTGCTGATCGTCGAAGACCAAACCAAAACCGGCCAATACCTGCGCCAAGGCCTGACCGAAGCCGGGTTCAACGCCGACCTGGTGGCCGATGGCATTACCGGCCAGCAATTGGCCTTGAGCGGTGAATATGCCTTGCTGATCCTCGATGTGATGCTGCCCGGCCGCGATGGCTGGCAGATTTTGCAGGCCGTGCGCGGCGCCGGCCTGGATACGCCGGTGCTGTTTCTCACCGCGCGGGATGCGGTCCAGGATCGCGTGCATGGCCTGGAGTTGGGCGCCGACGATTACCTGGTCAAACCCTTTGCCTTTTCCGAACTGCTGGCGCGAGTGCGCAGCCTGTTGCGCCGCGGTAGCTCGACGCCCCAGGAAACCAGCCTGCGACTGGCGGACCTGCGCCTGGACCTGATCCGCCGCCGCGTCGAACGCAGCGGCCAGCGCATCGACCTCACGGCCAAGGAGTTCGCGTTGCTGGAAATGCTCCTGCGTCGCCAGGGCGAGGTCCTGCCCAAATCCCTGATTGCTTCCCAGGTCTGGGATATGAATTTCGACAGCGACACCAACGTCATCGAAGTCGCGATACGGCGCCTGCGAATCAAGATCGACGACGATTTCCCCAGCAAGCTGATCCACACCGTGCGGGGCATGGGGTATGTCCTTGAAGAGCGCAACCTGTGAGAGGGCGTTGGTCGCTGAGCAGCCGGCTGGCGCTGCTGTTCGCCGCCTGCACCGCCGTGGTCTCCCTGTTTGCCGGCGTGCTGTTCAGCCGTGGCAGCGAGGCGCACTTCATCGAGCTGGATCAGCAACTGCTCGAAGGCAAACTGATCGGCCTGCGTCGCGCCCTGCAGGGGCTGGATGCCGAGCAAACCCAAAGCCGTCTGGCAGATGAACTCAGTCGCCAGGCCGACCTGGCCTTGCGCATCAAGGATAGCGATGGCGTGCGCTGGTACGACAGTTCGCTGCGGATTCCGGCTCAGTTGCCGGAGCGTCCCGGCCTGTCCACCCTCAGCGATGCCGACACTGACTACCGGGTATTGAATGCGCCGCTGTACCCCGACCGCACCGACTCGCCGCAACTGACGCTGCTGCTGGACATCACCCACCACCAGCACTTCCTGCAACGCATGCAGCGCCTGATCTGGCTGACGGTCGGCCTCTCAGCCCTGGCTACCGCCCTGCTCGGGGCCTGGGCCGCCCGGCGCGGCTTGCGACCGTTGCGGCGTATGGGGGCCATCGCCGGCAGCGTCTCGGCCCGCTCTCTCAATGCCCGACTGCCGGAAGAACACATGCCCGCCGAACTGGCGGAACTGGCCCACAGCATCAATGACATGCTCCGACGTCTCGATGATGCGTTTCAACGGCTCTCGGCGTTCTCTGCCGACATCGCCCATGAACTGCGCACCCCTTTATCGAACCTGTTGACCCACACTCAGGTCACCCTCACCCGCGAACGCTCGCTGGAGGATTATCGCGAAGCATTGCACAGCAATCTTGAAGAGCTGCAATGGATGGCGCAGTTGGTCAACGACATGCTGTACCTGGCCAAGGCTGACCACGGCTTGCTGGCACCCAGCCGCGAACCGCTGGAACTGGCTCAGGAAGTGGATCTGCTGCTGGAGTTTTTCGCCCCGCTGGCCGAAGACGCCCACGTCCGCTTGAGCCGTGAAGGCAACGGCCGCATCGACGGAGACCGCAGCATGCTGCGCCGGGCCCTGTCCAATTTGCTGGACAATGCTTTGCGCTTCACGCCTGACGGTGGCGAAGTACGAGTACATATTGTCGAGGGCGTTGGGCAGATGCATGTAAACGTGGAGAACAGCGGTGACGGGATTTCAGCGCACTTGCTGCCGCGTCTGTTCGACCGTTTCTATCGCGCCGACCCGGCCCGCCAGGAAGGCAGCAGTGAACACGCCGGGCTGGGGCTGGCCATCACCCGCTCCATCGTCCGCGCCCATGGCGGGCAGATCCGCTGCGAATCGGCCGATGGCTGGACGCGGTTTTTGATTGAGTTGCCGAAGGAAGATTAAGCCCAACGCAAACCCTGGTGGCGAGGGGATTTATCCCCGCTGGGTCGCGAAGCGGCCCTAAACCCTGGCACCTGGGTGTAGCAGGCAGGTTGAGTTGACTGTATTGGGGCTGCTTCGCAGCCCAGCGGGGATAAATCCCCTCGCCACAGAGAGTGTCGCCCTTGGCACAAGGTTTTGCGCTGATTCAGGAATAGCGCAACGCCTGCGCCGGCTCGACCTTCGCCGCACGCCAGGCCGGGTAAACCGTGGCGAGGAAGCTCAGGATGAACCCGGCCGAGCAGATCAGCACTACATCACCGCGTTGAAGCTCCGAAGGCAGGTTGCTGACGAAATACACGTCGGAACTGAAAATATGCTGGCCAGTGACCCTTTCCACCCAACCCACTAAATCACTGACGTTCAGTGCCGCAATCACCCCCAGCACGCCGCCAATCAGCGTGCCGACCACGCCAATCACCGTGCCCTGGACCATGAAAATCGCCATGATCTGCCGCGGCGTGGCGCCAATGGTGCGCAGGATCGCGATATCCGCGCCCTTATCGTTCACCACCATGATCAGGGTCGCGATGATGTTGAAGGCCGCCACCGCGACGATCATCAACAACAGCAGGCCGATCATGGTTTTTTCCATTTTCATGGCACTGAACAGGCTACCCTGAGTGTGGGTCCAGTCGTCGGCCTTGTAGTCCGCACCGAGGCCCGTGGCGATGTCGCCGGAAACTCGCGGTGCTGCGTACAGGTCCTTGACCGCCAGGCGCACGCTTTGCACCTGGTTGGGCTGCCAATGCTGCATTTGCGCGGCGTCGGCCACGTGGATCAGCGCCATGGAGCCATCCAGTTCGGCGCCTACCTTGAACACGCCGACCACATTCAAGCGCTGCATCCGCGGGGTGATGCCGCCCGGCGCGGTGCTGATTTCCGGCACGATCAGGGTCAGTTTGTCCCCGACGTTCAAACGGAAGCGCCGAGCAGTGATTTCGCCGATCACCACGCCAAACTCGCCCGGCTTCAAGGCATCGAGACGCCCCTGGACAATATGCTGGGCGACAATGGACACCTTGCCCTCCTGGGCCGGGTCGATGCCGCTGATCTGGATCGGTTGCATCGCGCCTTTATGGCTGAGCATGCCTTCCATTTCAGTGAACGGCACGGCAGCGATCACCTCAGGATTTTTCAGCGCCGCGGCAGCCACCGGCTGCCAGTCGTCGATCGGCTTGACGCCGACGATGGTGGCGTGGGGCACCATGCCCAGGATGCGCGAGCTCATTTCGCGCTGGAAGCCATTCATCACCGACAGCACCACGATCATCGCCAGCACCCCCAGGGCGAGGCCGATCATCGAGGTCATGGAAATGAACGAAACAAAGCGATTGCGGCGCTTGGCGCGGGTATAGCGCGTGCCGATGAAGATCGATAACGGTCTGAACATTCGCGGGGCACCGTATGAAAATAAAAGACCCGGCGCTTGCAGCAAGCGCCGGGTTTCGGTCGGTCAAATGGGCGTCAGGCAACCTTCCTGCAGGTGCAGGACGCGGTCCATCTGCCGGGCCAGGTTCATGTCGTGGGTCACCACCAGGAACGCGGTACGCATCGAGGTACTGAGTTCCAGCATCAGGTCCTGAATGCCTTGGGCGGTGTGGGAGTCGAGGTTGCCGGTCGGCTCGTCGAGCATCACCAGCCCCGGCTTGTTGACCAGGGCCCGGGCAATCGCCACGCGCTGGCGCTCGCCACCGGACAACTCCGCCGGCTTGTGCTCCAGACGATGGCCCAACCCGACCCGCTCTAGCAACGCCGTGGCCCGCTGGCGGGCTTCAGGGATCGCGGTGCGACCGATCAGTAGCGGCATGCAGACGTTCTCCAGCGCGGTGAACTCGGGCAGCAAATGGTGGAACTGGTAAACGAAGCCCAGGGAACGGTTGCGCAGCAGGCCACGGGCCTTCTCGTTCAGCGCCGAGAGTTCCTCGCCGGCCAGCCAGACACTGCCGGCAGTCGGTGTATCGAGGCCGCCCAACAGATTGAGCAAGGTACTTTTGCCCGACCCGGACGTACCGACAATCGCCACACGCTCGCCCGGATGCAGCTCCAGCTGCAAGCCCGACAACACCACCACCGATTCCGGCCCCTCCTCGTAGGATTTGCCCAGGTTACGGCAGCTCAAGATTGCTTTTTCACTCATACCCGACTCACTCATAACGTAACGCCTCCGCAGGCTGGGTGCGCGCGGCACGCCAGGCTGGATACAGGGTGGCGAGGAAACTCAGGACCAACGCGGCGCCGCAGACCATCAACACATCGTCTGTCTGCAACTGCGACGGCAGGTAGTCGATGAAGTACACGTCGGCGTTGAGAAACTTGTGCCCGATCAGGCCTTCGAGAGCGGCAATCGCGGCGCTGACGTTCAGCGCGGCAAACATCCCGACCAAGGCGCCGACCACCGTACCGATCACGCCAATGACCGTGCCCTGGACCATGAAGATCCGCATGATCTGCCCCGGTGTGGCGCCAAGGGTGCGCAGGATGGCGATGTCGCCTTTCTTGTCATTCACCACCATCACCAGAGTGGAGATGATGTTGAACGCGGCAACGGCGACGATCAGCAGCAATAGCAGGCCGATCATGGCTTTTTCCATGCGGATCGCCTGGTACAGGTTGCCGTGGGTGCGGGTCCAGTCGCGAGCGTAGTAGCGGTCTTCGCCGAGCTGCTGGGCGATGGTCCACGCGACGCGCGGTGCCTGGAACAGATCGTCGAACTTCAACCGCAGGCCCTGGACCTGATCCGGTTTCCAGCGATGCAGGCGCGCCAGGTCCTGAAGGTTGGTGACGCCCAGGTAACCGTCCAGCTCGCCGGCGCCGACATGGAAAATGCCGACCACGGTAAAGCGCTTCATACGCGGGAACATGCCGCCCGGGGTCACGGTGACTTCCGGTGCCACGAAGGTCAGCTTGTCGCCGATGACGGCGCCGAGCTTGGCAGCGGCCTTGTCACCGATGACGATGCCAAAGCTGCCCGGCGCCAGGTCGTCGAGTTTGCCCTGCTTCATGAAGTTGTCGATGATCGACACCTGCCGCTCAAGCCCAGGGTCAATGCCATTGAGCAAGACCTTGGAAACCTTGCCATTGTGGGTCAGCAGCCCCTGCATCTGGGTGAACGGCGCAACCGCCAGCACCTGCGGGTTCTGCTTGACCTTGGCGGCCAGGCTCGGCCAGTCGCTGATGGCTTCGCCGGTTTCGAGGGTGGCGTGGGGCACCATGCCCAGCACGCGAGTGCGCATTTCATGGTCGAACCCGTTCATCACCGACAGCACGACGATCATCACGACCACGCCAAGGGCCAGCCCGATGATTGAAGTCAGGGAAATGAACGATACGAAATGATTGCGACGTTTTGCACGGGTATAACGCGTGCCGATAAATACGAAGAGAGGTCTGAACATGTCGGGGCTTGTTCGGAGGGAAAAGGAACGTCCTTGTGGCGGGGGTCACAAACCAGCTTTACACTCAGACCACCGCCGCTACCATGGGTTCGCCATGTCGACATTAGATGAAGAAGATCGCCGCGAATACTACCGTATCGAGGACACGATCGCACTGGAAATTCGGCCCCTCTCCATTCCTGAAGCTGCTGGCCAGGAAGTGTTGCAGGATGCTTCTCCACTGTTCAATCTGCTCAGCGAATTGCACCTGAGCGAATTCGAATCGCAACACCTGCTGCGCCAGATCAGCGAGCGCGAGCGTAGCATCGCCGCGTACCTGAAAGTCATGCACAAACGCATCGACCTGCTCAGCCAGGTCATTGCCCTGACGGCGCTCGGCGAAATCGGCGAACCGCAGCCGGTGATCATCTCCGAGGGCGGCATCGACTTCCAATACCCCACCCCCATTGCCGTCGGCGCGCACCTGTCGATCAAGATGGTGCTGATGCCCCAGGCCCTGGGGCTGTTGCTCCGGGCCCGGGTCACTCATTGCGACCCCAAGGGCGACGGCTATGACGTGGGCACCGAGTTCGAACGCCCCACCGACGCCCAGCGCCAGTTGCTGGCCCGCTACATCCTGCAGAAACAGGCGCAAGAGCGACGCCTGGCGCGGGAACTGAACGAATCCGGCATCAATAAGGAAGAACCGTGACCCTCATTTATGGCCACCGTGGCGCCAAGGGCGAAGCGCCAGAAAATACCCTGACCGGTTTTCAGGAGTGCCTCAAGCACGGCGTGCGCCGATGCGAGCTGGACCTGCACCTTTCAATGGACGGCGAGTTGATGGTGATCCACGACCCGACCCTCAAGCGCACCACCGATCGCCGGGGCAAGGTGGTGGAGCATTCGGCCGCCGAGCTGGTGACCTACGATGCGCGCAAGGGTGGCCCGGGCTGGATCAAGCCGTGCCCGATCCCGCGCCTGGAGGAGCTGTTCGAAAAATGTGATTTCGAGCATTGGCAACTGGAGGTCAAGAGTGCCTCACGCACCCGCGCCGCCGCCACCGTGCTGGGGATCCGCGAAATGGCCCAGCGTTTCGGGTTGCTGGACAAAATCACCATCACCTCCAGCTCCCGGGAAGTGCTCAAGGCTGCCCTGGACCTGACCCCGGACATCTCCCGCGGGCTGGTGGCCGAATACGCCTGGCTCGACCCACTGAAGGTCGCCCAGAGTTACGGCTGCGAGATTCTGGCGCTCAACTGGACGCTGTGTACGCCGGAACGCCTGATCAAGGCCCAGCGTCAGGGGTTGCATGTATCGGTGTGGACCGTCAACGAACCCGCGCTGATGCGCAGGCTCGCCGACTTCGGCGTTGACAGCCTGATTACAGACTTTCCCGGTTTGGCCACTGCCACCCTCGAGAATTGCTGAAATCGGTCTCCCCGGCCGGCTCAGGCCACCGGCCGGAGCCGCTCAAAAAAGCCGGTTGAGCCCGTCATAGGCCGCTACCCGATAGGCTTCGGCCATGGTCGGGTAGTTGAAGGTCGTGTTGACGAAGTATTTCAGCGTGTTCAGCTCGCCCGGCTGGTTCATGATCGCCTGGCCGATGTGAACGATCTCCGACGCCTGGTAACCGAAACAGTGCACGCCCAGCACTTCCAGCGTCTCGCGGTGGAACAGGATCTTCAGCATGCCCTGCGGCTCTCCGGCGATCTGCGCCCGCGCCATGCTCTTGAAGAAGGCCTTGCCCACTTCATAGGGCACCTTGGCCTGGGTCAGCTCCTGCTCGTTCTTGCCGATCGAGCTGATCTCCGGAATGGTGTAGATGCCGGTCGGTACGTCGTTGACGAAGCGCCAGCTCCCGTTGTCGACAATGCTGCCGGCCGCTGAACGGCCCTGGTCATGGGCGGCGCTGGCCAGGCTCGGCCAACCGATCACGTCACCGGCGCCGTAGATGTTCGTCACACAAGTGCGGTAGTTCTCGTCAACTTCAATCTGGCCACGGCTGTTGACCTTCACGCCGATGTTTTCCAGGCCCAGGGTGTCGGTGTTGCCGGTACGGCCGTTGCACCAGAGCAAGGCGTCGGCCTTGATCTTCTTGCCGGACTTGAGGTGCAGGATCACGCCGTTGTCCACGCCTTCGACGCGGTCGTAGTCCTCGTTGTGACGCACGGTGATGTTGTTGTTGCTGAAGTGATAGCTCAGGGCCTGGGAGATTTCCGAGTCCAGGAAGCTCAGCAACTGGCCACGGTTATCCACCAGCTCCACCAGCACACCGAGGCCGCTGAAGATCGATGCGTATTCGCAACCGATCACCCCCGCGCCGTAGACAATCAGCTTACGCGGGGTGTGGCCCAGGCTCAGGATCGTGTCGCTATCGTAGATACGTGCGTGGTTGAAATCGATATCGGCCGGACGATACGGGCGCGAGCCGGTGGCGATGATGATGTGCTTGGCCACCAGCTTTTCGACCACGCCATTGCCGCAAACCACTTCAACGGTCTGCTCGTCGGCAAAGCTGCCGGTGCCGAAGAACACGTCGACCCGGTTGCGGGCGTAGTAACCGGTGCGCGAGGCGACTTGCTTGGAGATCACCTTCTCGGCGCTCTTGAGCACGTCCGGGAAGGAGAACCAGCGCGGCTCGCCGATGGCGCGGAACATCGGGTTGGTGTTGAACTGCATGATCTGCCGGACCGAGTGACGCAAGGCCTTGGACGGGATGGTGCCCAAGTGGGTGCAGTTGCCACCGACCTGCCGACGGCTGTCGACCATCGCGACCTTGCGCCCTGCCTTGGCGGCGTTCATTGCCGCGCCCTCTCCCGCCGGGCCGGAACCCAATACCACCACGTCGTAGTTGTAGACAGCCATGCGTACTCCTCAGAACAGGCCGCGGCGCCACATTTGGCTCCACGGCTAAATCATGCCGGCCAGCGACATGAAGGAACAATTTGGGGCCGGTTCATGAGCCCGGCCACAGTCTATAGAAGCGTCAACGCCGCGCACATTACCCCTTGGTCGCGTCGTAGGCTAGTTTTGCCTGCGCTATTTCGCCACAGGTATGCTTTCACAACGCTGTCATCATTGGGTTTTTCCGCGACTGATCCGTTCAAACTCATCATTGGTGCGAACAATAAAACGGTCATTGTCCCGCAATACGAAAAATACCCCGACACCGTATTTTTCGGCATAGTCCCAACCCCGTTCAGGACCGAGAATCAGCAACAGCGTCGATAGTCCATCGGCCATCAACGCCGAAGGATGAATCACCGTGACTGACGCCAGGTTGTGTAGGACCGGCGTACCGGTACGCGCATCAAAGGTGTGGGAATAACGTCTGCCGCCCTGTTCGAAATATTTACGGTAGTCGCCCGAGGTGGAAACCCCGTAGCCGTTGACCTCGATAACGCGCTCAGCCACCCGCCGGTCGTCCCGGGGTTCTTCCAGGGCGATACGCCAGGCGGCACCATCGGGTTTGCGTCCGGCGGCCTTGAGTTCGCCGGTGACCTCGGCCAGATAGCTGTCGATGCCCAAGGCCTTGAACCGGCTGGCGATGCGGTCGACGGCATAACCGGCTGCGATACTGTTGAAGTCGACTTCCACCGCGGCGTCTTTGCACAAGCGGTCGCCGTCGATGCGCAGATGAGCATGCCCGACGCGTTGGCGCACCTGGGCCAGGGCTTCTGCGGTCGGTACTTTCTCTGCTCGGGACTGGGGACCGAAGCCCCACAGGTTGAGCAGCGGCTCCACCGTCAGATCGAAAGAGCCGTCGCTTTGGGAGGACAACTGCTCACCCACGCGGATCAACTCCAGGACAGGGCCAGGCATGATCTGGCAGCTATTGGCCGGCAACGCATTGAAACGTTCGATGTCCGAATCGCTGCGATAGGTCGAGAACAGTCGATCCACTTCGGCGAGGATGCTTTCCACCTCGGCCCGCACCGCTTTCGGTCCAGGTGCGGCGGAATGCCTGACGTACTGAATCGAATAGTGGCTGCCCATGGTCGGGCCGCCGAAGCGCTCCAGGGTGTTGCCGTTGCCGCAACCGGACAACACGCCGACCAGCACCACAAGCCCCATCCACCGTCCAGTTAACAAATCTTCATCCCCCCTCGAAACCGCGCCGGCCATTATGGGCTTCAGCGCCCTTCAGTCCAGATGCAAAAAACTGTGGGAGCGAGCCTGCTCGCGATAGCGTCGGATCAAACGACATTGATGTGACTGACACACCGCTATCGCGAGCGGGCTCGCTCCCACATTGGGTGCAGCGCTTTCATACAAGATTGTCAGAGTGAGTACCTACCCATGCCTTCCAACACCAGCAACGGCAAGGCGATCTTTCGCGTTGTCAGCGGCAACTTCCTTGAGATGTTCGACTTCATGGTCTATGGCTTCTACGCCACGGCCATTGCCAAGACGTTCTTCCCGACCGACAGTGCTTTCGCCTCGCTGATGCTGTCCCTGGCCACATTTGGCGCCGGGTTCTTGATGCGCCCGCTGGGGGCGATTTTTCTCGGGGCCTACATCGACCGGCACGGCCGCCGCAAAGGCTTGATCATCACCTTGGCGATGATGGCCGCCGGCACCGTGCTGATCGCTTGTGTGCCGGGTTACACCACCCTCGGCGTGGCGGCACCGCTGCTGGTGCTGCTGGGGCGATTGCTGCAGGGCTTTTCCGCCGGGGTTGAGCTGGGCGGCGTATCGGTGTATCTGGCGGAAATTTCCACGCCGGGGCGCAAGGGCTTCTTTGTCAGTTGGCAATCCGCCAGTCAACAGGCCGCCGTCGTGTTTGCCGGCCTGCTGGGCGTTGGCCTCAATCACTGGCTGAGTCCCCAGGAGATGGGCGAATGGGGCTGGCGCGTGCCGTTTCTGGTGGGTTGCATGATCGTGCCGGTGATATTCGTGATCCGTCGCTCCTTGGAAGAAACACCTGAATTCCAGGCGAGAAAACATCGCCCTACCCTGTCGCAAATCATCCGTTCCATCGGTCAGAACTTCGGCATCGTCCTGGCGGGCATGGCGCTGGTGGTGATGACCACGGTGTCGTTTTACCTGATCACGGCGTACACGCCGACCTTCGGTAAAGCCGAACTGAACCTGTCGGACCTGGATGCGTTGCTGGTGACGGTATGCATCGGGCTGTCGAACTTCTTCTGGCTGCCGGTGATGGGCGCATTTTCCGACAAGATCGGACGCAAGCCCTTGCTGCTGGGAGCGACTATTCTGGCGATCCTCACGGCATATCCGGCGCTGTCCTGGCTGGTGGCGAACCCCAGCTTCAGCCATTTGCTGATCGTGGAGTTGTGGTTGTCGTTCCTGTATGGATCGTACAACGGTGCCATGGTAGTCGCCTTGACGGAAATCATGCCGCTGGAAGTGCGCACCACCGGTTTCTCCCTGGCCTACAGCCTGGCAACAGCGACCTTCGGCGGGTTTACGCCAGCGGCCTGTACTTATCTGATTCATGTGCTAGGCAACAAGGCCGCGCCAGGGATCTGGCTCAGTGGCGCGGCAGTGCTGGGGTTGATTGCTACCTTGGTGTTGTTCAAGGGTAATCGGCATGAACTGCGGACTGCACAAGCTTCAGTCGTCGGCGGCGCCTGACACATCGCTATCGCGAGCAAGCTCGCTCCCACAGGGATTTACGCGCTCCAATGTGGGAGCGAGCCTGCTCGCGATGAGGCCAGCCCAGGCGACAGAAAAGCCAGAAAAAAAAAACGCCCCGACAAGTCGGGGCGTTTTCATGTGCAGCTAAGGCTTAGCGCGGGAATGCTGGCGGGTTTACACCGGCCATGTCTTCCATCACGCGAACGACCTGGCAGCTATAACCGAACTCGTTGTCGTACCAGACGTACAGCACAACGCGGTTGTCCTGAACGATGGTCGCTTCAGCGTCGACCACACCGGCATGGCGCGAGCCAACGAAGTCGGTGGACACCACTTCCTGGGAATTGACGAAATCGATCTGCTTGTGCAGGTCGGAGTGCAGCGCCATGTAGCGCAGGTACTCGTTCATCTCTTCACGGGTGGCGGCTTTCTCAAGGTTCAGGTTGAGGATGGCCATCGACACGTTCGGCGTCGGTACACGGATCGCGTTGCCGGTCAGCTTGCCGGCCAGCTCAGGCAAAGCCTTGGCAGCAGCGGTGGCGGCACCGGTCTCGGTGATCACCATGTTCAGCGCGGCGCTGCGGCCACGGCGGTCGCCTTTGTGGAAGTTGTCGATCAGGTTCTGGTCGTTGGTGTACGAGTGAACGGTTTCAACGTGACCGTTGATGATGCCGAACTTGTCGTTCACAGCCTTGAGCACCGGCACGATGGCGTTGGTGGTGCACGAAGCGGCGGAGACGATCTTGTCGTCAGCGGTGATTTCGTTGTGGTTGATGCCGTGAACGATGTTCTTGAGCTTGCCCTTGCCAGGTGCGGTCAGAACAACGCGGTCGACACCCGGGCATGCCAGGTGCTGGCCCAGGCCATCGGCGTCACGCCATACACCGGTGTTGTCCACCAGCAGTGCGTCCTTGATGCCGTACTGGGTGTAATCCACCTCGGTCGGGTTCTTCGCGTAGATCACCTGGATCAGGTTACCGTTGGCCGTGATGGTGTTGTTTTCTTCGTCGATGGTAATGGTGCCGTTGAACGAACCATGGACCGAATCGCGACGCAGCAGGCTGGCGCGCTTGGTCAGGTCGTTCTCCGCGCCTTTGCGCACCACGATGGCACGCAGGCGCAAACCATCGCCACCACCGGTTTTCTCGATCAGGATGCGCGCCAGCAGACGACCGATACGACCGAAGCCGTAGAGCACGACGTCGGTGCCTTTGCGTGCCGAAACGTTTTGCTGGCCAACCACATCAGCCATCTCTTCGCGAACGAACTGCTCGGCGCTACGGCCGTTGCCTTCGTTACGGAATTTGAACGCCAGCTTGCCCAGGTCCACCGAAGCCGCGCCGAGCTTGAGCTCGCTCATGGCCTTGAGCAGAGGGAATGTTTCGTGGACGGAGAGTTCGCTGTCGTCGGAAGAACGGTGGCGAGCAAAGCGGTGAGCCTTGAGAATCGCGATGACAGACTGGTTGATCAGGCTGCGGCCATAGATCGAGCTCACCACGTTGTTATTGCGGTAGAGCTGACCGATGAGAGGGATCATCGCTTCTGCGAGTGCTTCACGATCGATCCATTCACCAAGACACTGGTCGGGCTTCTGAGTCACGGGAACCTTCCACATGTAGGGGCTGAAAAAAGGGGCTACATTATGCCGCCGACTCTTCGGCGGAGCAATGCGCGCCTGTCGCACCGTGGTTTTCCTGTTCGCCAGGGTAGTCTGCGACTGACAGCTGCCCCCTTCCCCCGCTACAATTGCCGACTTTGTCGCAACGCTGGAGCTCAACCTTCCGTGCCCGTTCTGCGTCTCCCGCTTCTCCCTGCCGCGGCAGGTAAACAGCACTGGGGCAACCTGCCCGGTGCCGCCCTGAGCCTGGCCATTGCCGAGGCTGCCAGCGCTGCAAAGCGCTTTACCCTGCTGCTGACCGCCGACAGCCAAAGCGCCGAGCGGCTCGAACAGGAACTGAGTTTCTTCGCCCCGGATTTGCCCGTGCTGCATTTCCCGGACTGGGAAACCCTGCCCTACGATCTGTTTTCGCCCCACCAGGACATCATTTCCCAGCGAATCGCCAGCCTTTATCGGTTGCCGGAGCTCAGTCATGGCGTTTTGGTAGTGCCGATCACCACGGCCCTACATCGCCTGGCACCGACCCAGTTTTTGCTCGGCAGCAGCCTGGTGCTGGACATCGGCCAGAAGCTCGACGTCGAGCAAATGCGCAGCCGTCTTGAAGCCAGTGGCTATCGTTGCGTCGACACGGTGTACGAGCACGGCGAGTTCGCGGTACGCGGCGCGCTGATCGATCTGTTCCCGATGGGCAGCAAGTTGCCTTACCGCATCGACCTGTTCGATGACGAAATCGAAACCCTGCGCACCTTCGACCCGGAAAACCAACGCTCCATCGACAAAGTACAGTCGGTGCGCCTGCTGCCGGCCAAGGAATTCCCGCTGCAAAAAGACGCCGTGACCCGCTTCAAGGCGCGCTTTCGCGAACGTTTCGATGTGGATTTCCGTCGCTGCCCGATCTTCCAGGACCTGAGCAGCGGGATCACTCCCGCCGGTATCGAGTACTACCTGCCGCTGTTTTTCGAAGAAACCTCCACCCTGTTCGATTACCTGCCCCAGGACACCCAGGTGTTTTCCCTGCCCGGCATCGAGCAGGCGGCGGAAAACTTCTGGAACGATGTGCGCAATCGCTACGAAGAGCGCCGGGTCGATCCTTCCCGTCCTTTATTGCCACCGGCCGAGCTGTTCCTGCCGGTGGAAGACTGCTTCGCCCGGCTCAAGAACTGGCCACGCGTGGTGGCAAGCCAGCAGGACGTGGAAACTGGCGTCGGCCGCGAACGCTTCCCGGCCAAGGCCTTGCCGGACCTGGCGATCGAAGCCAAGGCCACGCAGCCATTGGCGGCCCTGGCCGGTTTTCTCGACGGTTTCCCCGGCCGCGTGCTGTTCACCGCCGAATCCGCCGGTCGTCGTGAAGTGCTGCTGGAACTGCTTGAACGCCTGAAACTGAGGCCGAAAACCGTCGATAGCTGGCCAGACTTCGTCGCCGGCAAAGACCGCCTGGCGATTACCATCGCGCCGCTGAACGATGGCCTTGTCCTGGAAGACCCGGCCCTGGCGCTGGTGGCCGAAAGCCCATTGTTCGGCCAGCGCGTCATGCAGCGTCGGCGTCGCGAGAAACGTGCCGACGCCGCCAACGACGCGGTCATCAAGAACCTCACCGAGCTGCGCGAGGGCGCGCCAGTGGTGCACATCGACCACGGCGTAGGCCGCTACCTGGGCCTGGCGACCCTCGAGATCGACAATCAGGCCGCCGAGTTCCTCACCCTTGAATACGCCGAGGGTGCCAAGCTCTACGTGCCGGTGGCTAACCTGCACCTGATCGCCCGCTACACCGGTAGCGACGACGCCCTGGCGCCGCTGCATCGGCTGGGTTCGGAAACCTGGCAGAAAGCCAAGCGCAAGGCCGCCGAACAGGTGCGCGACGTGGCCGCCGAGTTGCTGGACATCTATGCCCGTCGCGCCGCCCGCGAGGGCTACGCCTTCGCCGACCCGAAAGCCGACTACGAAACCTTCAGCGCCGGGTTCCCCTTCGAGGAAACCGTCGACCAGCAAACCACCATCGAGGCCGTGCGCGCTGACATGCTCGCGCCCAAACCGATGGACCGGCTGGTGTGCGGCGATGTCGGTTTCGGCAAGACCGAAGTGGCGATGCGCGCCGCATTCATTGCCGTGCACGGCGGCAAGCAGGTGGCAATCCTGGTGCCCACCACCCTGCTTGCCCAGCAGCACTACAACAGTTTCCGCGACCGCTTCGCCGACTGGCCGGTGACCGTGGAGGTGATGAGCCGCTTCAAGTCCACCAAGGAAGTGAACGCGGCGGTGGCCGATCTGGCCGAGGGCAAGATCGACATCGTCATCGGCACGCACAAACTGCTGCAGGACGATGTGAAGATCAAAAACCTGGGGCTGGTGATCATCGACGAAGAGCACCGCTTTGGCGTGCGCCAGAAAGAACAGCTCAAGGCCCTGCGCAGCGAGGTCGACATCCTGACCCTGACGGCCACGCCGATCCCGCGCACGCTGAACATGGCGGTGTCGGGCATGCGTGACCTGTCGATCATCGCCACGCCGCCGGCCCGGCGCCTGTCGGTGCGCACTTTCGTCATGGAGCAGAACAAAAGCACGATCAAGGAAGCCCTGCTGCGCGAGTTGCTGCGTGGCGGCCAGGTCTATTACCTGCACAACGACGTCAAGACCATCGAGAAATGCGCCGCCGATCTGGCCGAGCTGGTGCCGGAAGCGCGCATCGGCATCGGCCACGGGCAGATGCGCGAACGTGAACTCGAACAGGTGATGAGCGATTTCTACCACAAGCGCTTCAACGTGCTGATCGCCTCGACCATCATCGAGACCGGCATCGATGTGCCGAGCGCCAACACCATCATCATCGAGCGCGCCGACAAATTCGGCCTGGCCCAGTTGCACCAGCTGCGCGGTCGGGTCGGGCGCAGTCACCACCAGGCCTACGCCTACCTGTTGACGCCGCCGCGCCAGCAGATCACCCCGGACGCGGAAAAGCGCCTGGAAGCCATCGCCAACACCCAGGACCTGGGCGCCGGTTTCGTGCTGGCCACCAACGACCTCGAAATCCGGGGTGCAGGCGAGTTGCTGGGCGACGGCCAGAGCGGCCAGATCCAGGCCGTGGGTTTCACCCTGTACATGGAAATGCTCGAACGGGCGGTCAAGTCGATCCGCAAGGGTGAGCAACCGAACCTCGACCAACCGTTGGGCGGCGGGCCGGAAATCAATCTGCGGGTGCCGGCGCTGATCCCGGAAGACTACCTGCCGGATGTCCACGCACGGCTGATTCTCTACAAACGCATCGCCTCGGCCACTGACGAAGAAGGCCTCAAGGACCTGCAAGTGGAGATGATCGACCGCTTCGGCCTGCTGCCGGAGCCAACCAAGAATCTGGTGCGTACCACTTGGCTCAAGCTCAAGGCCGAGCAACTGGGCATCAAGAAAGTCGACGGCGGCCCCAATGGCGGTCGTATCGAATTCGAAGCCCAGACGCCGGTCGATCCGCTGGTACTGATCAAGCTGATCCAGGGCCAGCCCAAACGCTACAAGTTCGAAGGTGCCACGATGTTCAAATTCATGGTGCCCATGGAACGCCCGGAAGAGCGTTTCAATACCGTAGAAGCGCTGTTCGAGCGCCTCACTCCGACCCCTGCTTGAAGGACGCCCCATGCGCCTGTTTCGCTCACTGACCTTGTTGATGACCCTGGTCGCTCCCCTGGCGTTTGCCGATGACCTGTATCAGGTTGAAATGATCCTGATGCGCCAGAACGCCGAACCGGCGATTGTCAGCCGCGCCGCACCGGAGGACTGGGACGCGGGCGCGCAACGCCTGGACGCGAACAGCCAGCGCACGCCTGCATTGGGTCACATCGTGGAAAAACTCAACGCCAGCGGCCAGTACACGGTGCTGATGCACAAAGCCTGGCAGCAGAACCTGGGCGAACAGGGCAGCCGAATCGCCGTCAGTGATGGCGCAGAACGGTTCGGCCAGTTCCCCATCGAAGGAACCCTGGAACTGAAACTGGGGCGGTTTACCGACGTGGACGCCGACTTCTGGATAAACCAGATCGACACCAATGGCCTGGTCACTTCCAGCGAACGCCTCAAACAGCAGAGCCATACCAAAAATGGCCAGTTGAATTTCCTCGACAACGGCCACCTCGGCCTGCTGATCAAAATCACCTCGCTGACTGCGCCTGCGCCACGGCAGGCGCCTGACGTCATTCCGGACTGATCGGCGCGCCTATGCCCTCGCCCCTGAGCAAACCCCTGGCACCCTCCTGGGTCAATCGATTCAAGGAACAGAGCCTGGAGCGCGGGCGCCGTTACGCGCTGGAAAACCGCGTCAGGATCGTCGAGGCTGGCGACAGCACCATCACCGCCAGTTGTGAAGGCTCTGGGGGTAACGTTTACCGCCAGACGATTCGCCTGAAAGAATCAGCCAAAGGCACGTTGATTCTGCTTGAAGCCGCCTGTACCTGCCCGGTGCGCATCAACTGCAAACACTGCGCGGCGGTGCTGCTGCAAGTCCAGGAAACCCTGGCCTACCCGGCCGCCGAGAAAGACGCGCAGTTGCTGGAGAAACTCCAGGCCGTGCTGGAAAACCGCAGCCCCAAGGCCCCGCCGCAAGTGCTGGTGGACAACGTCCAACCCATGCCGCGGCTGTGGCTGGCGAGCATCGAGTTCAGCGCTTTCGAGCCGCGCAATGGCAAGATGCAGCGCTACATCCAGCACCGCGCCGCCCTGTCTTTCAGCTACCTGGACGAATACGTCAGCGGCCAGCGCAACACTGACGTGCTGATTCGCCAGGACACACAGACGCTGCGGATAAAACGCCAGACAGAAGTCGAGCAGTCCTACCGCGAACAGCTACGCATCCTCGGCTTCAAAATCGCAACCCGCCAAAGCAAGGCCCTGCCCGAAAGCGCCGGTGAACTGTACGAGATGGTCAACGACAGTGCCTGGCTGACGTTCACCCTCAACGATCTGCCGAAACTGCGTAGCCAGGGCTGGGAGTTGCAGATCGACGAGGATTTCGGTTTCGACCTGACGGCGGTGGACGAATGGTACGCCACGGTCGAAGAAACGCCGGAACGGGACTGGTTCGATCTGGAACTGGGGATCATCGTCAACGGTGAACGATTGAGCCTGCTGCCGATTCTGCTGAACCTGATGCGTTCGCACATCGAGCTGTTCAACCCGGACCGCCTGGCCAGGCGCCGCGATGACGAACTCATTCTGGTCAACTTGCCTAATCGCCCGAACTCCGAGTTCGGCCCGCAGCAAGTGGCGCTGCCCTATGGCCGGCTGAAACCGGTGCTGGCCACCCTGGGCGAGTTTTACCTGCAAGAACCGGGCACCACCAAACTGCGCTTGAACAGCGCGGATGCCCTGCGCCTGAACCCGCTGCAAGACATGCCCTTGCGCTGGGAAGGCGGCGAACACATTCGTGGCCTGGCCCAGCGCCTGCGGGACATCAAGGACTACACCAGCACGGCGCCAGACGGTCTGAACGCCACGCTGCGGCCTTATCAGCTCGAAGGTTTAAGCTGGATGCAATCGCTCAGGCAACTGGAAGTCGGCGGCATCCTCGCGGACGACATGGGCCTGGGCAAAACCCTGCAAACCCTGGCGCACATCCTCAGCGAAAAAAACGCCGGGCGCCTCGACCGCCCTTGCATGGTGGTCATGCCCACCAGCCTGATCCCCAACTGGCTCGACGAGGCCGCCCACTTCACCCCGCAACTCAAGGTGCTGGCCTTGTACGGCGCCGGGCGCAAGAAGCACTTTGACCGGCTGAACGATTACGACCTGGTCCTCACCACCTATGCGCTATTGCCCAAAGATGTCGAGCGCCTGGCGGAGCAGCCGTTGCATGTGCTGATCCTCGATGAAGCCCAGTACATCAAGAACCCGAACAGCAAAGCCGCCGAGGCCGCCCGCGAACTCAACGCCCGCCAGCGGCTGTGCCTGTCCGGTACGCCGCTGGAAAACCACCTGGGTGAATTGTGGTCGTTGTTCCACTTCCTGCTGCCGGGATGGCTCGGGGACGTCAAGAGCTTCAACCGCGACTACCGCGTGCCGATTGAAAAGCGCGGCAGCGATGTGCGACTGCAGCACCTCAACGGTCGGATAAAACCTTTTCTGCTGCGCCGGACCAAGGAGCAAGTGGCGACAGAACTGCCACCCAAGACCGAGATCATTCATTGGGTCGAGCTCAGCGATGCCCAGCGGGACGTCTACGAAACCATGCGCCTGGCCATGGACAAGAAGGTACGCGACGAGATCACCCGCAAAGGCGTGGCTCGCAGCCAGATCATCATTCTCGAGGCGCTGCTCAAGCTGCGCCAGGTCTGTTGTGACCTGCGCCTGCTCAACGATGCCGCCCTGCCTGCCCGCGGCAGCACCTCGGGCAAGCTCGACAGCCTGATGGAGATGCTCGAAGAGCTGTTTGAAGAAGGTCGCCGGGTGCTGCTGTTTTCCCAGTTCACCTCAATGCTGGCGCTGATCGAAGACGAACTGAAGAAACGCGGCGTCGATTACGCCATCCTGACCGGCCAGACCCGGGACCGACGTACGCCGGTCAAGGAATTCCAGAGCGGCAAGCGTCAGATCTTTCTGATCAGCCTGAAGGCCGGCGGCGTAGGCCTGAACCTCACCGAGGCGGACACGGTGATCCACTACGATCCATGGTGGAACCCCGCCACCGAAAACCAGGCGACCGACCGCGCCTATCGCATCGGCCAGGAGAAGCCGGTGTTCGTCTACAAAATGATTGCCCGAGGCACGGTGGAAGAAAAGATTCAGTTACTGCAGAAGGAAAAATCCGACCTCGCAGCCGGCGTATTGGACGGGCGCGTGGCCGGAGACTGGAAACTGCAAAGCGACGATATCGAGGCGCTATTCGCGCCGTTGCCGGACAAGCTGGAAAAACGCTGATTCACAGCAATCCCTGTGGGAGCCGAGCTTGCTCGCGATAGCGGTGATTCAGTTGTTGGAGATCTTGGCTGTGCCGCCGTCATCGCGAGCAGGCTCGCTCCCACATGGTCCTGAGGTAAGCGCCGGACAGGGCTGCACCCCGAATCTCCTGTGGGAGCGAGCTTGCTCGCGATAGCGGTGGTTCAGTTGTTGAAGAGGTTGGCTGTGCCGCCGTCATCGCGAGCAGGCTCGCTCCCACATTGCCCTGAGGTGAGCGCTGGATAGGTCTGAACCACAAAACCTCCTGTGGGAGCGAGCCTGCTCGCGATAGCGGTGATTCAGATGTTGAAGAGGTTGGCTGTGCCGCCGTCATCGCGAGCAGGCTCGCTCCCACATTGCCCTGAGGTGAGCGCAGCATAGGTCTGCACCCCGAATCTCCTGTGGGAGCGAGCTTGCTCGCGATAGCTGACTAACCGGTGACATAGGTATTGAATGAGCCGGCAAATCAGGCTTTGGGCAACGGCGCAAATAGCGCTTCGATATCGCTCTGCTCAAGTGCCAACCCACCCGTCATTCCGCCATCCAGCACACTGCCGGCCAACGCGGCCTTATCCTGCTGAAGAGCCTGCATCTTCTCCTCCACCGTGCCCCGGGCGATCAGCTTGTAAACAAACACAGGCTTGTTCTGACCGATCCGATAAGCCCTGTCGGTCGCCTGATTTTCCACCGCCGGGTTCCACCACGGATCGAAGTGAATCACCGTGTCCGCAGCCGTCAGATTGAGCCCCGTACCGCCAGCCTTGAGACTGATCAGGAACAGCGACACCTTGCCACTTTGAAAATCCCTCACCGGCGTGCGCCGATCCGTGGTGCTGCCGGTCAACAACGAATAGTCAAGGCTGCGCTTTTGCAGCTCCTCCTCAATCAAGGCCAGCATTGAGGTGAACTGGGAAAACAACAGAATCTTGCGCCCTTCGCTGAGCAGCTCTTCAAGCATCTCCATCAAACTGACCAACTTGCCGCTGCCGGAACGCAGCGCCTTGGGGGTCTGCGTGGTATTGAGCAACCGCAGGTCGCAGCAGACCTGGCGCAGCTTGAGCAACGCGTCCAGGATGATGATCTGGCTACGCCCCACGCCACTACGGGCAATTTCGTCGCGCACCTTCTTGTCCATGGCCACGCGCACGGTTTCATAGACATCCCGCTGCCCGTCACTGAGGTCGACCCAATGCACGATTTCAGTCTTGGGTGGCAGCTCGGTGGCGACCTGCTCTTTTTTGCGCCGCAGCAAGAAGGGTTTTATCCGGGCCGTCAGATGCCGCATACGCTCACTGTTGCCGTGCTTTTCAATTGGGGTCCGGTAGTCCCGGTTAAAGCTTTTGCTGTCCCCCAACCACCCCGGCAACAGGAAATGAAACAGCGACCAGAGTTCGCCCAAGTGATTTTCCAGAGGCGTGCCGGACAGGCACAGCCGCTGTCGGGCGTTGAGTTCGCGGGCAGCATGGGCGGCCTTGCTGGTGGGGTTCTTGATGTTCTGCGCTTCATCGAGAATCAGCACACTCCAGGCCTGGGGCTTTAACACCTCCAGATCCCGTGGCAACAAGGCATAAGTCGTCAATATCAGGTCGTACTGTGCCAGGCTGGCGAAGTCTTTTTGTCGGGCGGCGCCATGAAGCGCTACGACATTGAGTTGCGGTGCAAAGCGGGCCGCTTCGTCGAGCCAGTTGGGAATCAGGCTGGTGGGCATGACGGCGAGCGCCGGGACATCCAGACGTCCGGCTTGCTTCTCGCACAGCAGATGAGCCAGGGTCTGCAAGGTTTTACCCAGGCCCATGTCATCGCCCAGGATGCCGCCGACTTCCAGCTCACGCAGGGTCTGCATCCAATTGAGCCCTTCGAGCTGATAGGGTCGCAGCATAGCCTTGAGCCCCTCGGGCGCAGGGACATGCACATGAGTTGACTCGTGCAATCGCTTTGCGAAAGCGCGCAACCGCTCGCCACCCTGCCAGGCCAGGGGGAGACCTTCGAGCGCATTCAGCCTGGCCGCATCGAAGGCATTCAAACGTATCGAGTCGCCCCGATGTGCCTTCATGTACAACTCGCCGAGGGTCGCCATCAGCGGCTTGACCCGCCCATACGGCAACGCGACCTTCACGCCGGGGCCCACCATGAATTTTCCGCCGTTGAGATCGATCAACATCAACTGATCATCACGGCGCTGGTCGAGCTTGTCCGGGTCCATCATTTCGGGGCTCGAGCGAAGCAGGTGAAGCAAAATCGGCAGCAGGCTGTGCCGCTTGCCATTGACGACAACGCCCAACTGTAAATCGAACCACTCCTGGCCAGGAGATTCCTCGATGTCGGCGTACAGTTGCTCCACCGGTTGCAGATCGAAATGAAAGCCGTCTTCGATATCGACTTGCCAATGGGCGGCCCGCAATTGCGGCAGGCCATTATCCATGAACGCCAACCAGGCGGCGTCATCCGGCATCTGGAACATCTCACCCGCGCTACCCGCCAGTGCAAGGCTCTTGCGACTGGCCTTTTTGAAGCCTGCCTTGCGCAAAACGTTGCGAAAGGCTTGTTCGACATCCGGCTTACGCAGGATGCGCAACGTCTCGGTCCCAGACAGGACCGATACCTGCGCGGGTTCTTTATCGTCCGCAACATGACCGTCGTAAATGAAGGTCAACGCCGCACGATGCTCGGGAACCGATTTCCAGTGCCGAAGGTTGAGTTCGCTTCCCAACTTCAACATCGCCCGCGGCTCAACATCGTCGATGATGCGCTCGCTCAGTTTTTTTGGTGCAGGGACGGGGCGGTCGACAGCATTGAGCCGATGGCTGAAAAGCACGGCCTGGCGAGCGGGCACCTCTGGCGCGAGGCATAAATGGCAGGCCAGTTTGTCGTCCATTTCATAGCTCAGCCGGCCAAGCTCCCTGCGCGACACATCCAGATAATGAAGCGGCTCGAGCGGCAGAATCTTACCCGGAGGTTGATCGGCACTTTGCCACTGAGGCCTGTAGTTGCCGTTGGGTTGCTCAGCCCAAGAGAACTGCGCCGGCTTCCGAACCCCTGCGCTCAGCGGCTGCGGCGGGTCCAGCTCGAAGTACAAGCGCGAAGACTGCAATGCCAGCGCCAGTACATCGGCGCCATTGCGTCCTTGCAGCGGATAGCTGTTCATCTGCCCATGAAAGTGTTGACTGCTGATCAGCAACCGACCGATCTGCTGGTCAATGTCAGACATGTAGTTCGGCAAACGAATCAGCATGTCGGCAAGCTGGTAAAACGCTTTCAGATCCCGTAGGGAACCATCGTTGAGCTGACGGCCCTTGAAGAGTTCCAGCGCCCATCTCCCGGTTTCCGTGCTCTTGAGTTTGTAAAAGAGCCGGACATCGGAGTTATTGCCGGTGGCAGTCGAATCGGAACCTTGCGCAGGAATATGCTCAATCCAGGCTTCAAGATCGCGGCTCAGATGTTCGCTGCCGCAGCCGCCTTGCAGGGCTTGCTCATTCCACGCCAGATGGAACATGACCGCGACACAGTGCTTGCAATCGCTGCCAACCGGGCACGAGCATTCGTAACGAACCTCGTCGTAACCCTGATAACGAATGAGTTTGATCACCTGCTGGTAGACATTAGCCTTAGCCCCCTCGCATTCAGCGTGAACCAATCGTTCATCTACTTGCACTAGCCGGACGCGCGCTCCCGCGGCGTAGTCGAACCCACGAGCGAGCGTACGTTGATCGAACGACTCCGCCCACTCTGTCTCAAGAAGCTCTGCAATCGATCTAATCATGGGCGCAGGACTTTAATGATGGATAACAAAACCGAAAATCGGAGCCTTCCGAGAGCTTTGTACGAATAGCCCTTGCTGACAGCAGGAAACCTTTGCGCCCGTTTTCGCTGACTATTCCGCTAGCCAGCCATCAATACCCGCGCCAACGTCGACTTCACCTTCCCCATCCCGTCATGCAGCGCCTGCTCGATTTCCGCCATGGTGATCACAGCCGTGGACTTGCCCGCCGCCGGATTCACCACCAGCGCCAGGCAGGCGTAATCAAGCTCCAGTTCACGGGCCAGCGCCGCTTCCGGCATGCCGGTCATGCCGACGATGTCGCAACCGTCGCGCTCCAGGCGGGCGATTTCGGCCACGGTTTCCAGGCGCGGGCCCTGGGTGCAGGCGTAGACGCCATGGCTGCTGTAGCCACAGCCTTCGGCGGCCAGGGCGGCGATCAGTTGCTGGCGCAGCGCCTCGCTGTAGGGGTAGCTGAAATCAATGTGGGTAACCGCCTCCAGGTCATCGGCAAAATAGGTGTGCTGACGGCCGCTGGTGTAATCGATCAATTGGTGAGGCACGCAGAAATGCCCGGTCCCCATCGCGGCGTGAATCCCGCCCACGGCGTTGACCGCCAGGATCGCCTCGGCGCCGGCCTGCTTCAGGGCCCAGAGATTGGCGCGATAGTTCACTTGGTGAGGTGGAAAGCGATGAGGATGGCCGTGACGGGCCAGAAACAGCACTTCGCGCCCGGCGTAGTCACCGATCTGCACCTCGGCCGATGGCGCACCATAGGGCGTTTCTACTGCCAGGGACTGGCGAATGGTCAGACCTTCGAGTTGGGTCAGGCCAGTGCCGCCGATAATTGCGTAAACGGTCATGACAAATGTCCTTAATCGATCAGTTGGGCGGCTTTCAGCGCGCCGATTGCCGTCAGCCAGCGTGGGTCCTGGCGGTACTCGGTGGAGGCGAAGGCCTGCCCGCGCATGCGTGCGATGCGCGCCGATGGTTTGACCTTCAACTGCTGGGCGGCGCTCAAGGCCAGTTCGGCGGCGGCGCGGTCGTTGCACACCAGCCCCATGTCGCAACCGGCCGACAACGCCGCCTCGATACGACTGGCGGCATCACCCACCACATGAGCACCCGCCATCGACAGATCATCGCTGAAGATCACACCATCGAACTGCAATTCGCCACGCAGAATGTCCTGCAGCCAGCGCCGGGAAAAACCGGCCGGATTGGCATCGACCTGCGGATAAATGACATGGGCCGGCATGACGGCCGCCAGTTGCTTGCTCAGTTTGGCGAACGGAACGAGATCGTGGGCGCGGATCTGTTCAAGGCTGCGCTCATCGTTGGGAATGGCCACATGGGAATCGGCTTCGGCCCAGCCGTGGCCGGGGAAATGCTTGCCGGTGGCAGCCATACCGGCGGCGTTCATACCCCGAATGAAGGCACCTGCCAGCAGCGCTGCGCGCTCGGGGTCGCCTTCGAAGGCACGACTGCCGACCACCGCGCTACGTTGATGATCGAGGTCCAGCACCGGGGCAAAACTCAAATCGAGGCCGACCGCCAGCACTTCAGTGGCCATGATCCAGCCGCACTGCTCGGCCAGGTATTCGGCATTCGGGTTGTCGGCAATCGCCCGCATTGCCGGCAAACGCACAAACCCCTGGCGCAGGCGCTGCACACGCCCGCCTTCCTGATCGACCGCCAGCAGCAGGTCGGGGCGGATGGCGCGAATCGAGGCGCTCAGCTCGCGCACCTGGCGTGGATGCTCGATATTGCGAGCAAAAATGATCAGGCCACCCACTTCGGGCTGGCGCAACAGGTGGCGATCTTCGGCCGTCAACCAGGTACCGGCGACGTCCACCATCAACGAGCCTTGCAGGCCAGCAGTCATAATATTTCCTTGATAACAATGAACCCGCACAGCGGCGCACGCACGACCGCGCCGCCGGGCTCCAGGCCCGACAGGTCACGGTTATGCAATGAAATATAAAGCGGGTTCGAAACGAGAGTCGGCATGGGCCGCTAGCTTAGCGGATGTAGGCAGCCGCGCCCACCCGTGCACTCAGGCCTTGGCGAGCGCCGGGGTTGATTTGCTGCGCGGGCGCAACTGCGCGGCAGCCATGGCCTCATCGGTGACGCCACTTTCGGCGCGCATGCCAGCAGCCAGGAATGGCACCATCAGACGCATCACTTGCTCAATCGAGGTATTCACACCGAAATCGGTTTCAGCGATGGCCCGCAGCGCCTTGATGCCGGACATGCTGAAGGCAGCGGCGCCGAGCATGAAATGCACGCGCCAGAACAACTCGATCGGCGGAATGCGCGGCGCGGCCTCATTGACCAGAAGCATATAGCGGCGGAAAACCTTGCCGTACATGTCTTCCAGATAACGCCGCAGGTGGCCTTGGCTCTGGCTGAATGCCAGGCCCAGCAAGCGCATGAAAATGGAAAGGTCGTTACCGCTGCGTGGCTGCACGACAAGGGCTTGCTCGACCAGGATCTCCAGCAGCTCTTCCAGGGTTGGCTTGACGTCAGGCTTGGCCTGACGCCGCTCCAGCTCACGATCCAGGCTGACACAGAAAGGCCCGAGGAAACGCGAGAACACGGCCTGGATCAGCGCTTTCTTCGAACCGAAGTGATAATTCACCGCCGCCAGGTTCACCCCGGCCTTGCTGGTGATCAGACGCAATGAGGTTTCAGCGAAACCTTTTTCCGCGAACAATTGCTCGGCAGCATCGAGAATGCGTTCTACGGTTTCCGACTGGGCCATGGCTACTCCGCCTGACAAACACTTGTTTGAAACATACGTTTCAGCCTTGGGGTTGTCAAGCCTGCCGGGACGTTTTGCGAACGCTCGGTCAGATATTTAACCACACCTGCGGCCCGCTGTAGCCCATGACGTTTTTGCGGCCCGACCGACCGTCCAGCGGCCTGTGCGAAAAGGAGGATTGCCAAGCCGCGCCCACTGTATATAATCCCAGTCACTGTATAAAAAGACAGAGCGATCAATATGCTAAAGCTGACGCCACGCCAAGCAGAGATTCTGGCCTTCATCAAACGCTGCCTCGAAGACAACGGCTACCCGCCGACCCGCGCGGAAATCGCCCAGGAACTGGGCTTCAAGTCGCCCAACGCGGCTGAAGAGCACCTCAAGGCGCTGGCTCGCAAGGGCGCTATCGAAATGACCCCGGGCGCGTCCCGTGGCATTCGCATCCCCGGCTTCGAGGCCAAGGCCGACGAAACCACCCTGCCGATCATCGGCCGGGTAGCAGCAGGTGCTCCGATCCTCGCCGAGCAGCATGTCGAGGAATCCTGCAACATCAACCCATCGTTCTTCCATCCGCGAGCTGACTACCTTCTTCGCGTGCACGGCATGAGCATGAAGGACATCGGCATCTTCGACGGCGACCTTCTTGCGGTCCACACCACTCGCGAAGCCCGCAACGGCCAGATCGTGGTGGCGCGAATCGGTGATGAAGTGACCGTCAAGCGTTTCAAGCGCGACGGCAGCAAGGTCTGGCTGATTGCCGAGAACCCCGAGTTCGCCCCCATCGAAGTCAATCTTAAAGATCAGGATCTGGTCATCGAAGGCTTGAGTGTCGGCGTTATTCGCCGCTAAAGGAGGCTTTATGCAGTTCCCACACACACCACAACACACTCAACTTCCGCTGTTCGAGGCGTTCATGGCCCAACCGCTGGTTCCCGCCCTCAAAGAGGTGATCGAGTCACCTTGGGGCGCCGAGCCCGAGGCCTTCAGCGAACTGTCGTTACGTGGTGCCGCCGGGAACTGCCTGAACCTGCTGGCGCCGATCCTGCGAGAGCTGAGCCAGGACCAGGACGCTCGCTGGCTGACGCTGATCGCACCACCGGCCAGTGTTACCCAGGCCTGGCTGCGAGATGCGGGCCTGAACCGTGAGCGCATCCTGCTGCTACAACCGCGGGGCACTCAAAGCGCCCAGCAACTGACCTGCGAAGCGTTGCGCCTGGGCCGCAGCCATACGGTGGTCAGTTGGCTCAATCCGTTGACCACAACCGCACGGCAACAGTTGATCAGCGCCGCGCGCACCGGGGACGCACAAAGCCTGAATATTCGATTGGGCTAAAAAACGCAGGGCTTCTCCAGGGCAGAGAAGCCGGCCAGGAACACTATCGTCCAAAAAGCCGACAGGCGGGATCAATGAAGAACCCGCGGCCCCTCTTCCTTGTTGAATTCGCCTTCAACCAGACGACCTGCCATCTGCACGCCCACACTCAACATCGCCTTGGCGACTTCGACGTGCTGGCCTTGCAGGAAGGCTTTGGCGTCCTCAGAGAAGTTCAAGGTAACCAGAGAACCCTCGTCCTCGGCCCTGCGCAGCTCGATGCGGCCATCAGGAAGTTCGACAATTTCTAGAAAGGACGTTGGCATAAAAGTCTGTTCTCCACGAAAGGCGAGGATTATATAGTCATCGGCCAGGCTTCGCTCGGGATCTTGACCAAGCGTTATGGGCGAATATTACGGATCGGGGGAAAACTCAGCACTCGTTCAGCCCTTCGCGAAAGCGAATTGCCAGGCTCTTGAGGTTCTGACGCCAGCTTTCCAGCTCCTCCCGGCTCAACGCTTGCTCGGGCTCTTCTTCGTCCAGATTGACCGCCATGATCAAAGGCTGGGTCACGTCGCCCTTAGGCTTGCGAGGAGCGCGGGGCGGCTCAAACAGTGCCGCGTGTGCCGCCAACAGTTGCGCCAGCCAGGTTTGCGGGTTGTGCGCCAGCTCGACCATTTCGGCCAGTTCCGGAATGGCGACGGTTTCCAACACTTCTTGTGTCAACAACAGTTCGGCCCGGGGCGCATTTGCCTGCGGCAGACGGTAGAAACCGGCAATTTCGTGGCAAAGCCCCAACAACGCGCCGTACAGATGAAACAGCGCTGATTCGCGCCCAGCCTGGGTCAGCGCGGGGGAATTCATCGCACGCCCATCCTCTGCCCTGGCGAGCGCTTCGAGCGACAGGCCGGCGAAATAAATTTTCTGATTGGTGCGGGTGTAGAGTTCGTGGGCCATGGCGGCATTCTCCCCAACGAAGTAAAAGCTTCACGCAAGGGCGACAGTGTCGTGGAACAACCGAGGCCACTGCAAGGCAAAAACAAAGAGGCCGCATGAAAACCTACGGGTTGTCATGCGGCCTTTTGTTTACTTGAGGCTATTGGGACGGCTGCGCCCGAAATATCGGACTGGTCCAGCGGGAGCAAGCTCCCTCGCCACAGGGAGCCCTAAAGCAAGCCCCCCTCTTCAGACAAGCCTTGGTGATCAGCGCTTGTCTTCAACCTTCCATTTGCCGCCGTCGTAGTACGCCTTCCAGCCGGTTGGCTTGCCGTCGACTTCGGTCTGCACGTACTGCTCCTTGGTCTTGCGGCTGTAACGAATCACCGCCGGCCGACCCTCCGGATCCTTCTGCGGAGCTTCGCAGAGGAAATGGTACTTCGGATCGATTTCGTCCTTGTGCGGCACGATCTCCAGCACCAGCGGCGCACGGGTCTCGCGGTTTTTCGGGAACTGGCTCGCCGCCAGGAACAGGCCGGACGCGCCGTCGCGCAGGATGTAGGTGTCGTTGACCTTCTCGCACTTGAGTTCAGGCATCTTCACCGGGTCCATCTTCGGCGGCGCCGCATCACCGCTCTTGAGCAGTTTGCGGGTGTTCTTGCAGGTCGGATTGGTGCAGCCGAAGAACTTGCCGAAACGGCCGGTCTTGAGCTGCATCTCACTGCCACACTTGTCGCACTCAAGGCTCGGACCTTCATAGCCCTTGATGCGATAGGTGCCCTCTTCGATCTCGTAACCGGCGCAATCGGGATTGTTACCGCAGATGTGCAGCTTGCGCTTCTCATCCAACAGGTAGGCATCCATCGCTGTGCTGCAGATCGGGCAGCGGTGCTTGCCGCGCAGCACCAGGGATTCCGATTCACCCTCGTCGTCCGCGGCGATTTCGTCGCCCGGCACCAGGTTGACCGTCGCCTTGCAGCGCTCTTTGGGAGGCAGGCTGTAGCCCGAGCAACCCAGGAACACGCCAGTCGAGGCGGTACGGATCTGCATCGGACGACCACACGTCAGGCACGGGATGTCGGTCATGACGGGCTGGTTGGCCCGCATGCCGTTCTCGGCACTTTCGGCTACTTCGAGTTTTTTCTTGAAGTCGCCATAAAACTCGTCGAGGACGTTTTTCCAGTCCCGCTCACCCTGGGCCACATCGTCGAGGTTCTCTTCCATGCCGGCGGTGAAGCCGTAGTCCATCAGGTTGGAGAAACTCTCGGACAAACGTTCGGTAACGATGTCGCCCATCTTTTCCGAATAGAACCGACGATTGTGCAGCGCCACGTAGCCGCGGTCCTGGATGGTGGAAATGATCGCTGCGTAGGTCGAAGGACGACCGATGCCACGCTTTTCCATTTCCTTGACCAGGCTGGCTTCCGAATACCGGGCCGGCGGTTTGGTGAAGTGCTGGGTCGGATCAAGCTTGATCAACTTCATCACATCGCCCTGGGCCATGTCAGGCAGGACGTCGTCGTCACCCGGCTTGGTGATTTGCGGCATGACGCGGGTGTAGCCGTCGAACTTCAGGATGCGGCCCTTGGCGCGCAGCTCGAAGTCGCCAGCACCGACGGTGACCGTGGTCGACAGGTATTGCGCCGGCAGCATCTGGCAGGCCAGGAACTGGCGCCAGATCAGCTCGTAGAGGCGCTCGGCATCGCGCTCCATGCCCGACAGCTTGCTTGGCTCGGTGTTGGCATCGGAGGGACGAATCGCTTCGTGAGCCTCTTGTGCGCCTTCCTTGCTGCTGTAGACGTTCGGCGTCTCCGGCAGGTATTTCTTGCCGAACTCGCTTTCTATATAAGTGCGCGCCATTGTCACGGCATCGGCCGAGAGGTTGGTCGAGTCGGTACGCATGTACGTGATGTAGCCCGCTTCGTACAAACGCTGGGCCATCATCATGGTTTTCTTCACGCCGAAACCCAGGCGGTTGCTCGCTGCCTGTTGCAACGTGGAGGTGATGAACGGTGCCGACGGCTTGCTGCTGGTCGGCTTGTCTTCACGCTTGACGATGCTGTAGCTGGAAGCCTTGAGCTTCTCCAGCGCAGCCATGGCCTGAGCTTCGTTGAGCGGCTTGAAGGCTTCACCCTTCTCACGGGCCACGTCGAAGCGCACGGTGGCGCCCTTGGCGGTGCCGAGGTCGGCGTGGACTTCCCAGTATTCTTCAGGGATGAACGCACGGATCTCCCGCTCGCGCTCCACCACCAGCTTCACGGCGACCGACTGCACACGCCCGGCCGACAGGCCACGGGCGATCTTGGCCCACAGCAGAGGCGAGACCATGTAGCCCACCACGCGATCAAGGAAGCGCCGCGCCTGTTGGGCGTTGACCCGATCGATGTCCAGCTCGCCTGGCTGGGAGAAGGCCTCCTGGATGGCCTTCTTGGTGATTTCGTTGAACACCACGCGCTTGTAGCGGCTGTCATCCCCACCGATGGCTTCGCGCAGGTGCCAGGCAATGGCTTCCCCTTCGCGGTCCAAGTCCGTCGCCAGATAGATGGTGTCGGCATCCTTGGCGAGCCGACGCAGTTCTTCGATGACCTTTTCCTTGCCCGGGAGGATCTCGTACTTGGCTTTCCAGCCGTGTTCCGGATCAACCCCCATGCGCGAGACCAGCTGCTTGCGCGCCTTGTCCTTGGGCGACAGCGCCGGCGCTTCACCGGCAGCAGCCTTGCCGCGCTTGGCGGCTGGCTCCTTGCTGGCGCTAGCCGAACCGCTGGTGGGCAGGTCTCGGATATGGCCGATACTCGACTTCACCACGTATTGGTTGCCCAGATACTTGTTGATGGTCTTGGCCTTAGCCGGGGATTCCACAATGACCAGCGATTTGCCCATGGATCAGAAAATTCCTGAATTCTAAAAAGTGAAAGGCGGTTGGCGCCTGACGCGGCACCGCTATATATAGTGGCTGCAAGGTGAGGTCAAGCGCAGGGTTGCCCCGGTATCGGCCTCAAGGCTTGGAAAAAAGGCTCTCTTCGGCCTGCACCAAAGCAAAGCGTGGCACCTGCTCGCCGTCAACTTCGACAGACTCCTGGAACATGCTCAACGGTCGTACCCAAAAGCCGTAATCGCCATACAGGGCTTGATAGAAGACCACTTCTTCCTCGGTCTCGGAATGCCGCGCGATGCTGAATACGCGGTACTGCGGACCTTTGTAATGTTGGTAGAGCCCAGGTTGTATCGGCATGCTTCGGCCCTCGCTCAAATATTTTTTAAATAAAAACAAAATCTTTTTTTCTAAACCCGGAAAAACAAAAACCGGGGCACTTGGCCCCGGCTTCCATCGACGTAACGCTTAGACGCGTTCGAAGACAGTGGCGATGCCCTGGCCAAGGCCAATGCACATAGTGGACACCCCAAAGGTGCCGCCGTTCTGCTTCATGACGTTGAGCAGCGTGCCGGAGATACGCGCACCGGAGCAACCGAACGGGTGACCCAGGGCGATCGCGCCGCCGTGCAGGTTAACCTTCTCGTTCATCTTGTCGAGCACTTTCAGATCTTTCAGCACTGGCAGGGCCTGTGCGGCGAAAGCTTCGTTGAGCTCGAAGAAGTCGATATCGGAAATACTCAGACCCGCACGCTTCAAGGCTTTCTGCGTCGCCGGTACTGGACCATAGCCCATGATTGCCGGGTCAACACCGGCCACGGCCATCGAACGAATCACCGCCATCGGCTGGATGCCCAGGTCCTGGGCACGCTGGGCCGACATCACGATCATGCACGAAGCACCGTCGGTGATCTGCGAAGAAGTACCGGCTGTCACGGTGCCGCCCTTTGGATTGAAGGCCGGCTTGAGGGCTGCCAGGCTTTCCAGGGTGGTTTCCGGACGAATGGTTTCGTCGTAGTCGAACAATTTCAGGAAACCGTTCTCGTCATAGCCCTGCATCGGGATGATTTCGTCCTTGAACTTGCCTTCCACGGTCGCCTTGTGGGCGAGCTGGTGGGAGCGCACGCCGAAGGCGTCCTGCTGTTCGCGGGTGATGCCGTGCATTTTGCCGAGCATTTCCGCGGTCAGGCCCATCATGCCCGAGGCTTTTGCCGCGTACAGCGACATGTGCGGGTTCGGATCGACGCCGTGCATCATGCTCACGTGGCCCATGTGCTCGACACCGCCGACGACGAACACATCACCGTTGCCGGTCATGATCGCCTGAGCAGCGGTATGCAGCGCGCTCATGGATGAACCGCACAGACGGCTGACAGTCTGTCCGGCCGCGGTGTGAGGGATCTGGGTCATCAGCGAAGCCATGCGGGCGATGTTCCAGCCCTGCTCCAGGGTCTGGTTCACACAGCCCCAGATTACGTCTTCGACTTCGTTGGGGTCGACCTTGACGTTACGTTCCAGCAGCTTGCTGATCAGGTGCGCCGACATGTCTTCGGCGCGGGTGTTGCGGTGCATGCCGCCCTTGGAGCGGCCCATCGGCGTACGACCGAAGTCGACAATCACGACGTCTCTAGGATTCAAGCTCATAAATGTTCTCTCGCTCTAGTCGTTGGGCGCTTAACCGAAGAAGCTCTGGCCGTTCTTGGCCATTTCACGCAGCTTCGCGGTCGGGTGGTACAGCGCGCCCAAATCAGCGTACTGGTCTGCCAGGGCAACGAACTCGGCCACACCGATCGAATCGATGTAGCGCAGCGCACCGCCACGGAATGGAGGGAAACCGATACCGTAGACCAGACCCATGTCGGCTTCGGCGGCGGTTTCAACAATGCCGTCTTCCAGGCAACGCACGGTTTCAAGGCACAGCGGGATCATCATCCAGTTGATGATGTCCTCGTCGGTGACTTCGCGCTGCTCGTAGACGATCGGCTTGAGCACTTCCAGCACCGACGAATCGGCCACTTTCTTCTGCTTGCCGCGCTTGTCAGTCTCGTAGGCGTAGAAGCCCTTGCCGTTCTTCTGGCCCAGGCGCTTGGCTTCGTAGAGCACGTCGACGGCCGACCGGCGGTCGTCTTTCATGCGGTCCGGGAAGCCTTCAGCCATGACGTCACGACCATGGTGGCCGGTGTCGATGCCGACCACATCCATCAGGTACGCAGGGCCCATTGGCCAGCCGAATTTTTCCATGATCTTGTCGATGCGCACAAAGTCCACACCGGCGCTGACCAGCTTGGCGAAACCGCCGAAGTATGGGAACAGTACGCGGTTGACCAAAAAGCCCGGGCAGTCGTTGACGACGATCGGGTTCTTGCCCATTTTCTTGGCGTAGGCCACGGTGGTGGCGATCGCTAGTTCGCTGGACTTCTCGCCACGGATCACTTCCACCAGCGGCATCATGTGCACCGGGTTGAAGAAGTGCATGCCGACGAAGTTTTCCGGACGCTTGAGGGCCTTGGCCAGCAGCGAGATGGAAATGGTCGAGGTGTTCGAAGCGAGGATGGTGTCCTCTTTGACCTTGTCTTCGACTTCAGCCAGTACCGCCTGCTTGACCTTCGGGTTCTCGACAACGGCTTCGACCACCAGGTCGACATGGCCGAAATCGCCGTAGGACAGGGTCGGACGAATGCCGTTGAGCACTTCGGCCATCTTCGCCGCGGTCATGCGACCTTTATCGACGCGGCCAACCAGCAGCTTGGCCGCCTCGGCCAGGCCTTGCTCGATACCGTGTTCGTTGATGTCTTTCATCAGGATCGGCGTGCCTTTGGACGCCGACTGATAGGCGATACCGCCACCCATTATACCGGCGCCGAGTACGGCGGCCTGCTTCACGTCACGGGCGATTTCGTCGTAGGCTTTGGCCTTTTTCTTCAGTTCCTGGTCATTGAGGAACAGACCGATGAGGCTTTGTGCAGCCGAGGTCTTGGCCAGTTTGACGAAGCCGGCGGCTTCGACTTCCAGGGCCTTGTCGCGACCGAAGTTCGCGGCTTTCTGGATGGTCTTGATCGCTTCGACCGGCGCCGGGTAGTTCGGGCCTGCTTGACCTGCGACGAAACCCTTGGCGGTTTCGAAAGCCATCATTTGTTCGATGGCATTGAGCTTGAGCTTTTCCAGCTTCGGCTGGCGCTTGGCCTTGTAGTCGAACTCGCCACTGATGGCGCGCTTGATTGTTTCAAGGGCCGCTTCCTGGAGTTTGCCAGGCTCGACCACGGCATCCACGGCGCCGACTTTCAGTGCGTCTTCTGCACGGTTTTCCTTGCCGGCGGCAATCCACTCGATGGCGTTGTCGGCACCGATCAGGCGCGGCAGACGCACGGTACCGCCAAAGCCCGGGTAGATGCCCAGCTTGACTTCCGGCAGGCCGATCTTGGCCGTGCTGGACATGACGCGGTAATCCGCTGCCAGGCACATCTCAAGGCCGCCACCCAGGGCGATGCCGTTGATGGCCGCGACGGTCGGTACGTTGAGGTCTTCGAAGTCGCTGAAAATACGGTTCGCTTCGAGGTTGCCAGCGATCAGTTCGGCATCGGGCAGCTTGAAGTTATCGACGAATTCGGTGATGTCGGCGCCGACGATGAAGACGTCCTTGCCGCTGCTGACGATCACACCCTTGATCGAAGCATCTGCCTTGATAGTGTCCACAGCCTGACGCAGTTCATTCAGGGTTAGACGGTTGAACTTGTTGACGGACTCACCCTTGAGATCGAACTTCAGTTCGACGATGCCACTTTCAAGAGCCTTAACCGTGATGGCTTTACCTTCGTAAATCATCAACTGATCTCCACGATATGGAAGCTGAACAGTACACGTTGAACGCTGACTGCTGGTTCGGCATTGACGTTTACCGCCGATGCTACGCCAATCCGCCAGGCACACCCGTCAACGCGATAGTCGGGGTTCTGTAGGAACGTTCGGAAAATACAAACGCTCAATTCATACGCCCGTTTGATTTGGGTACGCCACCTTCACGGAATTTCCGACAATTGTCAATCGCCCTAAACAGGGGCTTGAACGCGACTTCCCGGTCATTTGCGTACCGCCCGGATCCGCAACACGGCGCTGCATGTACAGCCATTCATAGGATCAATAATTAGAAAAGTCGCCCTAATTCCAAGCGCGCTGGATTCAACCGACTACTCTGTCGGGAGCGCGATTGAAGATTTTGAGCAAAGGACGTTACGAACGAACGTCCGGATAGGCGTTTTGATTACCGGCCTGCCTGGCCAACCCCGCCCGATGAGACTGTCGGGCTTTTTTATGCCTCAGGCCAGCGCCTTGAGCACCGCGCAAATATCCTGCAACACAGCGGCTTCGCCCTTCTCGCCCCAATACAAGGCGATCATTTGCCCATCGGCCTCGATTTTGTAGACGTTGGCTGGCAATTTTTCGAAATGATTGAGCAACGACTCATCCTGGCAGACTTCGCGCCACTGATTGACCCATACGCCCGGCGCGGTTTGCCAGTAGGTCCAGATAGCCGGCTGCTTGCCCCGTCGGGGCCGATGGTACTGGGCGCAGGGGTTTGGCGCCTGCTGCCCGAGCCAGTGGGGCCACTCCTGCGGAGCCAGTTGCATGGCCAGGCCAAGGCGTCGCGCCTCCATGCGCAACGCCATGCGACCGCTCTGAACACGGGACGGGCGCAACCATGCCAGGGGGCTTAATACCACCAACAGGATTGACACCACTATCCAGACCGTCATATTCGTACTCCCCGAATTCTGATGAGCCATGACGATTGACCCACGTCGCCGTCGATGCGCTTGAAACCAGCCATACTTACCGTATCGCAATTCTCTGGAGTGCCTTCCATGTACTACGAACACGTCCTGGTCGCCGTCGACCTCACTGAAGAATGTGATCCCGTCGTCAAGCGTGCTCTGGCCCTTTGCGAAGGTCGAGACACCAAACTGTCGCTGGTTCACATCGTCGAACCCATGGCCATGGCCTTCGGTGGTGATGTGCCGATGGACCTTTCCCAGTTGCAACAACAACAATTCGATCAAGCCAAGGAACGCCTTGACCGGCTGATCGTGAAATACCCCGCCCTGAAAAAGGAATACAGCCACCTGACCTACGGCCAGCCGCGTCAGGAGATCCATCACCTGGCCAAGGAACAGGGTTGCGACCTGATCGTCGTGGGTAGCCATGGCCGTCATGGCCTGGCACTGCTGTTGGGCTCTACAGCCAACGACGTGCTGCATGGCGCGCCTTGCGATGTGCTCGCGGTGCATCTGGTCAAGCGCACATAAAACCTAAACCTGTGGGAGCGAGCTTGCTCGCGATAGCGTCCTGACAGTCAACATTGAAGTCGACTGATACACCGCTATCGCGAGCAAGCTCGCTCCCACAGGGGAATAGCGTTTCAAATAGAAATCCCGGCGTTCATCTCTGAGCACCGGGATTCTTTACAACAGTGGATCAAGCGTCCAGTTCAGCCCAGCGCTCGACCAGCGCATCCAGCTCGGCCTGCAGCTGCTCCAGATGCGCGATCACCTTGGCGGTTTCAGCCGCAGGGCGCTGGTAGAAGCCAATGTCAGCCATTTCGGCTTGCACCGCTGCGATCTGCTGTTCCTTCGCGTCGATATCACCCGGCAATGCTTCCAGCTCACGCTGCAACTTGTAGCTGAGCTTCTTCTTTGCCGGTGCCGCCGCCGGTGCCGCAGCAACCGGAGCAGGCTCGGCCTTGACCACCGCCGAATTCAGGTCAGCCTTGCCGGACTTGCTCTCAGTCACGCCCAGCAAGCGCGGCGAGCCGCCCTGGCGCAGCCAGTCCTGATAACCACCGACGTATTCACGCACCAGGCCTTCGCCTTCGAACACCAGGGTGCTGGTCACCACGTTGTCGAGGAATGCCCGGTCGTGGCTGACCATCAGCACAGTGCCGTTGAAGGTCAGCAGCACCTCTTCCAGCAACTCGAGGGTTTCCACGTCCAGGTCGTTGGTCGGTTCGTCGAGCACCAGCAGGTTCGCCGGCTTGCTGAACAGTTTGGCCAGCAGCAGACGGGCACGTTCACCGCCGGACAGCGCCTTGACCGGGGTACGAGCACGTTGAGGGCTGAACAGGAAGTCGCCCAGATAGCTCAACACATGGCGGCTCTGGCCATCGATGTCGATGAAATCGCGGCCTTCGGCAACGTTGTCGATGACGGTTTTTTCAAGATCCAACTGATGGCGCAACTGGTCGAAGTAGGCGACGTCGATCTTCGTGCCCTCCTCCACCTTGCCATTGGTCGGTACCAGACCGCCGAGCATCAGCTTGAGCAAGGTGGTCTTGCCGGTGCCGTTGGCGCCCAGCAGGCCAATGCGGTCACCACGCTGCAGCACCATGGAAAAGTCCTTGATCAGGAACGGGCCGCCAGGGTGCGCAAAACTCACGTTCTCAAGAACCATCACCTGCTTGCCGGACTTGTCAGCGGTATCCAGCTGAATATTGGCCTTGCCGGTGCGCTCGCGACGCTCACTGCGTTCCATGCGCAGTGCCTTGAGCGCTCGTACACGGCCTTCGTTGCGGGTGCGACGGGCCTTGATACCCTGGCGAATCCAGACTTCTTCCTGGGCCAGCTTCTTGTCGAACAGCGCGTTTGCGGTTTCTTCCGCCGCCAGCGCCGCTTCCTTGTGCACCAGGAAGCTGGCGTAGTCGCCGTTCCAGTCGATCAGGCCGCCGCGATCCAGTTCGAGGATACGGGTCGCCAGGTTTTGCAGGAAAGAACGGTCGTGCGTGATGAACAGCACCGCGCCCTGGAAATCCTTCAGGGCTTCTTCAAGCCAGGCGATGGCGCCGATGTCCAGGTGGTTGGTGGGCTCGTCGAGCAGCAGCAGGTCCGGCTCGGACACCAGGGCCTGGGCCAGCAGCACCCGGCGACGCCAGCCACCGGACAGCTCGGCCAGGGTCTTGTCGGCCGGCAGTTGCAGACGGCTCAGGGTGCTGTCCACCAACTGCTGCAGGCGCCAGCCATCGCGGGCTTCGAGGTCGTGCTGCACATGCATCAACTTGTCCAGGTCGGCATCGGTGACGATGTTCTGGCTCAGGTGGTGATACTCGGCCAGCAGCGCGCCGACACCGTCCAGGCCTTCGGCGACCACGTCGAACACCGTCCGCTCGTCGGCCACCGGCAGTTCCTGGGGCAATTCGCCGATTTTCAGGCCTGGTGCGCGCCAGACCGAGCCGTCATCGGGCTTCTGATCGCCCTTGACCAGCTTCATCATGCTGGACTTGCCAGTGCCGTTGCGGCCGATGATGCACACCCGCTCACCACGGGCGATCTGCCAGGACACCTTGTCCAACAACGGCATAGCGCCGAAAGCAAGGGACACATCGCTGAATTTGAGCAGGGTCATGAGCTTCTCCAAAAACCGGGCGCGCATTCTACCTGAGATGAGGCCTCAGAAGTCCGCCAATTTCGCCCTCGAAGCACTCTGCATAACAAATGTTGCGAACTTGCGCGGATGACCCCGCAAAGCTTTCGCCCATTGCTGGCAAAAGGCTAAGCTACAGACAGTTACCCTGGGTCAAACCTTGGGCTTGTCATGTTTTTTTCTGCCCGGACGTATCATGCGCAGTCGCCTTTTCAGTGTTTTATCTTGCTTGTTTGTATGTGCCACTGCCGTTCAAACCGCCCAGGCGGTGGATATCTCCACCCAGCGTCAGTATTACGATGAAGCCAAGCGTGCCTTGGCCAAAGGTGATTCCGGCCCCTATTTTCGCTACAGCCAGGCCCTGCGTGACTATCCGCTGGAACCCTACCTGGCCTACGACGAACTGACCGCTCGCCTCAAGAGCGCCAGTAATGCCGAAATCGAGAAATTTCTCGCCGAACATGGCGACCTGCCCCAGGCCAACTGGATGAAGCTGCGCTGGTTGCGCTGGCTGGCCGACCGTGGCGATTGGGCGACCTTCGTCAAGTACTACGACCCCAAGCTCAACTTCACCGAACTGGACTGCCTCAACGCCCAGTATCAGCTCAGTCATGGCCTCAAGGCCGAAGGCTACGCCAACACCGAAAAGCTTTGGCTCACCGGCAAATCCCAACCGGCCGCGTGTGATGCGCTGTTCGGCCTGTGGGCGACCCAGGGTCAACTGACTGAACAGAAGCGCTGGGAGCGCGCCAAACTGGCCGCCCAGGCCCGCAATTATCCACTGGCTAAAAGCCTGATCAGCGGCCTGAGCACCCTCGCCCCTCGCGGCCAACTGCTGATAGACGTGGCGCAAAAACCGGAACTGCTCAATCAGCCATCGCGTTTCCGCCCGGCCGATGAGCCGATGGCCGATATCGTCAGCCTCGGCTTGCGGCGCCTGGCCCGTCAGGATCCAGAGAAAGCCATGGCGCTGTTGGACGGCTACGCCAGCACCATGCATTTTTCCAAGCCTGAGAAAGTCGCCATCGCCCGGGAAATTGGCCTGACCCTGGCCAAGCGTTTCGACAGTCGCGCCTTGGGCGTGATGACAAAATATGACCCGGAACTGCGCGACGATACCGTCTCGGAATGGCGCTTGCGCCTGCTGTTGCGCCTGGCCCGCTGGGACGACGCCTATGAGTTGACCCGCCGCCTGCCCGAGACGCTGGCCAGCACCAGTCGCTGGCGTTACTGGCAGGCCCGCAGCCTGGAGCTGGCGCAGCCTCAGAATCCCGAGGCGCTGACGCTTTACAAGCATCTGGCCCGTGAGCGGGACTTCTACGGTTTCCTGGCCGCCGATCGTTCTCAATCGCCCTATTCGCTCAACAACAAGCCGCTGGTGATGAGCCAGGCGCTGATCAATAAAGTGCGCAACACACCGGGTATTCGTCGGGCCCTGGAGTTTCATGCCCGGGGTCAGATCGTCGACGGTCGCCGCGAGTGGTATCACGTCACTCGCCACTTCAACCGGGACGAGATGGTCGCCCAGGCGAAACTGGCCTACGACCTGAAATGGTACTTCCCGGCGATCCGCACCATCAGCCAGGCCAAGTATTGGGACGACCTGGATATTCGCTTCCCAATGGCCTACCGCGACACCCTGGTGCGTGAAGCCAAGGTTCGCGGCCTGCATTCAAGCTGGGTGTTCGCCATCACTCGACAGGAAAGTGCCTTCATGGAAGATGCGCGCTCCGGTGTTGGCGCCAGCGGCCTGATGCAGTTGATGCCGGCCACCGCCAAGGAAACCGCACGCAAGTTCAACATCCCGCTGGCCTCGCCCAAGCAAGTGCTGAACCCGGACAAGAACATCCAGCTGGGCGCGGCGTACCTGAGCCAGGTTCACAGCCAGTTCAACGGCAACCGCGTCCTGGCCTCCGCCGCCTACAATGCCGGCCCTGGTCGGGTGCGCCAGTGGCTGCGCGGTGCCGACCACCTGAGCTTCGATGTCTGGGTCGAAAGCATCCCCTTCGACGAAACCCGGCAATACGTACAGAACGTGTTGTCGTACTCGGTGATCTACGGCCAGAAACTCAACTCGCCGCAACCGCTGGTGGACTGGCATGAGCGCTATTTTGATGATCAGTGAGTGGGCAGCAGCAAGCCATAGGCTTCAAGCGGCAAGTTGTTCCTGAAAAAATGCCCGCATCTTTCGATGCGGGCATTTTTTTGCTCGGTTGCAGACCCTGTGGGAGCGAGCCTGCTCGCGATAGCGGTGTGACAGTCGACCTCATGGTTGCCTATCTGCCCCTATCCCGAGCAGGCTCGCTCCCACATTGGTTTCGGCTCAGCAGGCTCACGGAACAGAATCACCCTGCTGATTGAACTGCAACGCTGCCAATCGCGCATACAACGCGTTACTGGCCACCAGTTCCTGATGGGTGCCCACGGCGACTACTTTGCCCTGATCCATCACCGCGATCCGGTCGGCATTTTTCACCGTGGCCAGGCGGTGGGCGATGACCAGGGTGGTGCGATTTTTCATCAGGCTGGGCAGCGCTTGCTGGATCAAGTGTTCGCTTTGCGCGTCGAGGGCGCTGGTGGCTTCGTCCAATAGCAGGATCGGTGCGTCCACCAACAGCGCTCGGGCGATGGCCAGACGCTGGCGTTGACCGCCGGATAACCCCAGACCGCCGTCACCCAGGTGGGTCTGGTAACCCTCCGGCATTTTTTCGATGAAATCGTGGGCATGGGCGATCTGCGCGGCTTCGCGCACCTGCTCGGACGTCGCCTCGGGGTTGCCGTAGCGGATGTTCTCTTCAACCGTGCCGAAAAACAGCGCCGGATTCTGCGAAACCAGGGCGAAATGGCGACGCAGGTCCAGTGGATCGAGCTGGGTCAGCGGCACATCATCGATGAGAATCCGCCCTTGCGCCGGGTCGTAGAAGCGCAGGAGCAAGTCATACACCGTGGATTTCCCGGCACCGGACGGCCCGACCAGGGCCAGGGTCTCGCCAGCCTGGACGCTCAGGTCCAGGCCGTCGACCGCATAGCTGTCCGGCCGGGACGGATAAGAGAAGCGCACGCCTTCAAGACGTAAATCACCCCGTACCCGCTCAGGCAGAGTCACCAGGCCAGAAACCGGCGGCTGGATGATGTTTTCCGAGCGCAGCAATTCGGCAATGCGCTCAGCCGCACCAGCCGCCCGCTGCAACTCGCCGATGACTTCGCTCAGGGTGCCGAAAGCGCTGCCGACGATCAGGCTGTAGAACACAAACGCCGCCAGCTCACCCCCGGAAATCCGTCCGGCGATCACATCCATTCCCCCGACCCAGAGCATCACCCCCACCGCCCCCAGCACCAGCACGATCACCAGTGTGATCAGCCAGGCCCGCTGGGCGATGCGCTTGCGGGCGGTGTCGAAGGCCTGCTCCACGGTCACGGCAAAGCGCCGTTCATCCTGGACCTGATGATTGTAGGCCTGCACGGTTTTGATCTGGCCGAGGGTCTCGGAGACGTAGCTACCGACATCGGCAATGCGGTCCTGGCTCTGGCGCGACAGGCTGCGCACCCGCCGCCCGAATATCAGGATCGGCGCCAAGACCAACGGCAGTGCGATCACCACGATACTGGTGAGTTTGGGGTTGGTGATGAACAACAACACAATGCCGCCGACCACCATCAAGGCGTTACGCAAGAATAGCGACAACGACGAGCCGATCACTGACTGCAACAAGGTCGTATCGGCGGTCAGGCGCGACTGGATTTCCGAGCTGCGGTTGTTTTCGTAAAAGCCCGGGTGCAGGTACACCAGATGGTTGAAGACCTGCCGGCGGATATCGGCCACCACTCGTTCGCCAATCCAGGACACCAGGTAGAAACGGGAAAAAGTGCCGATCGCCAATCCCACCACGAGCACCATGAACAGGCCAATGGACTGGTTGAGCAGGTGCGGGGAGCGCGTCATGAAGCCCTGGTCCACCAGCAACCGGATGCCTTGCCCCATGGACAAAGTGATTGCGGCGGTGACGATAAGGGCCAATAAGGCGCCAGCAACCTGCTTGCGATAAGGAGCAATGAAGCCACTGGCCAGACGTATGGCACGGCGTTGTTGGGAAGAGAGCATCAGAAGCATCCGATAATGCAGCAGGAAATGGACCGCCCGGCGACACCGAAGCGCAGCGGAACTTGGTTGAATCAGAATGAGTCAGGTTAAATATGACCGTAGCGACTAGAGGCTAGATGTTATCGGTCTAAAGTCTGGCTGGAAACGCGACCGTGTTTCTGATTGAGTGGAGCTGTCGCCATGAACCTACAAGGAGTGTCATGGCTCGGTCACCTGGCGACACTAAAATAGGCACACAACCTGATGAGGAGACAGGCCATGTCCTTGCAACACAGCAGCGACGACAAGATTCAAGTGATCCGCACGCAACCGGACCAGTCTCTGGGCTGCTCGTTCATCGACGCCCAAGGGCGCGAAGTACCGATCACCGAAGACATGATCCAGAAAGCCTGCAGCGAGCTGGAAAAACGACTGGTCAAGCCTGCCGAACAAAAGTGATACAGCCCGTCTTCATTGAACCCGACCATGATGTCGGGTTTTTTATGCCCGCAGCCTTTGCGGTCTCCTGTGACCTGGCGCTTGTGGGTTGGCTCTTGTGGCGAGGGAGCTTGCTCCCGCTCGG